>DASYKW010000188.1:0-27342 GCA_035995005.1 Pyrinomonadaceae bacterium
CGCTTTGAGACGTACGAGTTCATGACCTGTTTGTTTTTCGCCGGGTTCTTATTGCCGACCTTTGCCTTGAGATACCAAGTGTAAAAATCTTTGACGCGACTTTCGGGCGTGTTAGTGACCTGAGCCCTCGCGATCATTGGAGAAGCTACGAAAACCACCAAACAGATCAGAGACAAGGCTAAAATCTTCTGCAATAACATCTCTTTCATTTCAAAAACCTCTTAACCGTTGCTTCAGCTGTCCGACTCATTTCTTGCGAACCCAGATCGTCGTATAACTGCAGTCGTCATTGGTACTGAGCACTGAGGTAGGAATTTCGTTACCCGCAAAATAGGTACCCGATACCGACATGAGAGTCTTGTCCGGCAGGTCAAGCCAGCCGATCACGACATGCCTCGTGGTGCCGTACTCTTTCGGCTTCTTTGTGATCACACGGCCCGCGATCGAGATCGACCCCGTCTCGAGGTCACTACTTTTTTTGCCGTTGCGGATCTCGAAAAAGTCCATTATGTATCCGCCATTCGCCTTTATCGTCCACTTGCTTTTGAAGGCGAGCGAATCGGTGCCAGCGTAAGCGCCGTCCGAACTGTAAACATATGCCGTCGATATGCGGTCCGAGTCGCCCCAGTCGCCGGCGAGATCGGCCAGCGTGAGTTGGCGCTGTAAGATCGGCACGATGTGCTTGCAGAGACTGCGTGACCCTGTCTGTGGCTGCCCCGCGCCCGTCGTTGCGGTACTTGTTGGCGGTGTCACTTTGTCCATCACGACCCCGCTCATAAACGAATCGACCTTACCCGCGAGCGACTGATCGTTAAAAACGCCAAGAATGCTAACGGTTTGTCCATATCCACTGATCACGGTTAGAAATGCGACGGCCTTACCGACGCCGCCCTCAACCTCGGAGCCGCCTCCGATCGCGGTCCACCCGTCCTCAGAAGACGTTTCCGTCTTAGGACTCGCCTCCGCGGTAGTGAATGTCTTGACGACGAGATTGTCCCATTCGCGGGCAAAGTCGCCTTTGGCATTTCCGGTCCCGGGCGTCGCGCCGTAAAGCGTGATGATGCAGAACTTGCCGGTCGCCTGATCGAACTGGCTAAAGGCCACCACGTTATCCTTCGGCATTTTGCTCATGCCTGCCGGTGCGGTGTACTTCACATTGCCCAGCTTTTCAGTCTGTCCGAGAGCAGTTGATGCCGTCAGTACTCCCAGTAGTGCTACGAACGTTAGTTTACAAAGTAATTTGGTCATAAGAATTCAATTCCTCGTTCAATTCGAGCCGCACTCGTCACCCTCGAGCGGCACCAGTGGGATCTCGTATCCAACGTTGCGGCTGCGGGCTACCGGGGTTCCAATGCCCGCGGTGGTCACCGTCTGCCAGACGATCGTTGGATGATCTGTGTCCGCACCTTCGACCGTGTAGCCTCCGGTCGCTCCCAACAAATATTGAGGCAGGCTGTAGCTCCCCGTTCCGCCCGTCGCACTCGATGGATTGAAGTTATAGGTGTAGGCAATATCGGCCGTGCCTATGATGGTAAAAGGCTTCTCCAGATCGCATATCACGCCGCTTAGAGCTACCCCGCCAGTGCTCCCGGTTGCGCGGTATCCGCGGTCGAGGATCGTGATCTGGGTTTGGAAAGTTCGGGGCCCAGCAAACATCTCGCCCGTGGCGGGGTTCCATATCTGGGCGCTGGTCGTGACCTTAACGTAGGCAACATTCGGCGTTGGCTTACTAGCAGGTGGCGTATACATCTGGCCGTTAATGGGATCATTGAGGGAGTTGGGCCGCGCGGGCATGGTCGCGAATTGTATTTTACCGGGCCCATCCAACGTCCAGTCACGGTTGACCTGTATATTGGTCGGCGTGCAGTCCCGAGGACGAGACAAGAGCCGGTCCCAAAAACCGGGGTCCGTGCACTGGAATATGGTCAGCGAGATAAATAGATCTTTTCCTCCCACGTAAACCGTCGCCTTAGTCGGCGAAATGCGAATGCCGGGCATCATTGCTTCATCGGTAAAATGCGTGGTTGAGATCGTCAGCGTCTTGCCTGCCTGATCGAGCTTCACTATTTTCTGCCCGTGCCAAGCTCCTTTACCGTCCTGGTAGGCGAGTGACAAGGCCTCGGCAAAAGTGCCCTCAAGATCGTGGTCATCGAAACGGATCGAGAGTTGGAGCGGCGTAGCAAAAGTCATTCCGTCAGGTCCCAGCCGATACGCGGGTCCGAGACCTCCCTCGGTTTTGTTCGTTATCGGCTGGATACTAAACGGAATCGCCTTGGTCAACGCATTCGGCGGAACGGTAAGCGTCATTCGTCCGTCCCGACTTGTAAGCTTTCCGCCGGCGGTCCCGATGTCCTTAGTAACTTTTTCACCCTCCGGAGTGCCGACCTCGGTAACGGGAAAGACCGCCTCTGCGTCGCTCGCCTTGGTAGAGAACACGGTGCACCCGGAGATAGCCATTGACGCGACGATCGCAAGGTAAATGCTTTTTCTCATGATCTAACCGTTACGTACATCCGCGTCGCCTTTCATCGAAGCGTGATCTGAATGGAATAGGTTCTCGGTGCCGACTCTTGCGAATCCTCGGTCGTATAAACCTGGATCTCGTATTCGCCCGTAACGGGCAGTTTTGCGGCCCATTCACGCCGCTTTTCGCTATTGCCTAAGATCGTATTTTGTTCGGGGTCGAGAACCTTTGTTTCGTAGATGGCGACTATCGCGGCCGGGTCCGCCGCGGTCAGGGCGACGTCAAGTGTCTGCCCTTTCTTAGCCCGAAAAACATACGAGTCGTAGCCCTCGTATACTTTCGGCATCTTGCCCGCGTAGGTGACCGTGGTCTTGCCCTTAGAGAAGACCACGCGTTTTATCACGTCGTTCTGCGTTCCCCCGACAGGGAGGGCGTAAGCAGCGAGGATGCACACGATCAGCAAGGTTTTCATAGCTCTTATAAAGACCTCCGTCTGTGCGATTCGCACACATACTGACCGCGGATACACGTATACCGTGTCCCGGCGAACCGAACGTCGGGCCGCATGCCAGAAACGAAACGTATTCCTTTTCGAGTGGAGCGGTTGAAGTATACTCCTATCGGAACGCGAGGCAAGCGAAAAGATCTTGTCTGCGCACCCGACCGTGTGATGAAGGAAACGCCTGAAAAGACCGAGGAGAGAAAGCGGGCTCGCGAGCTTGCATCTGAGTATGCGGAGCGAGGCGATCCGACGGGATGGTTCGAGCAGTTATACAAGGAAGGGGCGGCGGGCGAGACGGAAATTCCGTGGGCCGACATGGAGCCGAATCGTTTTTTCAAGGCTTGGGCCGAACGGACGGGCCTGAAAGGCCACGGACGCAAAGCTTTGGTCGTCGGCTGTGGTCTGGGCGACGATGCGATCTATCTGGAACAGCTTGGATTTGAGGTTACGGCGTTCGATATTTCCCATACAGCGATCGAATGGGCGAGGCGTCTGCATCCCGAGTCGAACGTGAATTTTGAGCAGGGCGACTTACTGGAACCTTATAGCGGATGGCTCGGGGCGTTTGAATTCGTTCTGGAGATCTACACGATCCAGCCCTTGCCGATCGAGCTGCGGCCGACGGTGATCGACCGCGTTGCCTCGCTCGTGGCACCTGGCGGCGAGCTTATCGTCGTGGCCCGTGGACGTGGCGACGACGAGGAGCCCGATCAACTTCCTTGGCCGTTATCGCGCCGAGACTTGAGCCGTTTTATCGAGAACAGTCTCGAGGAAGTTAGCTTTGAGGAAGTGCCTTCTGATGAGGAGGGCGACACGCCGCGTTTTATCATCCAGTATCGCCGCGACTAAACCCTTTTTGAATGGCTCGTCAATGATATGGTGGCGGCGAGGTGTTGCGGACACCGTTGATCTTCCACACTCCTGACTCTTTTACGAGAGTGAGGTCAACCTGCGGATAGTCGCCAAAGGCGACATGAGCCGTGGCCGCGTGACCACCGACCACGACCTTGGATATTTTCATCGACCGTACAAAACCGCTGCTCCATTCGCGCGTTGGCATTAAAATGTCGAGGCTATCACCGTGTTTTTCGTCCCTCTCGATCTTTTTGATAAAGCGCGCGGTCACGTACTTTTTCAGTGTCCTCCGATCTTGGGTGAAGGCATCGCGCTCGAGGTCCGTCTCGCCGATGTACCAGGTGTAAAAGTTTTTTACGACCCGCGCGGGCGACCCGGACTGTGCAGTGACCGGAAGCGGTGTGAGACCCAGGATAGCGGCGCAGATTGAGATCAGCAGCTTGTTTTTCATCGCGACATCCTTGAGGCAATACGATGAGAGTATAGGCCGATGCCGCGCGTATTGGAATGCACATCGAACGACTGTCGGGCCCCTGCCGGTCACTGGCGTATAATCGATCTCATGGACTTTAGGCAGTTTTACCTCGGCTGTCTCTCGCACGCGTCGTATTACGTCGGCTCGGGCGGGGCGGCGGCGATCATCGATCCGCAGCGCGATGTCGAGCAGTACATAGAGGAAGCAGCGTCGCACGGGCATACGATAAAGTACGTTATCGAGACGCACTCGCACGCGGATTTTGTGAGCGGGCACGTGGAGCTTGCGGCGAGGACCGGCGCGCGGATCGTCTATGGAGAACGCGCGAATACGAAATTCGAGACGCTTAAGGTGAGGGACGGCGACGTTCTAAATGTCGGCGATGTGAAACTCACCTTCCGCGAGACGCCCGGTCACACGCCTGAGGGGATCACGATCATAGCGGAAGAGGGCGGTGCACCGCCAAAAGTATTTACCGGCGACACTCTTTTTATCGGCGATGTCGGACGACCGGATCTTATTGGATCTAAGGGATTTACGAGCGAGGAGATGGCCGCGATGCTTTACGATTCGCTGTATGAAAAGATCCTGCCACTGCCCGACACTGCTGAGATCTATCCGGCGCACGGAGCGGGAAGTTTATGCGGCAAATCGCTTTCAAAAGAAACGTGGTCGACGTTGGGTGAGCAGCGTAAATTCAACTACGCGCTCCAGCCAATGTCGCGCGAGGAGTTTGTAAAGATCGTCGCGGCCGGGCAGACTGCCGTGCCGCAGTACTTCCCAAAGAGCGCCGCGCGCAATCTCGAGGGCTCGCCTTCGCTCGATGAGATCCCCGCGCCACGTGTACTGACGACAGACGAGGTGCTCGCCTTCGACGGCGTCGTGATCGACGTCAGGAAGAATTTCGAATACGGTGCGGGCCACGTGCCAAACTCGATCAACATCGGCCTTGGCGGCCAATTCGCTTCATGGGCTGGCACGCTCGTTCCGATCGGAACGCCGACGGCGATCGTGGCGACGACACGGGAGCAAGTCGACGAGGCAGTGATGCGACTTGCACGCGTCGGGCACGAGACGGTAAGCGGCTTTATCTTGTTCGAAAATTACGTGGGCGATCAGGACGCGGTGGAGCAGGTAAGCGTTAGCGATGCGAACGAGTACGTCTCGTCCGGCCGCAATGCTCAGTTCATCGACGTTCGCCGTCAGGGTGAATACGAGAGCGGCCACGCACCGGGAGCCGACTCACGTCCGCTCGACACGCTTGAACGCCACCTCGACAACCTCGATCCCGCGACGCCTACGTATGTCATCTGTCAGGGCGGCTACCGCTCGTCGATCGCCTGCGGCATCCTCGAGAACGCCGGATTCAATGAGCTTTATAATGTCACCGGCGGAACCGCCGCATGGATAGAGGCGGAATTGCCGGTAGAGACTGAGACCGGCAGCTAGTAAGATACTCTCGTTATGTCAGCAACTGAAAAAGCTACAAAAACCCGCGTCGAGACCGACTCGATGGGTCCGATCGAGGTCGCGACGGACGCGTATTGGGGAGCACAGACGCAGCGGTCGTTGAAGTATTTCAATATCGGGCACGACGTGATGCCGCGGGAGATCATTCGCGCGCTTGGGATATTAAAAAAGGCAGCGGCGATCGTGAATTTTAACCTCGGCAAGCTCGACGAGGCAAAGATGAAGCTCATCGCCCAGGCCGCCGACGAGGTCATTGAGGGCAAGCTCGATGAGCATTTCCCGCTGCGTATCTGGCAGACGGGCTCGGGCACGCAGACCAACATGAACGCCAACGAGGTCATCTCAAACCGCGCGATCGAGATCGCGGGTGGCGAGATGGGATCGAAGACGCCGGTTCATCCAAATGACGACGTCAACAAATCGCAGTCGTCGAATGACACATTTCCTACAGCGATGTATATCGCCGCGGCTGAGAGGCTGACGGCGCTTATCCCCGCAGTGCAAACCGTCGCGGAGGCGATCCGCGCAAAGGCGGACGAATTCAAGGACGTCGTCAAGATCGGCCGCACCCATTTGCAGGACGCGACGCCGGTGACCGTCGGGCAGGAATTTGGCGGCTGGGCGTCACTCCTTGAGCGCGACATCGAGCGCATGAAGATGGTCCTGCCCGGCCTGATGGAGCTTGCGATCGGCGGCACAGCTGTCGGGACTGGTCTGAATGCGCATCCGGAATTTGCAGAGCGTGCCGCTGCGAAGATCGCGGAATTGACGGGCTTGCCGTTCAAGTCGCATCCGGATAAGTTCGCCGCGTTGAGTGCACATGACGAGGTCGTGTTTGCTTCGGGAGCACTCAAGACTCTCGCCGCATCATTGATGAAGATAGCCAACGACATTCGCTGGCTGGCGTCCGGTCCGCGCTGCGGCATCGGCGAAATTAGCCTGCCCGAGAATGAGCCCGGCTCATCGATCATGCCCGGTAAGGTCAACCCGACGCAGTCGGAAGCGATGACGATGGTTTGCGTTCAGGTGATGGGAAATGATGCAGCGATTGGGTTTGCGGGCTCGCAGGGGAATTTTGAACTGAACGTTTTCAAGCCCGTGATGATCCACAATTTCCTGCACTCGGTGCGGTTGATCAACGACGCGTGCTTTGGGTTTGTCGAGTATTGCATCAAGGGCATTGAGCTAGACCGCGAGAATATCGACCATTACCTGCGCAACTCGCTGATGCTCGTCACCGCGCTCAATCAGCATATCGGCTATGACAACGCCGCCAAGCTCGCCAAGAATGCGCACAAGAAAGGGATCTCGTTAAAGGAATCGGCGGTCGAACTCGGACTGCTAACAGCGGAGAAATTCGACGAGCTCGTTATAGCAGAAGATATGACCCATCCGTAGTTGCGGAAGCCCGCACATATTAAACGCACTCCGTGGATACGAGTGATCTTGTACTGCGTGCGAAGCGCCGCAGCTTGGCTCGCCGTCACTGACGAATTATGAAGTACTTAACGCTGGCTTTCGTTCTGCTCTCGACTACTGCGGTTTTCGCGCAGCGCACATTCGACATCAAAGACGCGTCGAAGTTTTTCGACGTGAAGGTCAAGGTCGAGAAATGTGACGACATGTTCTGCGAGGGGAAGACGACATTCTCTTTTTACAAGAAGAGCGGCGGGACTCCTTATCAGGTCATCAATTTGCCAGATACGCAGATCGACATCTCGAATGGCGACCAGCCGAGCGTTAACGTCAATTTGCTTTACGATCAGCAGAGCGTCATCAACGTGGACGATTATAACTTCGACGGGATGGAGGACATCTCGCTGTGCGACGGAGCTAACGGCTCATATCACATGCCGTCGTACCGGATATATCTTTCAGATCGGAGGGCAGGGAAGTTTGTTTATAGTCCAGCGTTTACCAAGCTGGGCAGCCATCTCGGGATGTTTACGATCGATAAGAAAAAGAAAACACTTGAGACCTTCGACAAGTCGGGCTGCTGCTGGCATATCACCGAGCGTTACGACGTAGTCGCCAATCGCCCAAGAAAGGTCTTTGAGCTGGTCGAGGATGCGACCATCCCCGATGAAAAGAGGGTCAAGATCACAACAAAAATACTTGTGAACGGCAGGTGGAAAACGTCTGTGAAGTACGTAAAACGGGAAGAATAGTTGTCGGCAATTATCTGCCGCCGCGCCAGAGCCAAAAGTAAGCTCCGTAAATAACGGCGCCAACCAGGAGTATCACGAGGACGATGATCCCGGCGCCGTTGCGCTCAAGAAAGCTTTTCTTCCTTTTATTCTGATGACGGATGCGGCGGTTCGCTTTCGAGCGGACGCCCTGCGCACCGGCGTTTACGGACTGCTCGGTCGTGAAGTCGCGGTCCGCGGGCTCAGTGGGTATCTCAGACTCCGGCGTATCGGACTCCGCTTTGACGTCGCGGCCCTCGGTCGAGCGAAAGACAGGCTCGGGCATCGACCATTCGCCGTCCTTTTTTTTCGTTTCGTCGCTCATTAGGTGAGATTAAACACCTATCACCGCTCGATATCCAAAACGTCCGAGCGGGTGATGATCGCTGTGATCCGCTTAAAGTCCTCGATAAGCACGGCCGGCGAACGCTGCAGCTTCGATTTGATCTCCGCAAGGCTCGTGTCGACATCGACGACCGGAAAGCTCTTGTCCATCACGTCCCGGACCTTTGCCGCGAGCAGCTCGCGGTCGGCAAGGAGTTTGGTCAGCACCGCGCTTTCTCGTATAGCCCCCACGGAGATGTTGTCGTCGATCACCGGCAGCTGTGTAACGCCCGCTTCGCTCATTTTAGCAAGAGCGTCGCTTACGAGATCGTCGGGCGATACCGAGATCAGCTCGGTAGGCGAACCTGAATTCTTTGTTTCGGCGATCAATGCGGCGGTGATCCGCTGCGGCTCGAGGAGCAGCTTTTCTTTCATCCACTCGTCGGAGTGGAATTTCGACAGATAATGCTCGCCGGTGTCACAGACGATAAATACGATGCAGCTATCCTCGGGGGCGTCCTTTGCGACCTTGAGAGCGACAGCGAAATTCGTACCCGTCGAACCGCCGCAAAAGATGCCTTCATGGCGAGAAAGCTGTCGAGCAAGATCGAAGGATTCACGATCCGTCACGTTGACGATCTCGTCGATGACGTTCATGTCCGCGTTCGTAACCGGTAGCGATTGGCCGATCCCCTCGACAAGATATGGCGTCGCCTCGGGCACACGGCCTGATTCCTTGTACGGCTTAAAGATCGAGCCGAAAGGGTCGGCTCCGATGATCTTTATCTTCGGATTCTGCTCTTTTAGATAACGTCCGGTGCCGCTGATGGTGCCGCCCGTTCCAATGCCCGAAACAAAGTGCGTGATCTTGCCCTCCGTGTCGTTCCAGATCTCGGGGCCGGTCGTGCGGTAGTGGGCGGCGGGATTTGCCGGGTGCTGGTACTGGTCGGGATAGAAAGAATTCGGCGTCTGCTGATGAATACGTCTTGCCGTCTCGTGATAGTGATCGGGCGTGCCGGGTTTGGCGGCGGCGGGCACAACAACGACATCGGCGCCCATGCTCTTGAGATAACGAACCTTCTCGACGGAGCATTTGTCGGTTAGAACGAAAATACATTTGTAACCGCGAACGGCGGCGGTCAACGCCAGGCCGATGCCCGTGTTGCCGCTGGTCGCCTCGATTATTGTGCCGCCTTTCTTCAGGACACCTTCTTTCTCGGCCCAGTCGATCATCGACACGCCAATACGGTCCTTGACCGAGTAGCCCGGATTCAGACTCTCCATCTTGGCGTAGATCGGGGCCTTGATCTTGAGGTCTTTTGTGATGTTGTTGATCCGCACGAGCGGAGTGTTGCCGATCAGGCCGAGTACGTCGTCGTAAAACTTCATTGGTTACCGAGTTTATTAAACAAGCGGGCGAGAGGCAAGAATTGCCCATTTGAGAGAAAAAAGTGGCGCACAGATCAACAGTTAGTGTAGTATCGCTAAGTCCAAAATCATCTTAGTTCCCAGGAGACCCAGATGTTATTTCTTATCTTTTTGGTGTTTGCCGTGCTCATTTCGTTCGTTGGCTGGCTGATCAACAAGGCCCGAAAGGGCAGGATGGAGGGAGCCCTGGGCCGTAACGTCGCGGACCATGAAGTGACATCGCTCAATAGTTGGATGGCAGTCGCCGACGCCGAAGAAAAGACGAAACAGGGCTAACCGCCCGTCAGGTCATTCTCAACGCGGCCCGCCCGGGTCATTTCGGCCGGGTCGTTCGTCATTAGAGCCCCGATACCGAGCTTCCGGCAGCGCCCGAGCCATTTCGGATGGTCGGCCGTCCAGATCGTGACGGGCATCCCCATTTCGGCGGCAAGACGTGCCAGCTTTGGCGTGACAAGCGAACGATGAGGCGAGAGGCCGTCGGCCTGAAACGCGCGGGCGACCGCGATCAAATGGCGACGACGCTTGAGGACGTTCATGATCGACGGCGCGAAGAGCGCCGAGGTGGTGAGCGCCGGCAAAACGAATTTCGCCTCGGTGATGGCAGCCAGCTTAAAGCTGCTGATAACAACGCGCGGCAGCAGAACGAGATCCTTGATGGCATCGCAAACAGCGGCAACAAGCGGCGTCACCTCTTTTTTCCTGTCCAGCTTCAGCTCGATGTGGATGACGCCATTTGCCGAAGCATGAAGGTCGAGAACTTCGCTAAGGGTCCTCACGCCGAGGGCGGTGAACTCAGGCCTAGCGCGTTTAGGATGTCGGCGGTTGAACCACGACCCAACGTCGACATCTGCCAGCTCGACCGACGTGAGATCGGCGACTGCTTCGGCGCGACCGGCGAGTCGTTTGAGCGTGCGGTCGTGGATAACGACCGGCACACCATCCTTTGCAAGCCGCACGTCAAATTCAACGCCATGGGCTCCGGCCTCGATGCCCATGCGAAACGCCGTCAGAGTGTTCTCGGGCGCGTGAGCACTCGCTCCGCGATGGGCAATGATCTTGACACCGCCCTTCATCTAGAGCTTTTCCAGCAGAAAGACGGTCTTTGACCAGCCGATGGGCTCGGTGATCGGAAACTCATGATTGCCGAGGATCGTGAAGTACTTTTGCGCGGCGGAACGGACCTTGTCGATCGGATGGATCTTAAAGTTGTAGAGCAACTCGAGGACGGTACCGACGATCGACGGTTTTACGGGAACAAAAACGAGCGGAGCTCCTTTTTTCAGAACGCGTGCGGTCTCTTTTAGACCGGCGTCGAGCGGAGTGTATTCGAGGACGCCGCACGTCAACACCAGATCAAAGGTCTCATCTGCGAAGGGCATCTTGAGCACGTCGGCCTGGGCAAAATCGGTGCGCTTTTTGTGCGACCTTTTTTTGGAGATCTCTTCGCGGGCGACCTCAAGCGATTTGTAAGACAGGTCGAGGTCGACGATGCGACTTGGCTTAAGTCCGGAGTCGTGAAATCCGAGGGTGATGATCCCGGTACCGCTGCCGGCGTCAAGGACAAGGGAATCGGAATTGATGTCGAGATGAAGTGACTTGAGGTATTTGGCGACGGAGCGCTGATATCCGTTGACCTTCATCGACAGATTGTGCACGTCTGCGATGCGGTCGTAAAGCCCCTGCGTTTTTGCCTTTTTTGTCCCTTCCTTACCGCCTAGCTTAGTTGGCATCAGGTGATTTTTCCGCAAGAAGCTTGATGATCACAGATCGCATCTCGTTTAAGCGATATTGGCTTGTCCCGGTTTCGACGTAGCGAACGATACCTTTGCGGTCGATGATGACCGCTGTCGGCAGGTTCATCGCACCGTAAAGTATCTGCGCCTCCTGGCCGTCGCTGACGACGATATCATACGGCAGAGCGTTCTTCTGACGAAATCCCTTCAGCAGCCCGAGTTCGGCCGAATGCTCGGCGGGGTAGCCGTACGCTGGGCCGTAGTACCGCGTAAGCCCCAGGATCTCAAGGCCGTCTGCCGCAAAGGTGTCATGCCATTCCTTCAAGTCCGGGAATGCCTCGATACACGGAGAGCACCACATCGCCCAAAAATCGAGAAGGACAACTTTGCCTTTCATCGATGCCAGCGACCTCGCCTCATGCGGGAACCATTGGTCTGCGACTGGAAGCTCGATCTCAGATTCGCCGAGAAGCTTGTAAGCGGATTCACGCCGGCGGAAACGGTCGCTGATGTAATCCTGTTGGTCCTTCTTGGTAAATTCCTTATTAACAGCGGCGAGGGTCGCGGCGTAGATCTGCATGGCCGCCGGCTTGCGACCGGTATCGATCAAAAATCGGATCTTCTGATCGATCGCGTAGTAATAAAGGGTCGTGGAAGCGACCGTAACGGCGACGGAGCGAAGGTCGTCGAGAGTGGCCTCCGCTTTTTCGCGTTGGCCCAGATCGCGATAGCCCTCAAAGACGAGCATTGCGGCATCGAGGATCTCATCGAGCCCGCGGGCTCGTGAGTCGGCGTCCTTTAACAGGGCCTTTGCCGCGGCGTAGTCGGCATCGGCGTGCGGTGCCATCTTTGCGAAGTCGTGTAGGGATTGGTAAGCCTTTGCCAACTCACCCTCCATGCGTGCACGCTCGGTGAGCTTTGTCGGGTCTTTAGAGAGATATTCGGCGAGAAGCTTCTCGGCAACGTCCAGCTTTTTTTGTTTCGCCAAAGCTATAACCACGATGGAGCGGGCGGTCTGAGAGCGAGTGGCATCGACGTCGGTGGCGGTGAAGTATTGCGTTAGATTCTCTGCCGTGCCGTCCAGGTTACCGGCGATCCAATGCATCATGCCAACGTAGTATCGATCATCAGCAGACAGTTCCTTGCGGGCCTCGGCTGAAGCAGCATATCTTGCGGCCAGAGCACGCTGCTCGTTTTTTGTGCGTTCGGCAAGCGCATCGCTGTACGCGATCTTTTTGATCGCGTACTCGTTGAATTTTGCCTTGGTGTAGCCATTGACCTCGTCAAACATCTGCTTGATCGTCTGATCCGCGCCGGCGCGCGCCGGCTCGCCGGGCGCGATGCGTCCCGATTGAGCGAAGCCACTCAACGCGAGGATCAGGATGACGATGGGTGAAAGATAACGCATGGACTTAGGCTAGGGTCGAGGCGGCCAGCGAGAAACGATCCAGCCCAAAGGTCGTGAATGCCGTATCCTCGATACCGTCTATCAGTTTATCAGCCACGATGGCCGCGGTCAGCGGAGCGAGTAATATGCCGTTTCGATAATGGGCGGTCGCGACCATTAGGCCGTCGAGGCCCGAAAGCCCGCCGAGAAGAGGAAGACCGTCCGCCGCGAAGGGTCGAAGACCTCCCCAGTGATCGATGATCTCAAGGGGCTCGGCGGGAACGATCTTTTTCACCATCTCGGTCAGCGACGTCAATGCTTCGCTTGTCGTAGACGCGTCAAACCCGACATTCTCACTCGTCGAGCCCGCTAGAATGCGTCCGTCGCGACGCGGAACGAGATAACCGCGATGTGTACAGATAACGTGTTCTAAAAGTCCGGGCCGACTTTGCAGGCATACTATCTGCCCGCGCACAGGTTCGATCTTTACCGGCATCGCCGCATCGCCCATTTTGATGAGCGACGTCCACGCGCCTGTTGCCAGAATGGTCGAGCCGGCGTGGATCGCGCTATTTGCCGTCGTAGCACCGATAACGCGGATGTCGTCGACGATCAGACGGTCGACTGCAGTGTTCTCAAGGACGCGAATGCCGTTGATCTCGGCGTAGCGCCGAAGGGCCTCGATGAGCCTGCGATTCTCAACCTGCCAGTCGTTTGGAAAATACACACCAAATTGGATGAGCGCCGAGAGGTTCGGTTCGAGCTTGATTATCTCCTCCGCGGACATGGTCTCGACGTCAAGACCGGCGTCCCGCTGCCAATGAAGGCGGTCGAGGAGCCGACGACCGTCGTCGTCGTCAAAAGCCAAGGCCAGCGTACCCTTGCGGTCGAGCTCGATATCCACGCCTGCTTCGTTGAGCAGCTCGTCGGCAAACTGCGGGTAAAGGTCACGCGAACGCAGGCAAAGATCTAGAAAAGGGCCGGCCTCGTCCGTCTCGGCCTGCGGACTGAGCATTCCCGCGGCGGCCCATGACGCCTCGTGACCACACGTGCCTTTGTCTATGATCGTGATGTCATTCACCCCACGTCGATGCAGCTTACGGGCGATCGCCAAGCCGATAACACCGCCGCCGACAATGAGAACTTCGGATGTTAGAGTTTGGGCCATCAGGCTAACGTTCATTTTCGCCGAAAGGTTGTGCCGATAGCAACGCGATGCCAAAGCCTGGAGAACTTTATTACAATAGACGCATGAAACACGTGATCACATTGATCCCGGGCGACGGGATCGGGCCCGAGATCGTCGCGGCGACCGTCCGCGTCATCGAGGCGACCGGCGTCGAGATCGAATGGGAAACGCAAATATTGGGATCCCAAGCGCTCGAAAAGTACGGTGAAACGCTTCCTGAGGTGACCATCGAGTCGATCAAAAAGAATAAGGTTGCGCTCAAAGGCCCACAGATGACGCCGATCGGCAAGGGTTTTACGTCGGTCAATGTCGGTTTACGCAAGGCTCTCGATCTCTACGCAAACGTCCGACCGGTGCGTGCACTGCCCAATGTTCCATGCCGTTATCCGGAACTCGATCTTGTCATCGTCCGCGAGAATACCGAGGACCTTTATGCGGGCATAGAGCACGTCGTCGTTCCCGGCGTGATCGAATCTATCAAGATCATTACCGAAAAGGCATCAACACGTATCGCTCAGTACAGCTTTGACTACGCGCGGGCCAACGGCCGCAAAAAGGTCACGGCCGTTCACAAGGCCAACATCATGAAGCTCTCGGACGGGCTTTTTCTCGAGTGCTTTTACAACGTCGCAAAGAATTTCCCCGAGATCGAGGCTGACGACAAAATCATCGACAACTGCTGCATGCAGCTTGTGATGCGGCCCGAGCAGTTTGATGTGCTCGTGCTCGAGAATCTGTACGGCGATATCGTCTCGGACCTTTGTGCGGGGCTTATCGGCGGGTTGGGTTTGGCTCCAGGAGCGAATATCGGCGAGCTTGGGGCCGTGTTCGAGGCGGTGCACGGCTCGGCGCCAGACATCGCCGGGCAGGGCATCGCAAACCCAACGGCGCTTATGCTCTCAGCCGTCCAGATGCTCAATCACATCGGCGAGACTGACGCGGCAAAACGTATGAACGACGCCATCCTCGCCGTCTTTGCCGACGGCAAGTGGATCACTCGTGATCTCGGCGGTACGGCAAAGACAAACGAGTTTGCCCGGGCCATCGAGGAAAAGATAATAGCCGGAGCATCGGCGGCAGCCTAGTGGTGGTGCCGGTGATGGCGACGCCCGCGCCGGCGCCGGTAGCTCGTCTCCATGTTCGCGAATTTATCGTGCGCTTGCATCGTGCCAACAGGGGTTCTCCTGCCACGACGACGACGTCCATTATTTTGTGCAAAGGCGACGTCGGCGAACAGCATACACAGCACGGCGACGACGACAGCGACGATCTTTCGATCCAACATAGTATTACTCTCCTTCGGAATTGTGGTCCTTCATGCGGCCGAGCAGCCATGACTTCATGACGCCGGGCGTGTGGTCACTGGTGTCGAAATACTCTCTTACAAGCTTGTCGTAAAGCTGCGTGCGATGGGCAGACGCGATCTCGCCCCCGCGCGGCATCTCGCCGCCCTTTACAAACGAATCGATGATGATGCGATCCATTGGCCAATTGAGATAACCGAGTTTCTCGGGTACATGACACCGGTCACAGCTCATCGCGCCTGCGACTGCCGTCTCGGCAAAGCGGCCGCCGAAACGAGCCGTCCTATACTCCTCACCTCCAAAACCAAGCCCCGGGCCGAACTTGGCCGGCTCGATGTAGCCGCCGAATCGCGGAGCTCCATATGAGCGGAATCGTTCGTTGACGGCCGCCACCCGTTCTGCTTCATCCTCAGGGACACTTCCGGCCTCCGGAAAGATCGGCAGCACGCCGGTCTTGTGACACGACGCGCAATTCTCGTCGCCCTCGCCGAGCTCGAGTCGGCCCCGAATATTGATCGAGCCGTTACGCCGGTAGGTGCGGTAATAATCCTTAAAATAGGCGTCGTAACTGCCGTCGTCTCGCACCACGGCGGCGACGACCGAGACATTACGGGTGCGGACGCGAACGCCCGGATCGGTAACGCCAAACTGCACCCATTTGTCCGGCTCCGCGCTTGCCGGATCGCCCGGAACAACGATCAGCAAACGGCGATAGCTGTCGTTATTGTCCGGCGTGCCGAGGTGGCGTGACGTGTAGCTGAAAAAAGTGAGCTTCCGGTCAGCGGGGAGCGAGGCGTTAATGCTCTCAAGATATTTCTTGGCGCGAGCCAGGGTTTCGAAGCGGCTGATGTCACGGAGGAATCGCGGTTCGAGCAAGTATTCCGGGATGCCGAGATACTGTATGGTCTCGGCGAAATACTGTTTGTCAGGCACGTTAAAGCCGAGTTCGTGATCGGGGAGCACGGCGTAGGAAGATTCGTTTATGTAATCGAGAAATTCGGGGTAGCGATCCGCGAACCCTAGATCATCGCTCAGAGAGCACCGTCTTACTGCCCGAACAAGCGCACCGACGACATTGTCATACCCGTCGGTTTCGTCGTCCTGATAGGCGGCGTGGGCTGACCGAACGAGCTCATCGACACCGTTTCGCACAAATGTGTCGTGATCGGTGCAGCGGACGGGTTTTGAGAATACCGCCGCAGGTACGATAAGCGTAACGATGAAAGTAAGCAATAGAAGCCGCCGATGACCGGCAGCGAAGGTGGCATTCTCAGCTAACTTGCCCTTGCGTACCCTAATAAAAGCAGACTAAGTCTGGATGCGACGGCTGTCAACAATACAAAAAACCGTCGGGACCTTGCGCGTCCCGACGGCTCTTCTATCATTGAAAACGCGGTTCTGACACCGGTTGACTACCAGACCTTCACGCGCGCGTTGGGTTCGAGGTAATAAGCCGTTCCCGGCTTAACGTCGAAGGCGTTATACCAGGCGTCGATGTTGCGGACGGTGTATGCACGCCAGCGGTCGGGCGAATGGCCGTCGGTCATGATGATCGCACGCAGCGTCTGGTCGCGCATCTTGCCGCGGTGGGCCTGGCCAAACGCGACAAAGAATTGCTGATCGCCCGAAAGGCCGTCGATCGCCGGGGCCTCCTTGCCACCGTATGACGCGCGATAGCCGTCATATGCAGCGGCGAGCCCCGCGAGGTCGGCGATGTTCTCGTCGAGCACCTGCCTGCCCTTAAGATGCAGGCCGGGTAGCGCCTCGTACGCATCGTACTGATCTGCAAGCATCTTCGCTGAGTTGTTGAAGTGATCTTTGTCAGCAGGCGTCCACCAGTTCTGCAGCCTTCCCCGCGCGTCAAACAACGCTCCTGTCGCGTCAAAACTGTGGCTGATCTCGTGACCGATGATCGAGCCGATACCGCCGTAATTCACAACTGCGGGAGCATTTGGGTCAAAGAATGGCGGCAGCAGGATCGCGGCCGGAAAATTCATCGCATTCTGCAGCGGCAGGTTTACGGCGTTGACCGTCTGCGGCGTCATCCACCATTCGTGCTTATCGACAGGCTGCTTGAGCTTGCCGAGCGAGTATTGATAGTTGAGTATTCCGACGCGTTCGGCGTTACCGAAAGCATCATCCCGCTTGATGACGAGTCCCGCATAACTGCGCCAGTGCTCGGGGTAACCGACACCGACGTATAGAGTGTCTACCTTCGCCTTGGCCTTGGCCTTAGTTTCGGCCGTCATCCAGTCGAGGCGGTCAATGCGTGCGCGGAATGCCGCGATTATATTCTTAACGAGGTCCTCGATATCGGCCTTAGCCTTTGGCGGGAAATACTTCTCGACGTACATCTTGCCGACGACATCGCCGAGAGCGCCGCTCGTCGCACCGATCGCGCGAAGTTGCCGCGAAGGCTGGGCACGAGCACCGAAAAGCTCCTTGCGGTTGAAGTTAAAGCTCTCGTCCGCAAACGCCTTTGGCAGCAGCCCTGCGTTCCGCTCGATCGTGTGGAATATTAGATACTCTTTCCAAACATCCATCGGCTGGCTCGCGACCAGCGCCGAGATGCCCTTGATAGCATTCGGATGCCACGCCATTATCATCGGCTGGTCCGAGAGTCCGGCGGCCTTGAAATAGCTGTTCCAGTCCAGACCCGGAGCGGTCTTGGAGAAATCTTTCGTCTTCCAGGGATTGTTGGCCTTGTAGACGTCGCTCGATTCGTCGCGGGTCGCGTGGACCCTCGCGATGCTATTCTCGAGATCGTAAATACGCGTTGCTTTGGCGTCAGCATCATCGACGCCGGCAAGCTTGAGCATCGCCGCGATGTGGGCGCGGTACTTTGCCTGCACGTCCTTGCTGTGCTCGTCGGACTCAGTGTAAAAATCGCGGTCGGGCATCTGCAAACCGCCCTGAAGAAGGTAAGGAACATTCTTCGCAGGGTCATTAAAGTCCGCCGAGATCCATACACCAAAAAGCCGGTCCGTGTAGAAGTTTGTCGCGTTGAGGGGATCTACGTCTGCGCGAAGCTGCGAGCCCATAAATGCGGCGAGAGCTTTTTTGTCCTTGAGAGTCGCGATCTCCGCAAGCTCGCCCTTGATGGGCGTGGTGCCCAGCGACTCGATCTTCGCCTCATCCATAACTGCGGCGTAGTAGTCGGCGACCATCTTCGCCTCAGGCGTCGAGGCCTTTTCGGCCTCGGTGATCAGGTCGGCGTTCCGCTTGGCGACCTCACTCGCGATGCCTTGAAAGACGCCTAGCGAAGTACGGTCGGCCGGGATCTCAGTCTTATTGAACCAGCCGCCGTTGGCGTAGAGAAAAAAATCGTTGCCGGGATCGACCGAACGGTCCATACCAGCCGTATCGACTCCGGACGTCTGAGCGAGGGCCTGGATCGGCAGGCTCCAGCTGACAAATGTCGCGACGAGCGCGAAAACAAGTAACTTTTTGGAATACACTCTATTCATAATCTCGAGGCGCCGGCGAGGCTCACCGAACGCGGTTTTGTTTTGATGCTAATACGGCAGTTTACGGCACGAGGTTTCTTGCGGTCGGCCCAGTTTTGCTGCAACGGCGACCGTCTCAACGCGTTCTATACATAGGGGCACAGGCCCGCTGGAGCAATTATGAAAACGATACTTCTCACAATTCTCCTCTCCCTCGCCGCCGTCATTGGCGTGTCGGCCCAAAACTCGAATCAGGTCTCACTCAAACTCGGCGAACAGCGAAACGTCTCGAGTCCGCGACTGGCTGTAAAGTTCGTCAATGTCGTCGAGGACAGCCGCTGCCCAATGAATGCGAAATGTATCTGGGCTGGCAACGCGAAGGTCCGCGTCACCCTCTCGTCACGCGGCCGTCGCTCGCGGACCTTCGAGCTTAATTCGACCCTCGAACCGCGAACGATCCATTTTGGTGACTATACGGTCACTTTTGAATCGCTGACACAGAAGCCCGCCGGTATGCATCGCATGAGAGCATACAGGCCGGTCCTCGTCCTGACTGTAAGCACGCCGGGCCGTTAACCAGCCCGCTTCGAAAGATAGATCAAGATCAATTGCAGGATGAAGTAGGGAACGAGCACCGCTGCTCCCGGATAATCCTGCGCGACGCGTTGTCCGAAAAAGAGTGCGCAAAGAGCGACCGCTCCGACGATCGACGAGTAGAAAATGATCGTCGAAACACCTGTGACCAAAAAATAAACAAGGCCGCCCGCCGCGCCGATCCCCGCGGCCAGTTCAAGTACCG
Organism: Pyrinomonadaceae bacterium; assembly: GCA_035995005.1. Classification (GTDB taxonomy): domain Bacteria; phylum Acidobacteriota; class Blastocatellia; order Pyrinomonadales; family Pyrinomonadaceae; genus OLB17. The sequence goes on from DASYKW010000188.1 coordinate 19,563, forward strand.
TCACAACAGGCAACATGAACGGCACCTGACCGCGGAGAATGCTTTTCTCAAAATGACCCGTCAGCCATTCGAGATTGCCTTTGTAGTTAAAGACCTTGTCGAGTGCGGACTGCGTAAACAGGATCGCAACGAACATCGATGCGAAGACGAGTGGCAGATTGTCAATGAGGTTGACGATCTTCATCTGCGCGATTTCGCCATAGTGGCCTCGATCTCGTCCGGATGCTTAGGCACTCGGGTGGTGAGATTCAGGTTGCCGTCCTCAGTTACGAGAACGTCGTCCTCAATGCGAATGCCGATGCCGCGATACTTCGCCGGCGCCGATTTATCGTCGGGCGGAACGTAGATGCCGGGCTCGACGGTGAGGCACATGCCCGGTGCAAAGGGCCGTGAGTTTTTGGCCTTTTGATCTACAAAGTATCGTCCGGCGTCATGCACGTCGAGGCCGAGATAGTGGCCCACGCCGTGCATGTAGTACTTCATGTACGACTTCTTTTTGATGAGATCTTTCGTATTTCCCTTTAGCAAGCCGAGCTTTCTCATGCCCTCGGTCAGCAGTTCGATCGAATACTCCTGTCGTCCGCGAACTGTATTGCCGGTCTTTGTGTACTCTATGCACTTCTCCTGGACATCGAGCACGACGTCATAAACCTCACGCTGGGCCGGCGAATATTTGCCGTTCACTGGAAAGGTCCTTGTGATGTCGGATGCGTAGCCCTGATACTCAGCACCGGCGTCGATGAGGATCAGATCGCCGTCATTGAGCGGCATGTTGTTCTCGACGTAATGCAGGATCGTGGCATTGTCGCCGCCGCCAATGATCGAGTTGTAGGCGACCCCGGCCGCGCCTTTCGCGCGCATATGCGACTCCATCAGGGCCTCGACCTGCGACTCGTTCATGCCGGCCCTGACCTTCTTCATTGCGAGGATATGAGCCTCGCCCGCTATGTCGGCGGCGCGCTGCATCAGCTCGACCTCGTCCTTTGTCTTGTGCAGCCGCATGTCGCCGATGATGGGCGTCGGATCGACGATCGTGTGCGGCGGATAAGCCGTCTTGAGGCGGCGGACGCGCTGCTCTTTTAGATAGCCGAGGATCGTCTGATCGAGACCTGAGTCGACAGCGAATCGGTAATACAAAACGTCGTGACCGTCGATCATCTTGCCGATATCGGCGGCAAATTTCTCGATGGGAAAGGCGCGGCCAGCCTTGTAGTTCTTGACGGCACCGTCGACGCCCTGACGACGGCCAAACCAGGTCTCCATCTCGAGATTTCGCGGACGAACGTAGAGCGTGTACGGCGTCTTTGATGACGGATCGATCACGGCGATCGCATCGGGCTCAGGAAAGCCCGTAAGGTACCAGAAATCGGAGTCCTGACGGAAGCGATATTCCGTGTCGTAGCTCCGTGTCGCCTCGTGAGCGGCAGGGACGATGGCGATGGAATTTTCGCTCATTGCGGCGATGAAATTCTTGAGCTGGGTGCGCATATGCAAAAAGTTTAACCGAAATCGTTCAAAACGAGAATGCTGATATAATTCGGCAAATTCCGCCGACTCAAGGAGATAGTCAAATGCAACGAACCCTCTTTACGCTCGCCGCGATGCTGGTGTTTTCTACATTCGCACTCGCCGATATCGCTCGACCTGACACGACGCCGCACCACACGCCAAAGCCAAAACCCGAGAAGCTCATCGACACCGAGATGGACATTCGCCTCGACAGTGATGCCAAAGAAGCGAAGCTGCTTATTCCGAAGGCACAGATCAAAAGCCTGCGTGCCGCTCTCGAGGAGATGGATGACGATACGGGAAATACAGCGGCTGTGACATCCGGCGGACTGTCTCGTCTGCAGACGATCGTCAGCGGTCTTTTTCTAAGTCTCGCGATGGTATTTGGCGGGGTCTGGTTTGTGCGTTCCGGTAAAGCCGCGACAAAAACGGCAAAGACCGCGGTCGTGGCTCTCGCGATCGCGGGTATCGCGACGGCCGCGACATTTGTTTACGCGAACGCAGGCCCGCCGGCCGAGGCCCGCAGCATTACGGGCAAGATGTTCTCGCCATCGGTGCACATGTACGGTTTTGGCTGGGGACGTGTAAAGCTCGGAGTCGCACCTGACGAACGTATTCAACTGATCGTCCCCGACCCAAAGGACAAGCCGAGCGGCGACGAATAATAGCTTGCAGGAGATCCGCCTACAACGATTTGAGCTGACAAGCTCGCACAAGCTGCTGGGCGGGTTTCTCCTTGCGTGCGCGGCAGGGGTCGCGTTGATCGGCTCGTTTCCACTGCAGATGTCGATCGCGACGGTCTTTCTGTTTGCGGGTGTCCATAATTTTATGGAGTTCCGCTACTTTGCGGCGCGAATGCCGCTGAAGTGGGGACGGTCGCGGGCTTACTATTCCGTAGGCATCGGCGGCGTAGTCGTGCTCGCGACCGCGTATCTTACGCTTTATTTCTCGAGCGGTAATTGGCTGTGGAGCATCGATACGTGGGCTGCAGCAAGCGCGTCGTGGAACACCGCGTTCGTGCTCTGGCTGGGGCTGCTCATTTACTTGCGCGGTCGCCAGCGTCCCCGTAGCGATTGGACGTGGGCGTTTCCGGTCGCGTTTGGCCTCGCGGCTCTCGCGTGGATCGTCCCGCAATACTGGAGCCTCTCGCTCGTCTACATTCATCCCTTTGTCGCGATGTGGTTCCTTGAGCGGCAGATCCGCAGAACGCGGCCCGAGTGGCTACGGGCGTATCACTGGTGCCTCGCGTCGATACCGTTGTTCCTCGCGTCGATCTGGCTGGCCTTCGCATCGCAACCGAATCTGCCCGAGGACACAAACCTTTTCTGGCGGATATCGCAGCACGCCGGCAGCCAGATCCTGTCGGGAATATCGAGCCACGTGCTGGTCGCGACGCACGTCTTTCTAGAGTCGATCCACTACTTTGTGTGGATCTTGCTCATTCCGCTTGTGGATCGAAAAGCGATACCGTGGCGGCTGGAGCAAATACCGTTACTAAACGGAAAGGGCGGTTTCCCAAAACTGGTCATTGCCGCTTTCACTGTCGCGCTCGTGATCGTCGCCGTGTTGTGGGGCGGATTTGCGGTCGATTACACGACGACGCGGGACGTATATTTTGCTTTTGCTATAGCCCACGTTCTGGCGGAGTTTCCGTTTCTGATCAAGATGCTTTAGATGCTTTTGTCCAAGTCCGATGTTTTTTGATGCTATTGACGAACCTGTCCGCACTCAAAGTCTGCCGCTTGCGGACCTGTGGCGATTTTTGCCGATCGGTTATCTCTTTACTATCGCGATCGAGACGCCGGTGCTGCTGTTTGTGATGTCGCGAAAGGTCAGCGTCCGCCAACGTCTCTGGCTGGGCGTTTGGCTGACGGCGTGCACGTATCCGATCGTCGTGCTTGTAATGCCCGCGATATTCTACGGCGGCTCGAGGGCGTTATACTTATTTGTCGCCGAGACCTTTGCACCGGTTGCGGAATGCGCGCTTTTTTGGCTCGCGTATCGAAAGAATGAGATGCTAAATTCCGGCGATTGGGCGCGCTGCCTCGCAGCCGTTATCCTTGCAAATCTTGCGTCATTCGGCGCGGGCGAAGTGCTCAACGCCTATCAGTGGTTCGGATTATTTTGATGAAAAAAAGGACCCTCGTTTTTGCTCTCGCGACGATCGTCGCGATAACACAGGCCGCAGCCGCGCAAAAAAAGTTCGAAACCTACGTCAACGACCGTTTCAAATACACGATCGACTATCCGTCCGATCTGCTGACGCCGCAGGATCTTGCCGATAATGGCGATGGGCGAATATTCTCCGCTCCGCGCAAGGCCGCAGAGCTTTACGTCTGGGGCCAATACAACGCACTCGGCCGGACACTGAAATACGAATACCTAAAAGATCAAAAGGGTCGGACAGTGACCTACAAGGTTATTTTCGCAGACAGCTACGTCATCGCCAGGCTGGAAAAGGGTACGATCTACTACCAAAAGACGATGCTCATTGGAAAGGACGGTGCAGAGGACGCGACATTTGCGACCTTTGTCATCAAGTATCCGGCAAAGCAAAAGGCGAAGTTCGATCCGATCGTGAGACGTCTCGTGCGCTCATTCAAATTCACGTAAATGGCCGTCGAGAAAACGCTCCGAATCACCGAGATCTTTTTGTCGATCCAGGGCGAGTCGTCGCACGCCGGACGGCCGTGCTCGTTTGTGAGACTCACGGGCTGCCCGATGCGGTGCGTGTGGTGCGACTCGGAATATACGTTTTACGGTGGCGCGAAGATCGGTTTCGAAGACATCTTTACAAAGCTCGAAGAATTTGGCTGCAAGCTCGTCGAGGTCACGGGCGGCGAGCCGCTTGCGCAAAAGAGTGTATTTCCATTCATTACAGAGCTTTGCGATCGCGGGTATGAGGTGCTGATAGAGACGGGCGGCTTTGTCTCAACCGAGAACATCGACCCGCGTGCGTCGATCATCCTCGACGTAAAATGCCCGACCTCCGGCGAAGCCGAGCGCAATCACTGGCCAAATCTTGAACGTGTGCGAGCTGATAAGGATGAGGTGAAATTCGTTGTCGCTGATCTTGTCGATTGGGAGTTCGCGAAAGGCGTTATCGAGCGGCATCAACTGACTACGCAAGCCAAAGAGATCCTCATTTCGCCGGTTCACGGTATCGATCTGCCGCAGATCGCCGAGAGGATCGCCCGCAGCGGTCTGCCGATCCGCATGAACATGCAGCTGCACAAATACATCTGGGGAGCCGACACACGAGGAGTTTAGGTGTTCTTGTTCTTTAGGAGCTCGGTAGAATGCTCGGTCACAGACGCCGGTGCGAAAGACGGATCGGCAAGCAGTTTGTTTGTCATTGCGGGCTCGTTTGGTGGGACTTCCGGTGCCGGCAGCCGCGGGTTGACCTTGTCCATTTTCATTACAAGTTTCGGGTAGTTAAAAAAGAACACGCTTGATAATCCAAAAGCGATCATTGCGATGGTTGCTGACCAAAACAGGGCCTCAGGGCCGAAGAGTATAAGCTTGTAATAGAATACTTTCGAGAAAAGAATCGCTATCCCGATCAGTGCAAAGATCGCTAGCGACGCGATGCCTAGCTTCTCAAAACGCTCGCGACGGCGCTGCATTTCTGCGTACTCGGCGGAAGGCCGCTGCTGGGCCAAATCGGCGGCAACTACCTCGAGCTTTAATCCGCACGAACGGCAATAGTTCTGGTCGGCGTTGTTGCTCGCGGCACAGTTTGGGCAAAACATAGCAAGATATTATACGTCCGCCGGGTGACGGGCGTTCCGGTTATCGATGGCGATCTGTATTGTACTCGTCTCAGGTGGAATGGACAGCTGCGTGACTGCGGCGATGGCCGCGCGCGAATGCGAGACGCTCGCGTTCTTGCACGTCTCTTACGGGCAGCGGACCGAGGCGAGAGAGCGAAGGGCGTTCAATGAGGTCGCCGATCATTACAACGTAAAGGACCGCCTCGATATCTCGATCGAACATTTGGCGAAGATCGGCGGTTCCTCGCTGACAGATGAGAATATAAACGTTAGCGACGCGTATCTTGATTCACACGTAATACCGACGAGCTACGTTCCATTTCGCAATGCGAACATGCTCTCCATCGCGGTAAGCTGGGCCGAAATCACCGGTGCAAATGCGATATATATCGGTGCAGTTGCCGAGGACTCGAGCGGTTATCCCGATTGTCGGCCTGAGTTTTACGAGGCGTTTCGAAAGGTCATAGACACCGGGACAAAGCCCGACACATACATCGAGATCCGTACGCCGATCATCCAGTTGAGCAAGGCAGAGATCGTGAAGAAGGGAATCGACCTCAACGCACCGCTGCACCTTACGTGGTCGTGTTATCGTGCTGAGGACCTAGCCTGCGGAACGTGCGATTCGTGCGCGTTGCGACTTCGAGGATTTGAAAAAGCTGGCATTAGAGACCCGATCGAGTATCTGGAGGCATAGTATGAAGACCATTATCGCAGCAACGCTAACCTTAATGTTTGCAACAACGCTCATCGCCCAGTCGAAGCCCGCAAAGCCGCGATTCAGCTCCGTGTATTCCAATTTCACTACTGATTGCAAGAGTTGGGCTGGCGAGGGCGGCACGGATGGGTACAGCATTTGCCGCGGGCCGGGTCGCTATCAGATCCGCAACTATTTCGCGGCCGCTGCGGCGATCTACAATGCCGAGCTTAGGGGCGATGACGGTCAGGGCTATCCGCTGACGATGGTGGCCCTCGATTTTGACGACCGCAAGACAAAGGTCGAATGGCGTATGGCGAACGGCAATCCCTTTGCCGTGATCATGCGCATCCCGACATACGCCGCCCCGACGAAGGACACCGACTATTGGGGTCCGGTCAACGGGGCGAAATTGATCATTCGCGGACTGAAAGGATTCGACATCGACGAAGAGGTTGACGCGAAGCTGCCGGACTCGAACGCCAGGGCTCGAGAGATCGCGGACGCGGCATATCGGCGGATCAAGGGGACATAAGAGGTTTGCCACTAATTACACGAATAATTTTTATTAGTGTTATTCGTGTAATTAGTGCCTAAATAATTCGTAAGTTTTCGCGGTCGACCTCGAAGCCGTCAAGATCGCCGAGTGCCGCGAGTGCAACATTCTCGGTCTTAAAATATTCCGTCGCTATCGCCTGGCAATCCTCGACCGTGACCGCATCGATATTTGCGAGCGTTTCCTCGACACTGATCTGGTGGCCGTAAACCATTTCGGATTGGGCGAGAGCGGCGGCGCGCGAGGCCGAATCTTCAAGACTCAGCAGGATCGAAGCACGGGCCTGAGCTTTTACTAGCTCAAGCTCGTCGTCCGTTACACCATCGCGAACAACATTCTTCATCTCGTCGATCGCGAGATCGACGACCTCGCGGGTTTGCTCGGGCGACGTTGCCGCTGAGACGGCAAAGAGCCCGCAGTCCTGATACATCGTCGCCGATGCGCCAACGCTATAGGCGAGGCCGCGCTCTTCTCTCACCTTTTGCCAAAGTCGGCTGGATGTTCCGCCGCCGATAATATTTGCGGTCAGGTCAGCTGCGTATCGGCGGTCGTCGGTCGCGCCTGGAAAAGGGGTTGCGAGGATCAGGTGCGCCTGTTCGAGATCGAGCCGATGTTTGATGACGATAGGGGCTGCGGGTGACGGAACGCGGACACTCCTGTCCGCAATCGCCGCCTGCGGCGAGCCGAACGTCGCCTCTGCGAGCCGCAGCACTTCCTCATGTTCGACATTCCCAGCCGCGACGATGACAAGATTTGCGGGCGCAAAAGTCTGTTTGTGATACGTTCGCGTTTTTTCGTGGTTAAAAGTCTTGACGGACTCAGGCGTACCGGCGATGTTACGGCCCAACGGATGATCGGCAAAGAACGCCTCGCTGAAAAGGTCGCCCAACGACTCCTCCGGCGAGTCGTCGACCATCTTCATCTCCTCGATGATGACTTTCTGTTCGGAGGCGAGGTCTCCCTCGTCAAACCGCGGGTTCGCAAGCATGTCCGCGATCAGGTCAAAGGCGGTCGGCAATTGATCGTCGATGACCTTTATCGCAAATCCGGTCTCCTCGTGCGTCGTAAAAGCGTCGAGATTGCCGCCGAGGCGGTCCTGCTCGATAGCGATGTCGAGCGCGGTTCGCTTCGCGGTTCCCTTAAAGACAGTGTGCTCGATAAAGTGTGATATCCCGTGCAGACCCTCAGGCTCATGCCTCGCACCGACACGATAAAAGAACCCCAACGTAGCCGAACGCACGCCCG
>DASYKW010000189.1:0-24342 GCA_035995005.1 Pyrinomonadaceae bacterium
CTAAGACACCCGAAATGGCCGTTTCGGCCGTCGACGGCAACATCTGCCGCTGCACCGGTTACAAGTCGATCGAACGCGCCGCGTGCAGGGTGGGTGAGCGGTTAGCAGTGAGCAGTGAGCAAGTCGTCCCGCCCTATTTTGATTCGATCTCGCAAAGGCTGTCCGCTCTAAATGCTACTGACTGCTTGCCGCTCACGGCTCACAGCTCACAGTTTGTCGGCGGCGGTACAGACGCTTACGTCCAACGGCCCGAGCAAATGGCCGAGATCGACTCGCGCCCGCTTCTCTACGACGACGATCTGCGGGGGATCCGCGATCTGGGTGACGCCATCGAGATCGGAGCATCCGCTACGGTCACGGACCTTATGGTCTCGCCCGTTATGCAGGCGGCCTTTCCCGATCTCTACAAACACCTAAAGCTGGTCTCATCCACGCCGATCCGCAACATGGCGACCCTCGCCGGCAACTTCGTCAACGCATCGCCCATCGGCGATATGACGGTATGGTTCCTGGCTCTCGACGCAGAGTTAACGCTATCTGGGTCCGGCTCGCCGCAAAGCGCCGAAACACGAACGTTGGCCTTGAAGGACCTCTATCTCGGCTACAAACAACTCGCCAAGCAGCCCGACGAGATCATCACCACGATCCGTTTCCAGAAGCCAGCATCCGGCTTCAAGTTCAACTTCGAAAAGGTCTGCAAACGCACTTATCTCGACATTGCGACCGCGAACACAGCGATCAGCCTGACGATGGACGGCCCGAGGATCGCCAATGCCCATATCTCCGCCGGTGGTGTGGGCCCGATCCCGATGTATCTAAGAGAGACGTCAGCTTACCTCACGGGTCGTGAGGTCCACGACGACGCCGTCAACGCTGCGAACGAGATCATGCAGTCGGAGATATCGCCGATCTCCGACGTCCGCGGCACTGCGGAATACAAGCGATTGCTTTTGAGACAGCTATTCAGGGCGCATTTTTTGGAGATCTTCGGTGTCGGTTAATAGCTCGAAGATACAACGCTTTGTGATTGGTAGTGTGGTCCTCGTGTTAGTCGCCGCGACAAGTATGGGAATTTTCAAGTACCTCAGCAATCGCTCAGCAGCCGTGACACTGCCGTTCCCTGCGTATCAGGAAGACTGGGCGCCTTATCTGACTACGGTAGATAGTGATAAGGTCGGCTCGGTGATGGTCGATCTTGGCTTAACGACACTCGCGCCAGTCGACACTCGCCCGTACAGGTACGTCGTTAGCATTGGTCTGTTGCATGCGAGCCCGAACGGGCTTCCAAATGATCAAGAGTTCTCGACACTAAGCTCAATCGAGGAGTCGATACAATCGTCGCTCCGAACGCAACGGAGCGCAGTCTTTGTCGGTCATTTGTTCTGCGAGGCCGACATGACTCTCTATTTCTACTTGCCTGACGAGCAAGATCCCGTTCCACTCATAAATGAGGTTTTACAACGGTTCCCCGGCTACAGTTTTCGGGGGAAACTCGAAAAAGACGCCGGCTGGGAAGCCTATAAAGACTTCCTTTACCCGCTCCCAATTCAAATGCAAAGTATCAATAACCTGAGAGTGATTGAGCAATTGGGCTCCCATGGCGACATCCATGAGAAGGAGCGGCAAGTCGATCACTGGATATATTTTGCCAACGAGCAAGACAGAGCGAGTTTTATTAGAAAACTGAACGGAAAAGGTTTTAGAGTTGAGGGAAAGGAAACTGTCGATCATACGGACGGTAAGCCTTTCCAATTGCATATTTCTCGTGTCGACAAAATAACGCCGGGGTCTGCGGATGCCTATATCCTCGACTTGTGGCAGCTTGCACACGACTGCAATGGCGACTATGACGGTTGGGAAACTTTCATCGTAAAGGAATGAAGAACATCGACTCATATTCCCACGTCCGCGGCGAGAGCGTTTATCTGGACGATATTCCTCTTGTTCAGGGGACGCTGTTTGCATGTGTGTTTGACTCGTCGATCGCTCATGGAAAGCTGAAGAGCGTCGATACGAGCGCGGCGGAAAACTCGGAAGGCGTCGTTCGCGTTATCACTGCAAAGGACCTCGTCGGCGAGAACCAGATCGGCGGGATCGTGCCTGACGAGCCGCTGCTTGCTGAGGGCGAGGTTCATTTTGCGGGTCAGCCGATCGTGATCGTCGTCACTACGAGCGAGGCTCTCGCGCACAAAGCGGCAAAGCTTATCACGGCTGAGATCGAACCGCTTGAGGTCGTTACCGATCCGCGTGTCGCGGCCGCGAATGGCGACCTGATCGTTCCGCCTAAGAAGTTTGTTCTTGGCGACACTGCTACTGCTTTTACCAATTGCGAGCACGTCTTTGAGGGCCGCACGGAGCAGAACGGCCAGGAGCATCTTTACATCGAGACGCAGGGTGCGTACGCGGTGCCGACAGAGAATGGCGGCCTTCGCGTTTACTCTTCAACGCAGGGGCCGACGGCAGTGCAGCGTGCGGTTTGCCGCGTGACGGGCCTCGCGATGCATAAAGTCGAGGTTGACGTGCAGCGGCTCGGCGGTGGATTTGGTGGTAAGGAGGACCAGGCGAACGCGTGGGCCGGCATTTGCGCAGTCGCGACGCAGCTCACAAAAAAGCCGGTCAAATACGCCCTTCATCGCATGGAAGACATGCGCATGACGGGGAAACGACACCCTTACTCAAGTGACTACAAGATCGGCCTGGACAAGGATCTGAAGATCGTGGCCTACGAGGCGTCGTTCTATCAGGACGCCGGTGCGGCGTGCGATCTCTCGCCGCCGGTGCTTGAGCGAACACTTTTCCATTGCACTAACAGCTACTTCGTTCCCAACGTCACCGCGACAGCATACTGCTGCCGCACGAATCTGCCGCCGAATACGGCCTTTCGTGGATTTGGCGGACCGCAGGGGATGTTTGTGATCGAATCGGCGATCGTCCACGCGGCGGAGAAACTCGGCGTCTCGCCTGTCGAGATCCAGCGTCGCAATCTGCTCGTCGACGGGGACGAATTCCCTTACGGCCAGCTCGCCGAAAGCGACGCGGTCCACTCGTGGGAACAGGCCGACCGCGAATACGACCTTGCCAAGTTGCAGCATGATGCGGATGAATTCAATGTCTCGTCAAAATGGTTAAAGAAGAGCGTAGCGGTGATGCCAGTGTGCTTTGGCATCTCGTTTACCAAGACGCCGATGAATCAGGCTCGCTCGCTCGTTCACGTTTACACGGATGGATCGGTCGCGGTTTCGACGGGCGCCGTTGAAATGGGTCAGGGCGTGAATACAAAGATGGCGCAGGTCGCCGCGACGATGTTCGGACTCGATATCGGTGAGGTTAAGGTCCACACCACCAATACCTTGCGCATCGCCAATACGTCGCCAACAGCTGCATCCGCTGCCGCGGATCTCAACGGCAAGGCGACGCAGATCGCGTGCGAAACCATCCGCGATCGACTGTTTGAGGTCGCAAAAGACCTTGTCGAGGCGGCTAGTGTCGAGGACCTTTCGTTGCGGGACGGCTTTGTTTATCGCAACGGCGAGAAGACCTCGCTAGCGTGGCAGACGCTTGTTCTCGAGGCGCATCTTCAGCGAGTAAATCTTAGTGAGCATTCCCACTACGCAACGCCGGGGATCGGCTTTGACTGGTCGACCGCGAAGGGACATCCTTTCGCATATCACGTTTACGGCACAGCATTCATCGGCGTGACCGTCGATTGCCTTCGCGGGCGATACGAGGTCGATTATGTAAAGTGCTGTCACGATTTTGGCACTTCGATGAACACCGCCGTCGACAACGGCCAGATCGAGGGCGGGATCGTCCAGGGGCTCGGCTGGGTCACGATGGAGGAAGTCGTTTACGACAAAGACGGCCGCCTCCGCTCAAACGCTCTATCGACGTACAAGGTCCCAGACATTTATTCGATCCCAAAAGAGATCGCGATCTCGCCGCTCGAGACCGACCGCTCAAATCTTGCCGTCTTCAATTCAAAAGCCGTCGGCGAGCCCCCGCTGATGTACGGCATCGGAGCGTATTTCGCGATCCGCGACGCGGTCAAAGCGTTCACCGATTGCGAGCCCAAATTCGACCTGCCATTCACACCCGAAAAAGTTTTGATGAACCTCTATCCCGAGATCGCCGCCGCGGCAAAATGAAGGCCTCGCAATGACGAGAATACGAACAATCGTTGTCGTGTCATTTACCGTTCCGATTGTGATCATCGCCGCATGGATCGGAGTCGGGGGAATTCACCACACAAATCTTCAACGAGGATACGATGCGGTTCAAGTGGGCGACTCGAACCAGAGAGTTGTCGAATTGATGGGACAGCCGATGGTGACAGAGCCTTGCTTCCAGACGTCGAACTGCATCAGCTATGAATACTCCGTATATTTCGAGCGGTGGATGATCTATGTGGATCAAAACAACCACGTGATAGACAAGATTAATAATGAGGGTCTTTTCTAGGTGGGAGCGCGGGTGACCAAGGATAGAGCACTTTGGACCTTCCTCGCGTCACAGCTCCGTACCCGAAAGCGTGCCGTTCTGCTCGTCGTCGCTGAGAGTCACGGATCTAGCCCGGGACGCGCCGGATATAAGATGGCGGTCGCTGAGGACGGCGAACTCATCGGTTCGATCGGCGGCGGGGTGATGGAGGTGAATCTTGTCGAGCAGGCACGGGCGTTGCTGTCGGAGGCGGTTGGTGATCTGGCGCCGTCTCTAATCGAACAGGAACATCGCACGAACTCGGATCATCCATCGGGAATGATCTGCTCGGGCCAGCAGACGATTCTTCGACTGCTTATTGATCCCGGCGACCTGTCTATTGTCGAGATCGCAGCCGGAGAGAATGCGTGGCTCAAAATTGAAGATCGCACCTGGGGCATCTACCGCGCCGACTTGGAGCGGAGTCAACGGATAACCTTCGACAGGCTGTCTGACGGTGAGTTTACATACACAGAAAAGCTCGGGCCAAAGAATGAGTTGATCATCGTCGGCGGCGGACATTGCGCCCTAGCGTTGAGCGAGTTGATGTCGCGGATGGATTTCTCGATCCGTATCTTCGACGATCGACCCGAGTTGAATACGCTCGAAAAAAACGCGTTCGCCGATGACATCACGATCATCGAGAATTACCGGGCCATCGCTGATCATGTCCGCGACGGTGAGAATATTTACGTCGTGGTGATGACGCTAGGATACAAAACGGACGAGATCGCGATCCGCGAATTGGTCGGGCGAAGATTCGAATACTTTGGTGTGCTCGGCAGCAAGGCGAAGATGGCGACGCTGCTGCGTGAGCTCAAAAGCGAGGGCTTTCCGCAGGAGCAACTCGACGCTATACGCGCGCCGATCGGCATTCCGATAAACAGCCGCACTCCCGAGGAGATCGCCGTTTCGATCGCGGCAGAGATCATCTCGGTCAAGAACTCCTAGAGCACCTTGCCACCCTTCACACAACTTTACATTTCGACAACGGAACTTCTGGACGGATCTGGTGTCTAACTAGTTGAGCGGCTGGCACCGAACGCTTCACAGGAGGACCTAATGTTTGACCAATTGATCGAATCTGAACCAAAGGGTGCTGATTTTCACGACCGAAAAAAATACTTTATCGCCTCGTCCGTCGTGATGGGCGTGCTTTTCGTAACCGCTATCGTCGTCAGCATCTACGCTGCCGATTACGGGATAGGCAACGGCAGCTTTGAGCTAGTAGAGTTGTTGCCACCGATCGAGATGGCTGACGCGCCGATCCAAGCTGCGCCGATCCGACAGTCAGAGCTTCAGACGCAGACTGCCAAGAGCACGGTGCCCACGAGGACCGACAATGTTCAACCCACGATGGAGACACCAAGTGCCGTCCCGGCGATCTCCACTACGCCAACGAACGCGGTTTCGCGGCCGTTGGACGGGAAATTCGACCGTGGCCCGTTCAACACCGAGACTATGGGCGATGAATCGATTGGCCGAGGTCCTATAGCGAGTTCCGGCGCCAGTCCGGCAGGGATAGCCACGCCGGCGACTGTAGCGATCGTCGAGGATCTCACGCCTCCGCCGACGGTCAAGAAGGCAGAGGTTTCAAAGGCCCCGAGATCGGGTGGCGTGCTTAACGGAAAGGCGGAGAGTTTGCCCAAGCCCGTCTATTCAGCCGCCGCTCAGTTGGTCAGAGCCCAAGGTCAAGTTACGGTACAGGTCTTACTCGATGAATCAGGAAGGGTCGTATCAGCCTCCGCGGTGAGCGGTCATGTTCTCCTTCGGCAGGCGGCCGAGGATGCAGCGAGGCATGCCAGATTCACGCCGACGACACTCAGTGGCATGCCGGTAAAAGTAACGGGCATTATTGTTTACAACTTCGTTCGAAGCTAAGGCTGTCGGGCCCGCATGGCCAAACAACCTCGCGATGAGGCGGACTCGCCCGGTCCGCCTCTCTTATTTTACGGTGAACTCGTGACGCACGATCGGTGATCCGAGGTCCTCGAACCAGACCAGGTCCTCGCTAATCATGTCGAATTCGATCGTATAGGTCCCGGGCGTGTCCGGGGCCGTTACAGTCAGGCTCAAGTCCGCAGTTTGGCCTGGCAAAATGTCCCGATCAAGATGTGCACGGCTGAAGCCAAAACGCGTTACGTGTTGCCCCGACATCAAATGTGGTCCGAGGCTGACGGTGCCCCGCTGTCCTTGGTCGTGTAGGTTCGCTCTCCAGATCAGCCAGCCAACGTTGCGGGCGGTGAGTTTGAACGTGATCTGCTCGTCTGGTGTGCACCTGGTAGGAGCCGATATCAAAGCGATCTCGGCCGCCAGATTGCCGAGCGTCGCACTATCTTGGTAGGGCTCGCTCTTACGACACACCAAGATCACGCGGTCTTCGTCGTCAATCGTCTGGATACCCGAGAATCCGAGCCTTTCCAACTGCACACGGAGAAATTCTGTGCTAGGAATGAACCAGTTATAAACGGCCTCCTTAGCATCGACCGGATTCTCGACGTAGGCATTCAGATGTATTTTTTGCCCATGCCAAACGGCCTGTTCCGGCTGTGCAAGAGACGGACTTACAGTGTCGCTCGCGGGAGGATTCACAAAGATAGCGGTTTCAATTATCAGCAGATCGCGCGTCACGGCTGCCAGTGCCTCAAGGGCATGTACGATGTTTTTGCAGTGGTAAAGAAGCCCCAAACCAAGTACGACATCGAATTGCCCAATGTCGTTCGGGTCTAGATCATAGACCGATTTTCGTGAGAATTCGACATCCAGCTCGAGCACGTCGGCAACGAAAAGTCCCTGACGTATCTGCCGTCGCTGCGCGTCGAATGCGACAACGCGTTCGGCGCCACGCCGCTTCGCTTCGAAGGAATAGAAACCGGCATTACAGCCGACGTCCAATACCGTCTTACCTGTGAGGTCGACCGGTAAATGCGGTTCGATCTTTCTCCAGGTGCCAACCGGATGATCGGCGTCCTCGGCGGCCACCGTATGGTGCTTGGTGAGAACGCCTTCGCCGAGATCAATACAGTGAAACCAAGGTCCGAGTTCCTCGACCTTGGACAGGATCTCCTCTTGCGTCATTGGCTGTCTCCCATGTAAAAGTACCCAGATAAAGGAGCTAACTCAGAAATTCTATGAGTTCGTTCAGATCAAGAGCATAAACCGCGACACTAAGATTATCCACGAGCTCGGAGACGGTCATGCCGTCGAGAAAAATAGGCTCGTCGGATTTTATCGTGATCTTTGGAATGATGACGAGATCGCCGACGACCTTGTCTTTCATGGCGACTATATCTTTTCCGGTTAGGAGGCCGGCGACCGCGACATCGCCGCCGAAGTATGTGTTCGGCACCGCGATCACCTGGAGGCGTGTGCCTCTAACTTTGTTATATCTCTCGATCTGCTCGCGGAGTATCGGCGCAAACATCTCACCGGTGAGGATCGTGGCGAACAAGTCGGAACCAGCTGCGGAAGCGGGTGGTTGACGATTAGAAGAGCTGAGTCCATACGGAATGATTGCCGCAGGATGTGTACGTCCGTCGACCGCTCGAGACGACCGCGTTAGACCGGGTGGCTCTGATAGCAGTCGTTCAAAGGCATTCACGAACGACCGAACCATTCCGACGCCGTCCTCGATCTGTGGGTAGTTGCCGTAATGCCGGCGCGAGGGCACGTCGACGCCCGCCTTAATGTAGATCTCGTCGCCGAGAAACGCGAAGGTCGTCCCCAGTGTCTTGCGAAACTCCCTTTGCAGCTTTTCGACCTGTTTAATAGTTCGCTGGCAGAATTCAGGGGTAACTCGCGTTAGCCTTTCATCGGTGTTGTACCGAGTCAGGGCGACGGGAACGACCGCTGTGGAAATGACTTTAGAATAATGCGACGCAAGATCGCGGAGAGTTTTCTCCAGGATCGCACCGTCATTTATCTCGGGACACAGAACGACCTGTGCATGCAGCTCGATGTCGTTATCGAGCAGCGTTTGCAGTTTGTCCGAGATATCGGCCCGTGATTCGTCGACGCCTAGCAGATAAGCCCTGGTCGCCAGATCCGTCGCGTGGACCGAGACGTACTGCGGCGACAAACGCTGCTCGACGATGCGTTTCATCTCATCGTCGGTTATGGACGAGAGGGTCGTGTAGTTGCCGTAGAGAAACGATAGCCTTATGTCCTCGTCGCGGACGAAAAGCGATGGCCGCGCGTCATCAGGATTTCCCTTGCAAAAGCAAAAAATACATTCGTTGGCGCATTGCCGCGGAACGATCTGCTCGAACATCAGTCCGAGGTCCTCGCCCTCGTCGCGATCAAACTCGATCTCCAGCGTCTCGCCGCCGGCACGTTTTACCTGGAATATAAGGTCGGTCTCACCTGCTGTCTGAAATCTAAAATCGAGATAGTCCCGCACAGGCCGGCCGTTTACGCGCACGATCCGATCGCCTGGCACGAGCTCGATCTCGGCACCGACACTCTCGCCCGCGACCTCGGTGATGATCACGCCGGGCCGGCGAAGCTGCGTTACTGCTGGTGTGACTGCAAACTCGTACATTGAACCAATTTACCCACCAAAAGAACTAAAGACACGAAACTTAGATGCTTGATCTGTTTCGTGCCTTCGTGTTTTTCGCGGGCCGCTTTTCCTACGCCGCAGCGGCCTTCAGATCGATCAAACTCTCGAGCGGTGTGTATTCCAATCCCTGCGACGTCGCGACGGCCTCGTAAGTGAGCTTGCCTGCGTACGTATTTACGCCCTCACGCAAGCCTGCATCGTCCTTGATCGCCTGCTCAAATCCCTTGTTTGCGAGATCGAGTGCGTACGGCAGCGTCGCGTTGGTCAGGGCAAAGGTCGACGTTCTCGGCACCGCTCCGGGCATATTGGCCACGCAGTAGTGAAGGACGCCTTCCTCGTAATAGGTCGGATTCGAGTGCGTGGTGGCATGCGTCGTCTCAAAGCAGCCGCCCTGGTCCACAGCCACATCCACGAGAACCGCTCCTTGAGGCACAAGATGCAGCATATCGCGCGTAACGAGCTTTGGTGCGGCCGCACCGACTACAAGAACGGCTCCGATCACGAGATCCGCGTGCGAAATGGCTTCCTCGATCGCATATCGCGACGAGGCAAGCGTCTGGACCTTCGACAGGAAAATATCGTCGAGCTGACGCAGTCGGTCGAGATCGCGGTCGATTATCGTGACCTTTGCGCCGAGGCCGACAGCCATCTTAGCAGCCTCGGTCCCGACAATACCGCCGCCGATGATGACAACGTTGGCGGCGGGAACGCCCGGAACACCGCCGAGCAAAATACCACGACCGCCGTTCATTTTCTCAAGGTACGTGGCCCCGACTTGAACGGACATGCGGCCCGCAACCTCTGACATCGGCGTCAACAGCGGCAGACGACGGCCGCTCGTGATCGTCTCGTACGCGACGCCCGTGACCTTGCGATCAAGCATCTGCTTTGTCAGCTCAAACTCCGGTGCGAGATGGAGGTAGGTAAAGAGCAACTGGTCCTCGCGCATGCGCGCGTACTCAGGCTGGACCGGCTCCTTGACCTTGACGATCATATCGCCCGTTTGCCAGATCTCATCTGCCGTATCCAACAACTTGCCGCCCGCCTTTACGTACTGCTCGTCGCTGAAGCCAGAGCCCTCGCCGGCCGTCTTTTGCACAAACACGTCGTGGCCGGCCCGGGCAAGCGCCTGAACGCCCGCGGGCGTTAGACCGACGCGATATTCGTTGTCCTTGATCTCTTTCGGCAAGCCGATCTTCATAGATGTTATCTCCGCGAAACAGTAATTATTTTGACCAAACGTTAGATATTATCGCGCTCGCCGCATTTTTAGAAATCCTCAGCTACTGCATCGATGCGATAACGGCCCGGATCTCGCCATAGCTGTATTCGTCGCCGAGATCCGTCCCGATAGGACCGAGAGCGGTCATGCCGTGACGGTGGATCGCCGCGCGGATCGGTTCGATCTTCTCTGCGGCCACAAGGTCTTCAAGCTTAACCTTTCCCATCGGGATAAATAGAGCGAGATGGCCCTCAATGGTGTTCGCCGTTAGGTCCCTTGAGAGAGCGATCTCCTGGACGGTCTTTCCCTCAAGAAACATGTCCAGACTTATCTCGAATGTGCTTCGCCCGTCCGGCCGACGGGTCCGCTTTTTGCGGGCACGGCTCGATTGTTTTAGCTCGGTGCGGGTTGTTAGGTTGTGAGTCGAGCAATATTTCCTGATCTCGCCGAGGAAATCGCGGCCGTACTTTTGCCACTTTACGTCGCCTACGCCCATAGTTCGGCGCATGTCGCCCTCGGTCAGCGGCAGCCACGTCGCCATCTCGATGAGCGTCGCATCCGAAAATATGATGTACGGCGGCAGTTTCTCGTCCTTTGCGATCGCCGCTCGCAGTTGCCGGAGTTGCTGGAACAGAGGTTCCTCGTATTGCATTCCCGCGGCGGGGACGAGCTTCTTGCGACCCTCGTCACGGACCCTCGCTTTTGGAAGGCCCACTTTGACACGTCCGGCGAGAACGTCCGAACTCTTGTCAGTAAGAACGACGATCGGATATTTGCCGTCCGATTTGGCAAGATACCCCTGAGCAATAAGGTCCTGAAAATGTTCGTGCCACGCGTTCTTTGAAACATCTGCGCCGACGCCATATGTTATTAGATTCCGGTGCTCGTCCCGGATGGCCTGGCTTTCGGAGCCGCGAAGCAGATCGATCAGATATCCGATGCCAAATCGCTGCCCCGTCCGATAGACGGCGCTCAACGCCTTTTGAGCGATGATCGTGCCGTCGAAGGTCTCTACGGTAGTAGTGCAGTTATCGCAGTTGCCGCAATTCTCGCCAAATTCCTCGCCAAAGTAGTTGAGCAGATACCGCCGCCGGCACGAGCGAAGGTCGCCAAATTCGCCCATCTGTCCGAGCTTTTTCAGCATTATCTCCGTCTGCTCGGAGTTACCCTCGACCTCTGCAAAACCCTTGAGCTTCGTCACGTCGGCCCACGTAAAAAACAGAAGGGCCTCGCTCCGAAGCCCGTCACGACCGGCGCGGCCGGTCTCCTGATAATAGCTTTCGATATTCTTTGGCAGGTCCATATGAACGACAAACCGTACATTCGATTTGTCGATACCCATGCCGAACGCGATCGTCGCAACGACCATCTTTGTATCGTCATTGATAAAGAGTTGCTGGTTGCACTCGCGGGTCTTCTTGTCGAGTCCGGCGTGATACGCAAGGGCTTGAAAGCCCTCTTCACGGAGGTCCTCGGCGAGTGAGTCGACAGAATTTCGGCTCAGGCAGTAGATGATGCCGCTCTCGTCGCGGCGGTCTTTGAGAAATGTGAGCAGGCGCAGGTAAGAGTCCTTCTTGGGCTCAACCGCGTAGAAAATATTTGGCCGGTTAAAGCTCGATACGAACCGCTCCGCCTCTGGAATGTTGAGCCTCTCGACAATGTCCTTTCGGACGAGCTTGTCGGCGGTCGCTGTCAACGCGATGAGGGGAATGTCGGGAAAGTCCGCCTTGAGCCTTGCCAGCCGAAGATATTCCGGCCTGAAATCGTGTCCCCAGCTGGAGATGCAGTGGGCCTCGTCGATGGCAAACATCGACACATTGATGCCTTTGAGAAAATCCAGAAACTTGTCGCCACTCTGCAACAGTCGCTCGGGAGCGACGTACAGCAATTTCAACAAGCCGGATCGAGCCGCTTTAAACACCTCGACCTGTTCTGCGGCTGTTTGCGTGGAATTCAGAAACGCGGCTTCAACGCCGTTCGAGCGAAGGGCGTCGACCTGGTCCTTCATTAATGCGATCAGAGGCGAAATAACTATCGCCACGCCGTCCATCATCAGCGCGGGGATCTGATAGCAGATCGACTTGCCGCCGCCGGTCGGCATCAGGACAACGCAGTCGCGGCCGGTCACGACGGTGTTGATGATCTCCTCCTGACGGTCGCGAAACGAGTCGTATCCAAAGCGATGCCGGAGGATCTCGCGGGCCTGCTCGAGCGTTTTCGACATTGCCGCTGTCGTCATCGATCTAAAAGTTCGTACCTACCTGAGTTCTCTTCTATAATGTTCGCTCAAAGATGAACGAGATCACCGCGCCAGAACTAAAGGAATGCTTCAAGTGTAAATTCAACGAGGTCACTGCCGCAACACAGTGCCCGAGGTGCGGCCGGAAGCTTCACAATGCTCGCGACATTCGGATCCGCGGCGGCGTGCTTGTCGGCGTCGGGCTGTTCCTTGTCGCGTTTATGGCAGTGATCGCGGTCGGTGTTGCGATGCTTCTGGCCGGAGCTATGAAGGATCCGGCTTCGGCCAGAAAAATTAACAGCGAGACCGGAATGCTCCTCGCTGTTTACCTTCTTTTTGGGATCGTGATCGTCTTTGGCCTTCACTCGATAGTTATCGGCGTTTGGCAGATCGTCGCTGGCAGGCGCAGCCGCGTCCTCATTTGGATAATGTGGGCGCTGCTTTTCCTGATGCTCGGATTCGCGGCCTTCCTGCGGGCGTATCTCTCCTAGATCTCGACGTCGTCGATCTGTGCCTTTTGCAGCTTTCCTGAATAATCGACATACAGAGACTTCCACTCGCTAAAGATATCGAGCACTTGTGTGCCGGCCTCACGATGGCCGTTGCCGGTCCCCTTAGTGCCGCCAAAAGGCAGGTGGACCTCGGCGCCGATGGTCGCGGAATTCACATAACAAATTCCGGTGTAGAGCTCCTGCATCGCGTAGAACGCATGATTAACATCCTGCGTATAGATAGCACTTGAGAGACCATAATCGACGCCGTTGACGATATCGATGGCCTCGTCCAGCGTGCCGAAAGGTATCACGCAAGTCACCGGGCCAAAGATCTCTTCCTGCTCGATCCTCATGCCGGCCTTCACATCAGTAAAGACAGTTGGCTCGATAAAATAACCTTTTGAATACTGGCCCTTGGTCAATCGGCTGCCGCCGACAGCGAGTGTCGCTTTGTCGTGGATCTTGCCTATCTCGATGTAGCCGAGGATCTTGTCCATCGCCTGCTCGTTGATGACGGGCCCCACCTCGGTCTTAGCGTTGAGACCGTTGCCCACACGAAGCTCCTTAACTCGCTCGACGAGCTTTTGGCAGAACTTCTTATAAACCTTCCTGTGAACTACCAGTCTCGATGACGCGGTACAGCGCTGTCCGCTTGTGCCGAAAGCTCCCCAAAGCGAACCTTCGACCGCATTGTCGACATCCGCGTCGTCCATAACGATGATCGCGTTCTTGCCGCCCATCTCGAGGCTGACGATCTTGTTGTCACGAGCACATTGCTCGGCGATGAGCTTGCCTGTCGTGGTCGAACCGGTGAACGAGATCAACCGAACATCCGGATGCCCCACAAGAGTCGGGCCCACATCCTCGCCGTGACCGTTGACGAGATTCACGACGCCCGCTGGAATGCCGGCCTGCTCGCACGCTTTCACGAGATTGAGCGACGAAAGAGGAACATCCTCACCGGATTTGAGAACGACCGTGTTGCCGCATACGAGCGCCGGGATGAGCTTCCAAGACGGGATCGCCATTGGGAAATTGAACGGCGTGATCAGACCGCAAACCCCGACCGGCTGTCGGACGCACATCGCAAACTTGTTCGGCATTTCGGCGGGCGTCGTATAGCCGTGCAGCCTGCGGCCCTCGCCGGCGGTAAAATAGGTACAGTCGATCGCCTCCTGGACGTCGCCACCCGTTTCCTTCAGGACCTTGCCCATCTCGCGAGTCATCTCGCGTGAATACTGGTCCTTGTTTGCCCTTAAGATCTCGCCGAGTCTGAATAGGATCTCGGCGCGTTTTGGAGCGGGAGTACGACGCCAGCGGGTCGCGGCGTCCTTTGCGGCCGCGATGGCACGGTCCATGTCTTCTGCGTTCGACCTGGGAAAACGTCCGACGATGTCGCCCGAGTCTGCCGGATTGACGTTGTCAAACCACTCGCCCGACGAAGAGGCGACCCACTTGCCGCCGATGTAGTTGTGATACTTCTTTGTTGCGGTCTTTGCGGCCGTAGCTTTTACCATGAGTTATTGGACGGTGAACTGAATTATCTTGAGCTGAGGCGCCCCTGTCGCGGGATTGTACGCGAGGACGTGGAGGACGACGGGATCGCCCGGCTTTAACTTTGAGACGATGTCGTTGAAAGCCTGAAGATCAGCCACCGACACGCGGTTTATCTTTTGGATCAGATCGTTCTCGCTTAGAGCTGCATTTCCGGTCGAATTGCGAACATCCGCTATAAAACTCGCGGGATTGATCTCCTTGACGAGTAGCCCTTTTTGTCCATCGAGCTTGGTTGTTGTCGCGAGCGTCGGGGTCATCTCGACGAGTGTTAGGCCGAATGGCTTTTGCTCGCTCTTACCGTCTACCGGCAGGATACGCCGCTCATCACGTTCGTTGGCGGTACTGCTGCCCGGCCGCTCGCCCAGCTTGATCACCGTAGTCTGAGCGGCCATTTTGCTTCCATTCTCGCGAAGATAATTGACGCTGATGCTTTGATCGGGTCCCGAGGCAGCGATCTTCGAGATCAGATCCTGGGCGCTGTCGATCTTTGCGCCGTTGACCTCTGTGATGATGTCGCCGACCTGCAGCCCCGCTGACGCTGCCGGTCCTTTCTTATCGCGGATGTCGGTAACGATCGCACCGGCCGCTTCTTTCAGACCGTAAATTGCTGCGTACTCGTTCCTTACGGAATCAAGTAGTACGCCAAGATAGCCGCGGCGGACCTTGCCGGTCTTTGAGATCTGCGCGTAAACGTTCTCGGCCTCGCGCGACGGTAGAGCAAAACCCACGCCGTTGTAATCGCCCGTCGAGGTCGCGATCTGCGAATTTATCCCGATGACGTCGCCATCCATATTCACGAGCGGCCCGCCCGAATTGCCGCGATTGATCGCTGCGTCCGTCTGAATGAACCGCTGAAATGCGGTCGCGTACGGCGTCTCTCGGCGCGTTTGCGAGATGATGCCGGCGGTCACCGTCTTGGTCAGCCCAAAGGGCGATCCGATCGCCAGTACCCAGTCGCCTACTTCAGCCTTTTCTGAATCGCCAAACTTGAGGAATGGAAGGTCGTGCTTCGCGTCGATCTTGAGCACCGCAAGGTCGGTCTCGTCGTCCGAGCCGAGCACCATCGCCGGATATTCCTCGCCCGAATCGAGCTTTACCGTGATCCGTGAAGCTCCGTCAATGACGTGAGCGTTGGTCAGGATAAAACCGGTCTTATCGACGATAAAGCCGCTTCCGACACCGTAAACAGGTCGCTGCGCCATCTGACGACGCAGAAACTCCATGATGTCATCATCCTTGCCCGGCGTAGGCGACGTCTTCGCGACACTCGGCTGAGCGTTGGTCTTCGTATCGATACTCACGACGGCCGGCTCGACCTTTTTTGCGATCTCAGCGAACGATCGTGACAGCTTTTCGGGCTGCGCATTACCGGCGACCGCGAACGCAAAAAGGATTGCCGCTAAGCTATTGGTGACGGGTCGGAAAGAACGGATCTCGAACATAAAAACTGCCCCCGAATTATACGAAAGTATAACAAAACGAATTTGCTTTTTCTTTGATGCTCATTTGGCGGGATCGAGCAGGATCTTTAGCGTTCCCCGCTGCCCGGCGCGTTCCATTGCGGCAACGCCATGGGACAGCGGATATGTGTCTTCTATCAATGCCTCGACGTTGATACGGCCACCAGCCAAAAGGCCGAGGGCCGGTGCAAAACGCCCGCAACGCGAGCCCACGACCGTTATCTCGTCAACGACAATGCGCGATGCCGGCCACGTCGGCGCGCCGTGAAACGTCGACTTCAACACGATCTTACCGCGCGGCTTTACAAGATCGACGGCATCGGCAAAGCCCGATTCGGAGCCGCTCGCCTCGACGACGAGCTCAAATTTCTCAAGCATGTCGATTTTCGACTTCTGTCGGTTAAGAACATCGAGCCCTGCAGCCCGAGCGATGTCGAGCTTGGATCCGTGCTTGCCGATCAGCTTTACGTTCTTCGATCTTAGAGCAAGGCTCAACGCGCAAAGAAGTCCTAGTTTTCCATCGCCGATCACAGCGACGCGAGTCTCGGGCAGGATCTCGACCTGCTCCGCGATCCCAAATGCGGCGGCCAGAGGCTCAGCGAAGACGGCCTGGCGGTCGGTCACATTATCCGGCACGACGAGAAGGTTTTGTGACGGCAGACTCAGGTATTCTGCATGAGCTCCGTCGCGGCCGACGATGCCGAGGACGGTACGCGTGGGACAGTGGCGCTGATCACCCGCGACGCATTTCTCGCACGCATCACATCCGGCATTGATCTCCCCAACAACCCGTTTCCCGACGATCTCGGGCCTGTCGCCGGCTCTCTCGACGATGCCGACAAACTCATGGCCGATCGTTCCCGCGAATCCTGCGTAGCCCTTGACGATCTCAAGGTCCGTGTTACAGATGCCTGAGAGACGTACACGTACCAAGGCTTCGTCTTGGCGAGCCGGTATCTCGGCATCCGTGACGTCGAGACATCCATCATTGAACCTAAGAGCTTTCATTTTCGTTGGCATTTAGCGGACGCCATACTATACTTCGCAACAAGCGTTATGAGGAATACTTTATTACTTTTAGGCTTGCTCGGACTGATCGCCGCTGCTTTCTCTTGCGGAGGACAGAGCGGCGGTGCGGGTGCGGGCAGCGACACTCCGACCGAGGCATACAAGCGTCTTTATGCAGCCGTAAAAACAAAGGACATAGAGGCAATAAAGCAACAACTCACGGTAAAAACGGTCGACTTGGGCAAGCTCTCAATGCAGCGTTACGGCAAGACCGAGCAGCAGGCATATGAGAACGGTTTCACCGCGTCCACCTTCGCCGACAGCCTGCCCAGCATTCGTGATGAGCGGATCAAGGATAATTACGGAGCGATCGAAGTGTGGAACTCGAAGGACAGCAAATGGGAAGACCTTCCGTTCATGATCGAGGAAGGCAAGTGGAAGCTGGCTTTGGGCGAGGCATTTGGCGGATCGTTCAAGTCACCGGGGAAAGCTCGCGATCTCATTGAAAAGGAGGCCGCTAACGCCATGCAGGGCAATGCTGTACCAATGCAGGGACCGCCGATGCTAAACGCGAATGTCGCCGGCAATGCGAACGGCAAATGATCGACCTCCCGCGTCTCGCTGAGCTGATCTCAACCTACGAGGGTCACGGCTGGATCTTGCGACGTGTGGTTTTGATCGAGCCTGCGGCGTGGTCGCTTTCGTCGGTCATTGGATCGACGCCGATCCGCGAGGGAGCGGTGGATGCCGCATGGTTCTCTCGGCCCGCAAAAGCCGGCCCGAATGCTTGGGAAATAAGATATTTAGGCTCTGCTCAGTTCGCCCTCGTCGAGCATTTGGAAGAAGGAGCACCCGACTTTGAGGAGAAAATACGCGTGATCGAGGAGTCTTTGCGAGACACGGTCGTCGCAAAAGGAGCCTCTTGACATATGCCACGACCGACCTCAAACTTGACGTGTTGACATGATGATAAAGGAATTCGGCGGAAAGGTCGCGAGCATTTGGGAAGGCTTGCGCCCCGTCACCAAAAAGATGCTTGTCGGCGCTCTCAAAGCCGGCAATGCAGCGGCAGCCTCTCAATCCCCAAGGTTTTATTATGACGCTCATGCTGACTGGGAAGTCAGCCGTTTGCTGTCAGCACTCGATGAGCAATCGTCCACGACCGAGGTACGCAAAGACACCGCTAAATTAAACGAAATAAAGGAGTTAGCCGAGACATGTGTTCGCGTCTTGGAGGCTCAGTCCGCATCTGCAGAGGTGTTCATCCAATTGGCGAGCCGAGCGGTACGCGACAACGATTATTCACGGCTTGATAAATTGGCCGACACTCTTGCTGCTCGTTATTCGGCGGGCGAGATCGCGGAAATAGTGCGGCAAACGGAGCTGGCACAGGTACGCGCGATCGCTTATGAAACACTCGCAATGCTGCCGGTCGAGACACTGCTCCCGCTTCTCGACGATCCGCTATACTCCGGGATCGGAGCCGGAGCTCTCGAGCAGAAGGCCTACGAATTCGATTCGGATGAGGCCCGCGACGTACTTGAACAATTTGACGCTGACAGCGGCCAATAAATGCGGCTATGTGGCAGACTTCGCCCCGCCCTCTCTTTCCTTCAACCTGCTCGGATACATTGGGAACTTTGCTGTCAGTTCAGCTACCTCTCGGCTCACTCTTGCCTTTACATCTTCGGATTCGGGCTCTTGAATGATCGCGGCGATCATTTTGCCGATCGCGCGCATGTCGTCCTCTTTCATGCCTCGGGTAGTTAGAGCAGGAGTTCCGAGCCTGATGCCCGAAGCTACAAAGGGCTTGTTGGTATCGAACGGTATGGTGTTTTTATTGACCGTGATCTGAACTTGGTCGAGAGCCTTCTCAGCCGCCTTTCCCGTGATCCCTTTTCCGTCCATAAATACATCCACAAGCAACAGGTGATTGTCCGTGCCGCCCGAAACGATGCGGAGCCCGGCTTCCATTAGAGTTGCGGCGAGAGCTTGTGCGTTATTGAGGATCTGCTGTTGATACGTTTTGAAATCCGGTCTCAACGCTTCTCCAAATGAGACAGCTTTCGCGGCGATGACGTGAACGAGAGGCCCGCCTTGCACGCCTGGAAAGACACTACGGTTAAGATCGGCCGCGAATTCCTCGCGGCACAAAACCATCCCGCCACGCGGGCCGCGAAGTGTCTTATGCGTCGTTGTAGTCACGAATTCGCAATGCGGCACTGGCGACGGATGCAGGCCTGTAACGACTAGCCCGGCGATGTGAGCAATATCCGCCATGACCTTCGCACCGACGGAGCGGGCGATCTCGCCGATGCGTGCAAAGTCGATCGTCCGCGGATAGGCCGACGCACCGCAGATCAGAAGCTTGGGCCGTGATTCCTCTGCCTTTTTCTGAAGCTCGTCATAGTCGATCTGCTCGGTATCGCGTCGGACGCCATAGTCGGCGACCTTGTAATTAATGCCCGAAAAATTCAGCGGATGACCGTGCGTGAGATGGCCACCGTGCGAGAGATTCATCCCAAGGATCGTGTCACCATGATCGAGCGCGGTCAGCAAAACAGCCATGTTCGCCTGGGCACCGCTGTGCGGCTGGACATTTGCGTGCTCGGCTCCGAAAAGCTGCTTCGCACGATCTATCGCTGCATTCTCGACGACATCCGCAAATTCACATCCGCCGTAATACCGCTTGCCGGGATACCCCTCAGCGTACTTATTCGTAAACGCCGTTCCCATGGCCTGAAGCACGGCTTCGGAAACGAAATTTTCAGAGGCGATCAGCTCCAAGCCGTTGGCCTGTCGCCGCACTTCATCATCTATAGCACTGCTTACTAACGGATCGACCTGCGCAACATTTGCTGTAAAAAAATCTCCCATATTCCTACACCGTTACCATAATGATAACTCTTTAGTCCTGCTGCATCATCGCTTTGAAGGCGTTTTCGTCGAGCACTGCGACCCCTAAACTCTCAGCCTTTGTCAGCTTTGAACCAGCATCATCGCCGGCGACTACAAAGTCGGTTTTCTTGCTGACTGAGCCTGACACACGGCCGCCGCGTTCCTCGATGAGGGCCGCGGCCTCGTCTCGTGTGTAATTCTCGAGCTTACCGGTCAGGACAAATGTCTTGCCGACAAACCTGTCATCGATCAGTGCGGTGCTCGCGGCGTCCGCCTCCAACTGCACGCCAGCGGTTTTGAGACGGCTGACCAGCTCGGCATTTCTCGGCTCTCGAAACCACTCGTAAACGCTCTCGGCGACGGTCAAACCGATCTCCGGAATATCGTCGAGATCCTCCTCGCTAGCCGCCGCGAGTTTGTCTATCGAGCGAAAATGATTCGCAAGGATCTTGGACGTCCGCTCGCCCACATGTCGAATATCGATGCCGAGGAGCAGCCGCTGTAGGCCGTGAGCCTTGCTCGTCTCGATCTCGTCGATCAGCTTCCGGGCTGTTTTTTCGCCCTTCCGCTCGAGATTGGAGATGTCCTCCAGCGTGACCGTATAAAGGTCCGCCACATCCTTAACACGGCCTGAGTCGACAAGCGTCTCGACCAGCACGTCGCCCAGACCTTCGATATCCATCGCCTTTCGCGACGCAAAGTAACTGATCCGACCTTTTATCTTGGCCGGGCAATCGGGATTGATGCACCTACGAACGGCCTCGCCTTCTGGCCTCACCGCGTCCGAGCCGCAGACGGGACAAGCGGTAGGAAATTCGAATTCTTGTTCAGTGCCATCTCGCCGTGACGGGATGTTCTGCAAAACTTGGGGGATGATCTCGCCGCTTTTCTCGATCATCACATAGTCGCCGATCTTGAGGTCCAGTCGCTTGATCTCGTCCTCATTGTGCAGCGAGGCTCGGGCAACGGTCGTCCCGGCGAGCAGCGTGGGCTCGAGATGTGCGACCGGTGTGAGGGCTCCCGTGCGGCCGACCTGAATGCTTATATCGAGAAGCCGAGTTGTCGCCTGGCGCGCCGGATATTTATACGCGATGGCCCAACGTGGTGCCTTAGTTGTGGCGCCAAATTCATCCTGCAAACGCGTCGAATTGACCTTCACTACGACACCGTCGATCTCGTAATCGAGCGTGTCGCGAACCGTCTCCATCTCAGCGACAAAGGCTGACAGCTCATCAAAATCTTTGCATACGCGCCGATTCGGATTGACGTTAAAGCCGTTCCGCTCACACCATTCAAAGACCTCTGCGTGCGTTGCAAACATCTTTTGACTGCCCGTAAACGCGTCGTACGGAAACATATCCAGACGCCTGGAAGCGACTACCGCCGAGTCGAGCATCCGGAGCGTGCCGGAGGCGGAGTTGCGTGCATTCGCAAATGTCTTCTGACCCTGCATCTCAAGCTCCGCGTTGATCCTCTCGAATTGCGTGCGCGGCAAAAACACCTCCCCGCGAATCTCCGCGTGAGCAGGGGCGTCCTTTCTAAGCCGCAGAGGGATCGTGCGGATCGTCTTTGCGTTTTGCGTGATCTCATCGCCCTTGCGGCCGTCACCACGAGTCGCTCCGGAGACGAGCAGGCCGTTCTCGTAATGTAGCGAGACGCTCAGACCGTCGATCTTTAGCTCGGCAACGTAATCCAGGGCGCGGCCCTCAGCCAGCCGCTCGCAGCGCTCGGTAAAGGCCTTTAGGTCATCCAGGCTGTAGCTGTTGTCGAGCGACATCAGCGGCACGGTGTGTGTGAATGGCCGCAGGCTGGCGGCCTTGCCGCCGACTCGCTGCGTCGGGCTGTCAGGCGTGATCAGAGAGGGATTCTCGGCCTCGAGATACCGCAGCCGCTCGAGCAATTGATCGAATTCAAAGTCCGAGATCTCGGGCTCCGACTTTTGGTAATAAAGCTCGTTGTGGCGCTCGATCTCGAGGCGAAGGTTCTTGATCTCTTGTTCAGCGTTCATGGGAGTTACTTACTCATGAATTCGGCGATCAGGCGATGAAAATGATGCGTGCCCTGCTCACGCGACGGCGAATATCGACCCTGTGAGTAGAATCGAGATCTTATGCCTTTTTGCACGCTCTCGACAACGGTCTCATCCTCAAGCTCAACCGTGTGAAGATCTGCTCCCGCGCCGCCATCGATCTCTGCCTCGTCGCGGACATAGGTGAGGAATTCGACCACCGTCTTGTCCGGGGCTATCGGCCGCACGACATTTACCGAAATACCCCACGAATAAAAATTGAACATCAGATTCGGGAATATGAATAAGTATCGAGCCTCGATCTCACCCGCAGCGTTATATCCCGTCTGTAGGCTCGAATAGCGAAACAACTCCGTCGAATACGTCCCATACTCCACCACCTTGTTCAGCCCGTGATGGACATACGGAATGTGAAAACCCTCGAGATAATTCTCGCAATACAACGCCCAATGCGCGTCGATCTTATACTCGCGAGTCGATGTCAGCCGCAATGTAGCTGGCTCGTAATTGTCATCGCTAAATCTTTCGGCGACATCACTTACGAACGTATCAAACGCCTCGACCGGATCGATAGAGGCGAACATGAACCCCTGCCTCACAGCAAAAGACACCCGCAGCAAATTGTCGCTCTCTGATGGAAAGTTTTCAACGCCCTCAAACTCCGGCATCGACGCAAACTTCCCATCGAGGAGAAATCTTCGCCCGTGATAAGGGCACCGAATGAGATCGCCCTCGCAGGGAGCATCGACGAGCACCTTCCCACGATGGGTGCAGACGTTCGTAAGGCACGAGAGCCACTCACTCGTTTTCACGAGGAGCACGGGCTCATCCAACATGCCGGGCAGGATGGTTGCGGGCGTTATCGCGTGTTCGAGATCCCATTCGCGACCGACGAACTGCCAGCTCCGGGCAAATATCTTTTCGCGCGACTCGTTGAAGTAGCGCTCGTCCGTGTAAAAGTCCGAGTGCAGGGTTCTTGCCCGACGAATATCAGCATCTATCTCGAAGATCGACATCGGTTCTAATAGAGCAAAAATGCCGGCCGCTCCGAGTCTCGCGTGAAACCGCTCGCAACGAATCCGCTGGCGAATGCAACCTGAAACTCGCTGCGTATCCTTAGCTGCTCGGCCTTCGCGGCCTCCGGGTTCTCGGCGACGAGCCCGAGCCAGTCTTCGACCGTTACGATCTCGCCCACCGGCATCATGGCACCCTTCATCGGTGTCTCACCGGCAGCTAGGGCCGCGACTTTCGGGTCGTTTAGTTCCCAGTCCGTCATCAAGCGATCGCTCGCGAGGCCAAGTTTCATGCCATCCAACTCGGGCGACGTGCCGTAGTCTGTGCCGTAAAAGTTAACTCGATATTCTCGGACGACGGCGCCCAGCTTCTCGAGATTAAAAAACGCGTTTCTCGCTTTTATCGGCTCGAACGTCCATCGAATATAGTCGACGCCCTCGGCCAGGGCCCTCGCTCTCTGGGCCCATTTGAGCTTGGCTCCCAGGCCGTGGCTCTGGTATTCAGGCCTTACACCGGTCATGTGCGAATAGAATGCTCGTCGTCCGTTGATGTAGGCCGGCACGCTCAGCACGAAGCCCGCGAGCCGCTCGCCGTCGTAGGCACCGAGCGAGAAACCGCCCGCATTCTTTGTTACGACGAGATGTCGAACCGGCGAAAGCTCGCACTCAGGCAGTGCAAAAACCTCTCGTTGAACCTGCACGCATTCGGCAAGCTCTTCGAGCGTCGTGCATTC
This sequence comes from Pyrinomonadaceae bacterium, assembly GCA_035995005.1. Taxonomy (GTDB): domain Bacteria; phylum Acidobacteriota; class Blastocatellia; order Pyrinomonadales; family Pyrinomonadaceae; genus OLB17. Next base: position 23,692 of record DASYKW010000189.1, read on the forward strand.
GCGGATCTTGATGTCATTTTTCTCGTTTCTCATCGCGCCGCTTTTGAAAAAATGATACTCAATCCACACGGTGAACGCTAAAAATAGGGGTTAACTTTTGGCCCGTCGGTCTGATATCCTTTTAGAGCCGCACCCATGGCGGCGATTTCCTGTTCCTGCTCACCGAATGACCCCGAAAAACAATTTGGAAATTCAGGGAAACTTCCTGACGCACCCGTTTGCCGAGCTGATCGCCGAGATCACTAATGCCAGGCTCAGCGGCAGCTTGCGCGTCGAGGACAAGGCGAAAAAGGGTGTTGTCTATTTTCGCGGTGGTCGAATTGTCTTCGCGGCGTCGAATGCTCGCTCCTCACGGCTCTTCGAGATGCTTATTGCCAAGGGAAAGCTCTCGAAGGGCGATCTCACCGCGGCCCCGAGTTCGTCCAACGATTTTGAGTTTGCGGAATTCCTCGAGCGGAACGGCTTTCTCGCCAAGGCTGAGGTCGACCAATTATTTTCTCAGCAGATCACATTGATCGTCGTCGACATTCTCTCGTGGGAATCAGGTGACTGGAATTTCAGCCCACTCGCCCGTGCCCGTGACGGACTTGATTTTAGGATCAATGCGATCGAATTGCTCGTCGATCACAGCCGCTCCCTGCAACCCGCGCA
>DASYKW010000190.1:0-11094 GCA_035995005.1 Pyrinomonadaceae bacterium
GTCGAGGCGCGTAAAGCGGGCAGGTTCACTTCCCTCTTCGACTTTTGTGGGCAGCTTGGCAGCGGTGCGGTCAATCGTCGCGGATTGGAGAGCCTGATCGCGGCCGGAGCTTTTGATTCGATGATGCCGGAAGGCTCGACCGCGGGCGAATGGCGACCTCGTTTGTTTGCGGCGATCGACTCTGCACTTGCTCAGGGACTACGGGCGTCTGAAGATCGGATGATGGGCCAGAGCGGGCTGTTTGGAGTTGCCGACGGCGAGACGGCGGTAGCGGAGACGCTTCCGGTTGTGCCCGCGTGGCCGCAGGACGAGGTGGCTCGGCGAGAGAAGCTGGCGGTCGGGTTTTATCTCTCGGCGCATCCGCTCGATAACTTTGCCGGCCTGCTTGCGGGCATGCGGCTTAAGTCGATCGCCGAGTACGACGACCTGCAGTCAGGCCAGATGGTAAAGCTCGCGGGCATGATCAGCGGCCTTCAGGTCCGCACAAGCAAACGCGGCAATCGATTTGCACAATTCCGATTTGAGGACCGCTCGGGCGGCATCAAGGGCGTGGTGCTGGGTGAGAATTTTAACAAACTCTCGATGCTGCTGGCCGACGACGGGCTGTTTATTGCCGAGGGTCAGATCGAGGCTCCCGAGGGCCAGGACCCGACGCTAAAGGTCACCGACCTTCGCTCGCTTTACGAGGCCGAGGCAATGCAGGCCCGAACGATCGACATAACGGTCCCGGATGCCCGTGAGGACACGAAGTTTCTCGAGGACCTGTATCATCTGCTCGAACGCGACCGTGGCCACTGCGGCGTCTCGCTCAACGTCACGGCCGGTCCCGCACGCGTCAAGGTCACCGCCGCCGACCTCAGCATCGCTCCCTCACGAGCACTCCAACGCGAACTCGAGGACCGCGGCTGCACCGTCGCCTGGGTCCAGTAATTAAGATAGAATTAACCCATGTCCACACCCGCTTTTGAACGCGTGCAGATGGCCCGGCATCCTGACCGGCCGTACGCGTTGGACCTGATAGGCACGATATTCACTGACTTTGTCGAGATCCACGGCGACCGGCGGTACGCTGACGATCCGGCGATGATCACGGGATTTGCGAGGCTGGACGGGCAGGAGATGTGCGTTATCGGCCAGCAAAAGGGCCGCGACATCAACGAACGCCGTCACCGCAACTTTGCAATGTCAAAGCCCGAGGGCTATCGAAAGGCACTTCGCGTGATGGAGCTTGCCGAGAAGTTTGGCCGTCCGATCATCACGATCATCGACACGCCGGGTGCCTACCCGGGCATCGACGCCGAGGAACGCGGTCAGGCCGAGGCGATCGCCTTTAACCTGCGCGAAATGGCGGGATTCAAGGTCCCGATCGTCGTCGTAGTGCTTGGCGAAGGCGGCTCGGGCGGTGCTCTCGCGATCGGCATCGGCGACCGCGTGCTGATGATGGAGAATGCTGTCTATTCCGTGATCACGCCCGAGGGCTGTGCCGCTATTCTCTGGAAGGACGCCGAGCGAGCACCCGAGGCCGCCGAGGGCCTCAAGCTCACCGCACCCGAGCTGAAAACATTCGACATCATCGACGACATCATCGCCGAGCCTCAGCCGTGGACGATCCCCGCACCCGAGTCCGGCCCAGCGGACAAAAAACGCCAAAAGGCCTACGACGACATCTCCCAGACCCTCAAAAAAGCCCTCGTCCGCGAGGTCCGCACCCTCTCAGCCCTCGACACCAAAACCCTCCTCGACAACCGTTACGCTAAGTTTCGGAAAATGGGCGAGTGGGTCTAGCGAACGCTTTTGGCGTAAACTCAAAGTGCAGCGTCCTAACCAAAGACCTGCTCCCGGAGCCTTTTAAATCAGTTTGTCCGGGTTGGTTCTATGTCGGGGTGTATAATCGCCTTGCCGTGTTTTTTCGAATCAATCCAGCCTCAGCAATTAGTCGAACCTTCTTGGGCCTCTTACTCTTCATGACAACGCTCCTTATCGGCTTCTCCGTCGCGAAGGCGGTCGCTGGGTTCGCTGGGTTTGAGTCCCTACAAAGAATTGATCCGCCGCCCATTCCCGTTCCCGGCGTGAGCGAAGAGGGATCCCTAGCGATTGAATACGTGTGGACCGAGCCGATACCTGATGGATACCAGGCGGTCTTTAAAGTCAGCAACTTTGGTGCGGAGACCATCCGGTTCCCGGAGGCGCCGTATGCCTGTAGGCTTCATGAAGGGAAGGGCCCGCGAACCTTCCGGATGGGATCTGTGGGATGCAGCTTAGATGTGGACTTCCTTATGCCGTATCAAAGCACAACAGCTTACGTGTCCGTGGACAAGGACGATCGGGCCTACTTCTTGACGTTTGATTATTACGAGGAGAGCTCAACTGCCAAAAGGCGTGCTTGGCTTCACGTAGAACAACCGCACGACTCCGACATGCCCCCGAGATGAACGACAGATAGCGAACACGACCGGGGTCTCACGCCTACGATACACGATTCTCACGGCACGACTCGTGATCCTTCCACTCGTTTCACGTTGATGCCCAACGTCCCTCGTTCGTAGCGTCTAAAGCCTTCATGCTCGCGTTTGTACCAGACGGCGGGTTTGTAGTGGAACGGGTCCCAGGCCGCGACGAATATCTCTTTTCCACAGCCGTCGGTCGACCGACAAGAGTCCGGTCGCGTCAATTGCCGTTGGCTTTAGCCAACGGTGAGCGATAGCCAAAAGAATTGGGCTTTACACCAACAGATCGTCGGTCTAAAGCCCGGTGCAGTCTTTGGAGTCAAGACCGTCGGCTAAAGCCGACGGCAATTCTAGAACGGGATATCGTCGTCGGCGTCGGGTGCCGGAGTGGCGGCGGGTTTGCTCGCTGAGGCGCCGGAAGCTGCACCGGACGAGCTTCCGCCCGACGGTGCACCGCCGGAGTAAGATGGTGAATGGTCGCCGTCGTCGTGGCCTCCGCCGGAGCCACCGCTGAATTCGCCGCCGCCGCCGATCGTGTCGCTGCGTGAGCCGATGAACTGCATATCGGTCGCCTGGACGTCGAGCGTGTAGCGGTTGTTATTGTCGCGGTCGGTCCATTCCTCGATACGCAGGCGTCCCTCGATATAGACGGTCGAGCCTTTGGTCAGATACTTTGCAGCGGTTTCGGCCTTCTCGCGCCACATCGTGATCTTGAACCACGTCGTAACGTCGTTCATCTCGCCGGACTTGTCGCGGCGTTTCTCGTTCGTTGCCATCGAAAAACTGCAGACTGCGACGCCCTGCGGCGTGTAGCGAAGCTCGGGATCGCGGCCTAAGTTGCCGACGACGATTATCTTGTTGAATGACATGTGTGTTTATTCCTCGTTTGTGTAATGTTATGCCCTTACTTCGTGCGGGCCTCCGCAACGACGCAGAGTTCGCTCTGACCGCTCAAGAAGGCGATAAATTCAAACTCCGGCTGACGTTCAGGCATCAATATAACACGACAGGGGCGTGTGCTAAAATCGAGATTCGCCCGATGAAAAGACCCGTTTGATGTTGATCATCCGAGCCGCAATTCTCAGCCTCATCTACCTGTCTCTCGCGGCGGCCGCGGTCGTCGCCCAAATCCCAAAAGTATCTGGCGAGGTCACTCTTTCACAATGCTGGAGCTACGCCGTCGATGGCGGCCGTCAGCTCGGGACCGACGGTAAAAGCGTCTTTATCGCGAGCGACGGCGGGCGGGTCGCGGCACTCTCGGCGGACGGCAGCAAGCTGTGGCAGACGGAACTGGGCGGTTCGATCGGCTCAAATATCCTCGCCACGGACGCCGGTGTCTTTGTCGTAACCTCGGCTCTCACGACTGACGGTGCCGCGAGCGGCGAAGCTACTCTACGGTTGCTGAGCAAGGAAACGGGCGTGCCAGGCTGGACCGCGAAACTGCCGGCGGGCGAGCGCTACAGCCTTGGCAGCTTTAACGGATCATTGATCGTTGTGGCACGGAATGGCAGCGTCGAATCTGTCGAGGCCGCGAGCGGCAGCGTTCGTTGGAAACGCGAGGTGGCCATTGCCTTTGTCGGTGAGCCGCACTTTGGCAATCCGCACGTTGCGGTCATCTCGGCGGCAGGACAGGTTTTTGTTATTGCGGCGGCGACCGGCGAGATCGAATCGATGCTCAAGATCGATCCTGCCCCTGTTTCCGTCAGCCAGGCCACTGGCACGACGGTTACAGGCGACGGCCGTGGGCGTGTTACTTCCCTCTCGGCAACGGCGAAGCCAAATTGGCGGTTCAAGTCGGGAGGCGCGGTATCGAATGTGTTCGCGATCGGCGACCGCATCCTCGCCGCGTCGAACGACAATTTTCTCTATCTGTTGACCGGGCGAAACGGCGGGCTCGAGTGGAAGAGACGCCTGACAGGGCGAGTAGCCCAGATCGGTGTTATCGGCAGCAGGTATGCGCTCGTTTCAAGCCTGGATCAGCACGGCGCGCTGCTCATCGAGTTAGAGCACGGCCGCGTCGCCGGCCAGATCGCCTTGGATGCTGACGAGGCGCTCATTACAAGCCCGATAGGCATCGGCGAGGCGATCACCCTGCTTACCGACTCCGCGGTGTACGGCTACAGCACGAGAGGCTGCAAGGCAAAAGAATAAGGCGGCCATCGGAGCACCTTCGCCCCAAATAACCGCCTTCCAAAAATAGCTTCAGCAGCTAAACCGTCGCCTAGTGCGAAACGGCATGCTGCTGCATCATTGAATAGATCTCGTCTTTAACCGCGAGTTTTTTCTTCTTAAGTGTGGCTTCTTCAAACTGTTCGTCGTCGTTCGGATATGTGAGATGGGCTAATTCACTCAGCCTCTGTTCAAAATCCTCGTGCTGATGGACCAGTTCGCGAAACTCTTGATTGCTCTTTAGCAACTCGTCTCGCACTGGATCAGCGGTTGACATGTCCATAGCGTTTTTTTGTCCTCACTTGTCAATTTTTAGGGCGGAGCCTGTTAAGCCTTTTGGTAACCGCCCTAAGCCTCATAATAGACCCATCGAACTAAATTATCAAGGCCTTTGATCTTTCAGTTTTAGCCGCATCAGCAAGGCGTGCTCACGCGGATCATTATAGAAGTTTGGCCTTGTCTGGACCTGCTCAAAGCCGTTTTTACGGTAAAAACTGATAGCCTTTGCGTTCGATTCGCGGACCTCGAGGTAGACGTTCTCGACGGCTTTGTCGTTGCATTCTCGCAAAAACCTGTCGAGCATGAGCTGCCCGTAACCGTACCGCTGATGCGCCGTCGTGATCGCAATATTATAGATCTCGGCATCGACGCTGACGTCGATGTCTCCGCCCGCGACGAGGCGTCCTACGACGAAGCCAAGCGTATGATTTTCGTCCGAAACAAGCCGCAGCATGATCGAACGAGGATTCTTGATCTCCTCAAAATAGCTTTGAGCGGACCAAGGGCTGAGATTCGTCTCCTCGCCGATGCGGATCAGATCCGCGATGTGCGAGCACTCAACCGAACAGATGCGGGTCAGATCGTTGCTGTGGAGATCGGGCATTAGAAGCTCTTGCTTAGAAAGACCGGAGCCGTGGTTCGCCGGTTAGCGAGGCAATCAAGGCCTACAAACCGCGCCAGATTGCGTCCGATGTCAGTGACACGACGTGTAGGCGGGATATCGGCAAACAGATCGGAATGGACAAGAAAGTGAAGGTCCTCGTTCTGGGCAACGAAAGATGTCAGTTCAGACGCCGGAATCGTACGGGGCTCCTGACGTTCTCGCTGCGTTCCGTCGTTGAGTTCGAAGGTGCCAAGAGATACCGCACCTCGACCCGACGGAACCACTGAACAGAAACGCAGACCTCGGGAGGCTTTCGCTACATTCGCAGTTACGATCGATCCCAAAACAGAAGAGCTGGACATCGGGATGCCGAGGCCATTTTTTAATCCCAGAGCCGTCGCGATACCGATGCGAATGCCGGTAAAGCTGCCGGGACCGGCTGATACCGCGATCAAGCCCAGATCCGACGTGGTTAGTCCGGCTGTAGAGAGGAGAGCGTCAATATTTACGATCAGGTCTTCGGCTCGGGCGACATTCGTATCACTGCCCACCCAGCTCTCGATCTCGCGTCCGGTCGGATCGAGCAGCGAAAGGCTGCCACCGGCTACGGCGGATTCGATCGCCAATGTGACGCCGGCTTCGATCACTTGAGACGCTCTCGTATGGTGCGGGTCATCCGTCGAATCGAAGGGCCGGCCCTGCGAGCAAACCCTGCCACTTGATAAAACACCCGAGTTCGGGCATCAAAGCTGCCCTCCGCCTGGATCGTGGACCAGATAGGATCAGGCCGGAAGCGTCGTTTCAGTTGTCGCAGCAACTCGGGGCGGTTGAAGAGACTTACTTCAAGCGGCAGGAGTTTGGATTCCGCAGCCCATTCCTGTTCAACGGTTCGTATGAGCCAATTTGGCAGCTCTGCGGAGATGCCCGCCAGAGGCGTATTCGTAAGATCTAGACCGAGATATTTCTCTGTGATGCCGACCGTGCAGGTGATCCATCGGCGGCGGCGAGGGGAGACCTGATCCAGGAATCGAGCCCAATCGAAGCTGTCGGGCCTATTCTCGATCGCATAATAAATATCCCAAAGGCGTTCTTTATGGGCGCCGCCATCCGTGAGCCAGTGAACGCATAGAACTCGTAAATGATCCTCCGGTCTAAGAACTCGAACGGAGCCCTCGTCGAAGGACACCTCGATCGAGTTTTCAAAAAGATCCGCCCACGAAACCGAGTCCAAGTGGCGTAACTCACGGTGCAGATCAATAGGCAAACCATCCGCCCCGGAATGACTGATAAGCCGGTAGGCCCGTTCGAAATCACTGGCGGAAAAGGCGAGATCGACGTCGGTCGACGAGCGCACTTTATCTGCCGGATACCACAGCCCGGCAGCCACGCCCTTTATTAGGATCGGCTCTATCCCATGTGAGCGCATCCATTTAACACCACGCGTGGCTCGAGCCCGCTGGACCCGCCTTTGCAGCAGTTCCCAGCGCAAGGTATCGTCTTCATTCGCGAACTCAACCGGGGCTGTGATCACAATCAAAGGTTACCAAATTCGATGGGGATCGCGCTGGACGTGCGGCACAATGGAAAGGCGCAAAAGAGCGGCCGCTCATTAGACGCCGGCCGCTCATCACTACGATCGCCTAGATCAGCGACGAGTTAAACGCATCTCGACGTGGTCGTGTTGCACGTCGGAGCGCATCCAGTCAAGGTCCCGCACTGGGCGGCGCCGTTGCAGGCGCATGAAACGCTTGCCAGTACACTCGGCGGCGCCACGAGAGATGCTATAACCGGTATGGCGACCATGGATGCAAGACCAATGGTCTTTAACACCTGACGGCGCGACTGTCCATCAAATTTCGGAGTGACCACGCTCTCGAGCAGTTGGTTTTCGCTCAACTGATCGATGGCCAACCAGACAAAATCCTCGCTCACCTGCCCAGCGCCATTTGACTCAAACTCCCGGACGATATCAGCAACAGTATTTGTACCATCGCATGACTTCCAGATCATCGCTGCAGATTGATTGAGGCAATGTGCCTTATTCGTTTCAAGGTCATAGACCAAGACCTCGTCCGGCATCTCCTGGATCACAAGTCCCGACTGACGGGCTTTCGGATTTCTGTCCATTTTCTCCTCCAAGCAAGTAGTGTAATTTCTAAAAGAATCCCCCGAAACCCTCCAGGTGAATCCGTATAACGAGTATTTCTAAAGCTGTTGACGGCTTATTCTACTCTAATCCGCATGTTTGTCAAAGAAATCAAGCAATTTCTTCGCACACCCATTCACATCTCCCCGTGAACTGCTGGCGATTATGGCACGGTCGGTCGCAAGTTTCAAGACCCGCAGACATAGTTCCGGACGCTTTTTGATCGCGATCGCGAACGGAAGTGTGGCGAGTATGCCTTCTCCATTGCTCAGGATCCGGGGATTCCAGCGCGCGCGCGCTGCGTAGGAAGTTAAGAAGAGCATTCCCAGAGGTAACGGCGCAACGCCTATTCGCCCCCCGATCTCCGCAACCGTAACCTCGTAAGGCGTGAAATCACTATCGGCAGCGCGGAGTGATATCGGACGTGCAAAAGGATGCACGGCGCCGGTGCGGTCGAGTATGGCAAAATCATCCGAATAGTACTCTGCCCCCATTTCTACCAACGCTTTAACAAGCGTCGACTTTCCTTTAAAGCTATTGGCGGGAAGTACGATCGCCTTTCCTCGCCAACCGACGACACCCGCATGTAGAAATACGTACTTGTGGGCAGCTTCCGCGACGCTTACGCGTACCATGGAATTGAAAAACGAAAGAAGACCTCGCTTAGACGGTCCAGGTGCGACATAATCCCCATTATTTCGGTCCAAGGTATATATTCCGCGCCGATCATCGCTTGACAGTTCAAAATATTGGTCGATTTTCGTCGATCGAGTTGTTCGGAGTTTTCCCAGGAGAGCGTCTTTGGCTACATCGAGAGCCTCCGCAAGCAAAGCGGAATCATTGCTGCGGATCTCAACCCCGACGCCATATGAGGTGAATCGTGCGATTTCCAGATTGTTCATTATCTTCAGACAGGTTCGAACAGGACGCCTCGCCGCCAGCAGATCGCGACAAGCACAACCGTCAAAACGACTACTACCGGTAGCATAGCCATTCCGATCTCTTCACGATAGAGCACTGAAACAAGAACAGAAATGCTAAGGACGCTCGATAGAACGCCATAGATCACCGTAACACGGCGGTGGCTCAGTCCCGACGCGATCAAGCGCTGAAAGAGGTGTTCTCGATGCGGTGCAAACACATTGACGCCTCTAAGAAGTCGCCGCAGTAGCGTAATGCTTGAGTCAAACAAGAAGAACCAGATGAATAATACGGCCGCGATGGGGAGGAGGTCCCAGTCCTTAGACGCCATGTGCCGGGCTAATAATGGCAGAGCTGCAAACGTGTACCCTAAGAACGTCGCACCCACATCTCCCATAAATATCTTGGCGGGTTGCCAGTTTTGGACAAGGAAAGCCATACTTGCTGACGCGATCACGCCGCCGAGCAAGTAGAGAGCCGGCATCTGAAGCATGCGGCCGAGTAATAACCATGAGAGACCCGCGGTAACGGCTTGTAGGCCGGCTAACCCGTCGATTCCATCCATGAAGTTATAGGCATTTATCATCCAGACGATCCAGATGAATGTGAGAATGTAGGCCCAATTCCCCATCTGAAGGTTCCCAAGCATCGTGATGCCATGCCATGTATCGAGGTCAAGGATCAGTAGGACTGCGGCAATACTGTGAACTAGCAGCCTGAACTTGAACCCTACCTTGAACATGTCGTCGAGGTAGCTCACGAGGACGATGAGACAGGCTCCGGCAAAATAACCCCACGAAAACGTGTTCAGCGCAAGAAACGAGATGGGCAAGTACGCTGCGAGGCAGACCAGTGCGATTATGAGACCGGCACCGTGTGGAATCGGATCGGAATGGAGGCTGCGATCGTTCGGTATATCCACGAAATTCCTCCGTAATCCTATGCGAAGGGCGGCCGCAACCCCGACATAGGACACGCAGAAGATGACAGTAAAAAGAATCGGACCTCTAAACATTCAGTAGGGAGCCGTGTTGATTTGTTCGACCTCTGTTGAGCCGTATGTAGGATCGTTTAGCTGAACGTCATTATCTCATATTAGATTTCGCTACGGCTAGGACCGAGTAACGAGCCATCTTTGGCACCGTCATGAAGGGCAGTCCGCAACAGGTTTTCAGTCGCTTCATCCAAGGCAGGATCGTCAACAAACGCTCTGGCGTATTCAGAAGCGGCCCGAGACATATTTTCAAATTCCGTGCCGTGCATCTCAAGGCAGCGCAGGATGGTTTCGGTCCATTTGTTTTTATCCGTTAGAGGCAGAACAAACCCGGCACTCATCTCGTCGATCCCCTGCCAGCCGACCTGATCGGACAGGACAACAGGCGTACCCACCGTGAGGCTCTCAAGGACGACGTATCCGAAATTCTCATTCAATGTTGCATGAGCAAGAAAATGGGTGCGGCGAAGATGTTCCATAACAACCGATGGACTGACCCCGCCCGTTACCTCTACCGTAATATTGGGCGGCAGATCGCCGATTAACCGCAAGCATTTCTGCCAGTACTCCCGATCCTCAACCGGCCCGATTATTGTCAGGTACACAACTCCGGTTCTTACCGGATCAAGGGCCTGCAGTAGGTAGAGAAGATTCTTGATCCGAACGACGCGAGCAACAAATGCAAGTCTGACAGAGCCAGAGATCTTTTGAGGTCTAACATCCGGTCCAGAAGGTTTAACGGCTTCTTTACCCGGAAGATCCGGCGCGACCATGATAGACGCGTTGATCCCAAAGCAACTTTCGATCTCTTTTTTTTCGACGGACGTTGAGGCCTTCCATATCACCTTGGAATACAGGCCGATCGCCTTTGCTAGAAGAAGAAATGCACGTTTTCGCAACGATTTGTTCCTAAGAGCGGCTGTTGACAAATTACCACATGGCGCGATAACGACAGGACTGAATTCCGCCTTTCCAGACCATCGGGCGAGCATGAAGTTCACTGCAGGCGTGCTGAACATGCTATTTAGGAGTGCGATATCGGGTCGGATCTCATCGTAGAGTCGCTTACAAAATCGGCGACTCCACATATCATCGGCGGCGTAAAACACGCGTGCCCCTCCGTGAGTATTCCATTCATTCGTCTTAACTACATCGAACGGCACTCGATTGCTGCGGCTGTCGTAGTTCCGCGTAACAACAAAAAAATCATACCTGTCATTGAAGCGGTCGACGAGGTTCGCGACCATGCGCATCCCACCGCCGGCAGTCTTACTCGGTAGATAGAAGTCGCAGTAGATCAGTACGCGCGGTTTTGTGTTGCCCGCGGACAATGTGTTTGACACAGTTTTAGGATCGGTGGCGAGGAGCTAAGTGTCCGAGGACTATCTTACTAACGGTCTGTGAGACATTCGGAGTGAGGTACTCACTCGGCGGATCCCAGCCAGCCGGCTGCGATATCGCAAGCTCGACCGCCTTGATGATAGCGTCCGGCTCGGCTCCGGCGAGGATATTCGATCCGCATTCGAGGGTCTCC
>DASYKW010000191.1:0-6859 GCA_035995005.1 Pyrinomonadaceae bacterium
TCGGGCAAACCGTGCGACAAAGTGGTTCACCAATAAGGGAATGTCATCACGTCTCGCCCGCAGAGGGGGGACTTCGATCTCGACGACATTCAGACGGTAATAAAGGTCCTCGCGGAAACGACCGGCCGCGACCTCGTCGCCGAGCTTCTTATTTGTCGACGCGATGACCCGCGCATCGAATTTTATTGCACTCGATGAGCCGACCGGCATGACCTCGTGTTCCTGTAGAGCACGCAGAAGTCTGACCTGCAAGCTTAATGGCATCTCCCCGATCTCGTCGAGCAGAATGGTGCCTCCCGCGGCGGAGCGGAAGAGGCCTTTCTTGTCGGCGACAGCGCCGGTAAATGCGCCTTGAACATGCCCAAAAAGCTCGCTCTCCAGAACGCCCTCCGGCAAAGCCCCGCAATTCACTGCAACGAATGGCCTTTCGTTTCGATCGCTGTTGAAATGTATCGCACGGGCGATCAGTTCTTTTCCCGTGCCCGTCTCGCCTTGGATCAAGACGGTCGCGGACGTCGCCGCGACCTTGCGTACAAGGTCGAACACCGGCAATAACGCGTCGCTCTTGCCAACGATCTCGGCAAAGTCATATTGCCGTCGCAGCTCGCGACGCAGCAGCCGATTCTCATTGAACAGGCGGCGATTCTCGACGGCGTTGCGAACGGTCTGCAGCAGGTCTTCGTTTACAAAAGGCTTGGTGATGTAATCGTATGCCCCTTTTCTCAAAGCCGCGACCGCAGTATCGACGGACGAGTAAGCCGTCATTACGATAACAACAGCCTCGGCGTCGAGTGTCTTTATTTGATCTAGCAGTGCGAGGCCGTCGCGGCCCGACATTTTGATATCGGTGAGAGTTAGCGTTATGTCGTCGGATGAAAAGATCTCAACGGCCGTTTCGGCACTGTCCGCCGAGAATACCACATAGCCCTCGGCCTCGAGCAGTGAGCGCAAAATGCGTCGCATCAGCTCTTCATCTTCGACGATCAGGATGCGGCTGTGGTCCATTTGAGCAGGGAATCGCCAGTTTAACACAGGGCTTTGCCTTAGCCCGACGGTCTGTTAGCATTTCAAGAGTATCTTGTTGATTCGATGCGGTTTACTCGTATTACAGGCACTCTCCTGCTGACCCTGACGGTGCCTTTTGCCGCATGGTCTCAACAGACGAATCCCGTCGAGCGACAGCTCTCTAATCCGATCACGGACACGCCGAACGTCAATCCCATCTCTACCCAGCAGACGACCATTTCACCAAGACCGACCAAGACGCCGACATTCCAGGCCGAGGGCGGCGACGGGGAAGTCGTGGTCTACTCTGACCGCCAGACCGTCGAGGGAGAGAAGGGAAAACGTATAGTCCATCACATCGGGAACGTCGATGTGCATTACGGCATCTATCGCCTGCAGGCCGACGATATTGAGATACATGAGAGCGAAAACAAGCTCGTTGCTAAGGGCAGTGTCATTTTTGATCAGGGCGACGATCAGCGGATCACCGGCGCGACGGGTGTCTGGAATTACAAGACGAAGCTCGGTTATTTTGAAGACTCTACGGGCTTTACCAACCAGACGAATGACGGGACCGTGATCTACTTTACCGCCACGCGTGTCGAGCGTACGGGTCTCAACGAACTTGTCGTGACCGACGGTGTTTTTACCGCATGTGAGGAGGCCGTGCCGAAGTGGAGCTTTTCCGCAAAGACCGCGACCATTCGCATGCACGACAAAGTAAAGCTTAAGGGTGCGCGGTTTCGTGTAAAGAACATTCCGCTCATTGCGGTGCCGTTCGCCTCTATTCCTATCAAGGAAAAAGGCCGCAGTTCGGGGTTTCTGCTGCCGACAATCGGCTACTCGTCACGAAAAGGAGCCCGCCTCTCAGCGGCTTATTACCAGACGCTCGGCGACTCCGCCGACGTCACGCTTCGGGGTGATATCTACTCGGCCCGCGGGTATGGGTTTGGAATGGACGTGAGGACGCGTGCTAATTCGCGTTCGTTTCTCAATTTTGGTTTCTTTGCCGTAAGGGACCGCGTTCTCGGTCATGGCGTCGATGCCGACCATCCCGACCAGGGCGGATCGATCGTCTACGCGGACGGTGTGCATTATTTTCCTAACGGCATCACGGCTGCCGTCGATCTGCGACAGACATCGAGCCTCGCATTCAGACAGGAATTCTCGGACGGGATCCAGCAGATCATCTCGCCGATCGAGGTGTCGCAGGCGTTTGTAAATAAAAGCTGGGGCAGCTATACGCTCAACTTTCTTGCTCGCCGAACTGAGATCTCGATTCCTAACGTCCAGGAAAAAACGCGAAACCTGCCGAGCATTTCTTTTGAAAAGAGGCCGACGCAACTGTCGTTTCTCAAGGATGCGTACTTCTCGTTTCGCACGACGATCGAGGGCGTGTCTCGCCGCGAGCAGGTCGGCGACCTCGCTCTCTATGCGGCGGTGACCGGCACGAGCTCTCCGGTCGTTACGCCATCGGTGGTACAGCGGCTTGATGCGTATCCGGAACTCACCATTCCGCTGCATACGAAGTATTTCAACTTCACGGCGAGCGGTGCCGTGCGGGCTACGTTTTACTCGAACTCATTCGATACGCTTCGCCGCGTCATCAGCGACAACCTCGTCCGCAAATACGGCGAGCTGCGTTTCGACGTTCGGCCGGTCGCTCTCGCAAAGAATTTTTACGGCAAGAACGACAAGTTCCGGTTTCGCCACGTCATCGAGCCGTATCTCACATATCACCTTGTGAAGGGCGTCGACAACTTTAACCGGATCATCCGTTTCGATGCGGTCGATACGCTCACTGACACTAACGAGGTCGAATTTGGGATCACTAATCGTTTTTACACGCGGCGATACACCGAGGCTGTTACAAAGGAAGCGCAGGATCGGCTGAGACAGTCCGGAACGCGGCAAAGCACGGCCTCGAACGGCTCCGGTTCAAAAGCTATCCAGCCATATGAGATCTTTACGTTGACCGTTCGGGGCAAATACTTTTTCGACAAAACATTCGGCGGAGCGTTGATCCCGGGCCGCCGCAACGAGATCGAGCCGATGACAGCGTTGAGCTTCTATACGTTTGGCGGAGCCCCGCGTCGCTGGTCGCCCCTGAACGTCGACGCCACATATCGCCCACAGCGGACGATCTATGTGAATTCACGCCTCGACTACGGCATGCAGGGCGACGGGCTCCGCGATATCTCGGCGACGGTCGGTTACGACAAAACATTCGTACAATTCTTCCAAACCTTCTATTACACGCGGGCCGTTACGCTGATCCCGTCACTCGCGCAGTACGCCGATCCGAACGGAAAGGAAGCGGGCACACTTCGCGGTTCGCAATGGAGTCCGTCGCTAGCGCTTGGGCGCAAGGACCGCGGCCTTTATGGAGGAGCTTCGTTCTTCTTTGATTTTCAAAACCGCCGCGCGGCCGGGACATCGCCGATGATCAGCTCACTCTACACCGCCGGCTACACATACAACTGCTGCTCGATCGCGTTGCAGTACTACACGTTCAACGTCGGCGTTCGTCGCGAGAATAAGTTCGTCTTCAGTTTTCGCCTGAACGGTATCGGAACGTTTGGCACCGAGCAGATCGGCCAGGGCCTGCGATAAACGTCAATCCTCATCCGCGAGGATCGCCTCACCCTTTGTCAGCCATGACATTCCGAAGGCCACCACCGCGATCGCCTCTAGCCAAAACACCGGAGAGAATTCCTTAACCCGACTAGCAAGGTACGGCGAATATGGATTTTCGAATAGCCATTCGACCACGCCGATAGCCGCGATGCACCCAAGTATCGTCCATCCGCAAGTCCGATATACCTTGTTGCGACGCAACTTCTCCGTCGTCATTTTCTTTTTATCCGTGAGGACAAAAAGCCTGAGGCAGAAATATGCCAGCGTGAGAAACAGCGCCGCCGCCGAGAAGAGGTGAAAGCGGCCGATCAACTCCTGGGTCTCCGTGAAGTTCTCATCCGGCCTTACCGGAAACATCGCGACGCCGACGGCGAATGCGCACGCCATCCGGCCTGCGATCTTATCGCGTCGATCATAGCCGCAATAAGAGAATAGAAATACACCGATCGCGCACAGCGAGCCGACAAAGATACCGCCGACCGGTGAATAATAGTGCGAGCTCATTGAGCCCAAAATGTGCGTGTCGCCGGTGAGTAGCAGTCGTCCGATAACCAGGACGAAAGGCAAACCAACGCCGATGTACCCGACGACCTTCCTGAGGCCCATGTACGACAGCACGAGCTGCGAGTCGTCACGCTTTGTTTTATTAATGTCGCTCATACGATCTTTTCGCCTGCCTCAAATCGCGATCGTACTTGCGAGATCGTGAGTCCTGTAGCGTGCTGATAGTGAGGCCTGTCCGTAAAGCTCGTCCAGTTGCCGCCCCACTCGAGGTGCTCGATGTGCGCGGCGATGGCGATCTTTCCGGCTTTGGCGTAGAGCGGCGAATCCTCGAGATATTTGCCACTCGCGTCGAATATCCCGATGTCCCACGCGATGCCAAAATTGTGATTGCTTTGCCCGCCGCGGGCATTGGTAACGATCGGCGGCGGATTGCCGAATCGACCTTTTGCAAAGAGCTTATTCTGCTCCAAGTACGACCGCGTGCCTGAAATGACCCGCGCATCGATGCCGCCCTTGCGAATGACCGCGAGCGACCTGCGGGCTAGCTCTTGGGCCCGCGGATGCAGCGTCGCTATCATCGACTCGGACCGAGCGTCGAATGCGCCAAACTGCGCCCTGATCGCCTTGAAAAACTCCTCAAAAGCGGTCGCCGCCTTCTCGGTCTGCGAGCCCCAGACACCGTCGATCCCGCTCTTTAACAGTCCAGCCGACTTTAACAATCGTTGGAATTCCACCACGTCGTCGCCAAACAGCCTCACGCTCATCGCTCTATTCCCCGGCATTGCGAATGCGCCTTTGGCGAGATCCGTATCCGCTTCAGGCTCAGTATCAGCTCGCCGTCCTCGCCGATCTTTGGCTGCAGAAACTCGATCGTGTCGGTCGGCCTGATCCCAAACTCGGTCAGCAGCCGGTAAGCACGAATGATCTTGCCGCCGTACCGGCCATTGATGCCCGCCGGATAGGCATGCGGAGCATCACGCTTAGCCGGCTTTAACGCCAAACGCCGGTTAAACTCGTCGTACATGATCTGGTACGCCTGCGGCGCACCGAGCCGCTTATGCGTTCGCCCACTCACCACCAGCCACCCCTGCCTGTTCAACGTCACATACAACCCCGACCAATGCGGTGCCACATCGCCCCTCGGCAACATCTTCCACTCCACATAAACCGGCTCCCGCTCGTCGACATCCATGCTCCCTGCGTGTCTCATAATAGAATGAATGTAGCATAGATGAAACAACATGTCAAGAGGAATGTTTGCTATTGCACGCCGCAGATGATGGTGGTTAGTTCCTGGCCCCGTCCGGGCGTCGCATTCGCTGAGCTGTGCTCGAAACGTCTTCAAAATTTGCCGAGGAGTGGCAGCAAGAGAGAGTTCTAAGGTCCCAACAGCATATCACTCCACGCAAGACTATTTGTAAGTCCCGGCACATTCGTTGAGCCGCTTCAAGCCGCCCCAGTTCTCGAATAACTTGCTCGCAGAGGGCTCTATCCGATCTAGCTGCATGTAAGGATTAACTTTGTCTCGAGAATTCGAGAAGATCAGGATGACAGCCTTTGGCACGTCCCAACCCTTACCCACGAATGGCGGCCGGCCGCGGATCTCGTCGTAGTTCTTCGGAGAGTTGTTCTTATTGAGCAATTGTCCATTCATCGCTATCGAGGCCTCACCCAGTTTATTCGCGGGGCCAGTATCACCGATAACGCCAAAGACTGGCGAAGTTGCCCCTGGCACAATTGCAACGACGAGGTCGCCGACGGCAATGCCGGATTGCCGGAACCTGTTTGCCCCTTTTGGGATGACGACTGCCGGTACATTGAGAGCATCTAAGTAGGTCGACAGGTCACATACATCGCTACCGTTCGGTTTCAACAGCGCAGTAGCTGACACAAGAAAACCGTCGACCAAGGGACACGGTTTACCCGCCTTGAAGGGAATGATGTCAGATGAGATCTTTGTGGCCGTCAATAGGTCGGATCGCCAATTGCTAGCCAGAGCACGCTCGGTCAGTAACCGTCTGTCTTTCAATTGATCGCTCGTGAGGCCGGCACAAGAATCTTTCATAGCGTTACATGGAGTGTTCAACGCATCATCCTTACCCCAGAAATCGGAGACTTTATACGACCTGCGAGTGCCGTCCGTATTCACATGGAGCCCGACCATGAAAAGAAAGCTGGCCTTTCGATCGTCCGTCCATACGGATGTCGAAGAGCTTGGACCGAGATTCAAGTTCGGATGTCGAAATGCCTCCGCCATTCGACATTGTCCCAGTACCATGTTTGCAGAGAGAAAGGAGCCCATAAACAGGCATGCGACGAGCCGTCTCATTTTTAGTTTCATAGTGATATGACCCTAGATTCCCTTACGAATCTCTAATCGAGCGCAAATACCATCCGATAAGCTTTCCCCAACACGAAGGCGTCGGACGCCTAGGGGGATTTCAACTGGGTAAAGGTTGTGCGGGAGCACTGGCTCTTTATTTTTGGACAATTGACGTAGCCATCATTGAAGATGATCACTCCTCTCCTTGACATCACGTTTAACCGAAACGGTATCGCGTTCGCCGCACCAATATGTTTTGCGACCAGGTAGGCGTGAAGAAAAAGGTCAAGTTCATCCTCGGTAGGTTGTCTAGCTTCCCAAAGCTTAGCGTTTTCTGCGGCCTCCCATTCCTGATAGTATTTTGAGCTTCTCTCGGTAGCGAGGTATCTG
>DASYKW010000192.1:0-15917 GCA_035995005.1 Pyrinomonadaceae bacterium
CTGCAGCGGATGCCAACGCGACGGGAAATCTGGTCGGACAACCATCTTCATTTTTCGCCTATATCAACGCGCCGCCACCGGTCGCAATGGCGAGCGGCAGTATTTCACTGACCGGCGGTAGCCAGCCGCATGACAATATGCAGCCCTTCCTTTGCGTAAGTTTTATTATTTCGCTTTTTGGTATCTTCCCACATCAATAGGAGACGAACGATGGCCAGTCCTTTTGTCGCAGAAATTCGGATCGTCGGTTTTAACTTTGCCCCAACCGGCTGGGCACTTTGCAATGGGCAGCTACTGCCGATCTCGCAAAACACGGCCCTCTTTTCGCTCCTGGGCACTTATTACGGCGGTAACGGCCAGTCGACCTTTGCTCTTCCCGATCTGCAGGGAAGCGTTCCTATAGGCATGGGTGATGGAAGTGGCCTAAGCCAGCGATTTCTAGGCGAGCGGTCGGGAAGCGAGACGGTAACACTGTTCCAGACCGAAATGCCCGCACACAATCACGCGCTGATGGCAAACTCCACAACGGGCACCAAATCCCTAGCGACTGGAAATAGTTTCGCAAGGGCGTCCGGAGCAACACCTTACGCAGTGGGCAATCCAATCCCAGCGACAGCGCAGATGGCTTTTCAAGAGATGTCAGTGGCGGGCGGCGACTTCCCGCACAATAATATGCAGCCGTATCTAACCCTGAACTTCGTGATCGCCATGCAGGGCGTCTTTCCGCCGAGGCAATGATCCGACCGTTTTCGTTGAGCATTAAAAAGCACACGCCGATGGCGTGTGCTTTTTTATACCAAAATATCGAACTTACTTAGGCTGCGGGCTCCGTGACTACCTTCGGTGCGAGTTCGGCCGCACCTTCTGCGTAAACGCTGACGAACTTGCCTTTGCGGCCTTTGTCCTCAAACTTCACAAAGCCTTCGATCAGCGAGAACAGCGTGTCGTCCTTGCCGCGGCCGACGTTCGTGCCCGGCTTCCACTTGGTGCCACGCTGACGAGCGAGAATATTGCCGCCGAGCACATGCTCGCCGCCGAATTTCTTGAGGCCCAATCGCTGTGAATGCGAATCGCGGCCGTTTCTGGATGAACCAACTCCCTTTTTATGTGCCATGACTAGTCGATCTTGATCTCTGTAAATCCTTGACGGTGACCTTGCTTGCGCTTGTATTGCTTGCGGCGCTTTTTCTTAAAGACAATGATCTTATCGTCCTTGCCGTGGCGGACGACTGTGGCCGCGACGGTCCCAACTCCGGACTTGCCGTCCGCGAGCAGCGTCTCGACCTCGACCTTTTTGCCTTGTTCGCCTTCGATAGTAGGCACGCGAAGCGTCTGACCGCTTTCGACTGCGTACTGTTTACCGCCTGTTCTGATGATTGCGTAACTCATGTTGTTCGCTCCTCGATAGGTCGGCACACGCCCACTAATCGAAAAACTCAGATTATACGGGAACGAGAGACCTTGGTCAACCTCGGCGTACTATGCGACGGACGGGTCCTTGACGATAGCGATGAACGGCAGGTTACGATACCGTCCCGCCGCATCAAGGCCGTAGCCAACAACGAACTTGTTAGGCACCACAAATCCTGTGTAGTCGATCTTGAGATGGGTCTTTATACGGGGCTCCGGCTTATCGAGAAAACTGGCCAGCTTGATCGAAGTCGCTCCACGCGAGCCAAGGATGTCGAGCAGCCGAGAGAGCGTGAGGCCGGTGTCGATAATATCCTCGACGACGAGAACGTCCTTGCCGCGGATGGAATTGCTGAGGTCCTTTAGGATCTCGACATCGCCGGTCGAGGTCGTCCCGTCCTTGTAGCTCGAGACGGACATAAAATCGATCGTTAACTTGAGATCGATCACACGCATCAGGTCGGCGAGGAAGACGCACGAGCCTTTGAGGACGCTTACGAGCACAAGGTCCCTGCCGGCATATTCCCGTGTGATCTCGGCTCCGAGCTCAGCAATGCGGTCGGCGATCTGTTGCTCGGAAAAAAGGACCTCGAGATTCGAATTGGTAAATTCCGTGCTTGCCATCTGTGTGGATTCGGCGGCCATAGTCGTTCCTCGTTTGATTGGAGCGTTGAATGCCAATATTATTCAAGTATCGCTCGCTTTTCAAGGCAAGCGAATTTCCGGCCTTTTTTCTATGGCAGAAGTCGACAAAAGTAAGCGTGACCGCGTCCGAGAGCTCGTCAGACAGGTCCTCGCGACCGTTCCGACCGAAGGCGAGGCTGCTCAGACGGCGACCGTGTCGCATGAACCGGAGCACGTTGTCGTCAACTCGCTCAAGGAAAAGATGGGCCGAGAATGGGACCGCGACGAGTCCTCTAAGTCACTCCTCACCGAGGATGACCTTCGGGGCTTGGAGGCAGGCTCGCGTCTTCGCGTCGCCGAGAACGTAAAATTCACATCGCTTGCCGAGGACATCGTCAATGATCGGCAGATCGAGCTGATCCACAAAACGCCCCGCAAGAGCACGACCAAAATTCGCTCGGTCGCGATCGGTTCGGACCATGGCGGGTTCAAGCTCAAAGAACAGATCAAGTCATTTTTGACCGATCAGAGCATTAATGTTCGAGATTTTGGGACCGAGAGCGAGGATGCGGTCGACTATCCGGACTTCGCTCACGCCGTGGCGAAGTCAGTTAGCGGCAGACAGGTCGATATCGGCATAATCATTGACGGAGCAGGTATCGGCAGTGCTATGACCGCGAACAAGGTGCCGAACGTTCGGGCGGCCGCTTGCTATTCGGTCGCCCTCGCCAAGAACTCTCGCGAGCACAATGGTGCGAATGTGCTGACCCTGGGCGCCGGGCAGAACTCGCTTGACGAGACCAAGGCGATCGTCGAAGCCTTTATGTCGACGGACATCAGCGAGGAACGGCACAAGAAGCGTGTCGCTAAGATCGACAATATTGAGAAGCAGTATCGGTGCTAAAATAGGCTCTTCAATGCAGACGAACGGTAACTACAATCAGCTGATCGATCAGATCACCGACATGGTCCTTGCCAAGCTCGGTGACGGTGACGGTGACGATTACTGCCCGACATTTTGCCGTGCCGATGTCGAAAGGATCGTCGACGCGGGCGCTGAGCGTATCGGCATCGTGCTGGGCGAGACCGCAACCGCACACGATTGGGCCTCCCTGATCGACCACACACTGTTAAAGCCCGAAGCGACAGAGGCGGATATTCGCAAGCTCTGCAAGGAAGCGGCTGAATTCGGCTTTGCGTCCGTTTGCGTAAATCCGAGCTGGGTTCGGACGGCAGCCGAATTTCTACACGGTACGACCATCCCGGTATGCACCGTGATCGGCTTTCCTCTCGGTGCGACGCTGCCGGATGTTAAGGCCTTTGAAGCCCGACGCTCGATCTTTAACGGAGCCCGTGAGGTCGACATGGTCATCAATATCGGAGCCCTCAAATCTGGCGACGACTGTGCCGTCGAGGACGATATAAAAGCCGTCGTCGAGGCCGCGCACGAGAACCACATCCTCTGCAAGGTCATCATCGAAACCGCTCTACTCACTGATGAGGAAAAGGTGCGAGCCTGTCTCGCGGCAAAGAACGCCGGTGCCGATTTCGTAAAAACGTCCACTGGCTTCGCGAAGGGTGGTGCGACAGCCGACGACGTCGCGCTTATGCGTCATACGGTCGGCTCGTCATTGGGTGTTAAAGCGTCTGGCGGCGTGAAGGGGATCGACGACGCGCGAGCGATGTTCGAGGCCGGTGCGACTCGTATCGGTGCCTCGGTCGGCGTCAAGATCGCGCAGGAAGCCAGCGGCATGAAACCCGAAGCCTCGACCGCGAGCTACTAATTTTTAAAGCGAAAAGTTAAAAACGATCACGCCCGACGATGGAATTGCCGTTCCATTTACCATTACAGGTTTGAATTTCGAGGCCTTGATGGCGTCCTCCGCCGCCTTCCGAAGCGACTTTGGACCGTCGATCGCCTCGGCGCTTGTAACGTTGCCCGCGGCGTCGAGTTTGACCAGGACGGACACCTTACCCTCGATACCCATGCGCTTCTCAAACGCCGGATAAAGCGGGAGCGTCAGCTTGGTTGCATAGGCCTTGATGTTGCCGACGCTTATGCTCGATGGAGCCTTGGGCTTTGCCGCGTCTGCTACGACACGCTCGGCCTCGGCTTTTGCGACCTGCGCGGCCTTTAGGCGTGCGACGGCGGCGGAAGATGGCTCATTAGCAGGATCGATCTCTACAGCCTTTTGTAGATCGGCCAGGGCGTCGTCCGAGCGGCCAAGCTTCTCGCGCACCATCGCTCGGCCAAAGTACGCGGCGAAACTTTTCGGATCGATCTCAATCGCTTTTGTAAATTGCTCGCTTGCGTTGGCCAGATTGCCTTTTTTCAAGAAAATAGATCCGCGGTCTACGAAAACCGATGCGTCGGCTGGTCTTAATTCGCCCGCCTTGTCCAAGGCGGCCATCGCGGCGTCGAGATCGTTATTCGAGATAGCCGAGTTAGCTCGTGAACGATAGAATGCGAAATCCGGTGGTGGTGGAGGAGCTACCTTGACGACATTCGGCTGGACCTGCGTTGTCGTCGATACCGTCGAGGGACTTAGCTCATTCTTTATGGTGGGGGCCTTGTCGCGGATCGCTACAAGTAAGTCGCCGGCGGCACCTGTGCTGCCGAGCTCTTTTTCGATCTCTGGCGTAAGCGAGAACGTAATGCCGCGCTGTTTGACGGCGTCCGCCAGGATTTTGTTTTTCTCACCGATCTCGGCCTTCTTCGATCGAAGGGCAATGAGTATGTCCGCGAGGCTTAGTTGCCTGGACTGTGCGACGGTCCGCAGTGCGGAGGCTGATGCCAGGATCAGCAAAATGACCAGTAGAAGGATAGCGTTCTCAGCGTTTCTGCGTGTAAAGATGTGTGTTCGCATTGTCTTCGTGCGGCGTGAACTGCCCGCTAGTTATCGTTGATAAGGTCATCGACGGTTACCTTTTTCTTTGGTTTGGGTTGGTTGCCGGCAATGGAGATCGAGGCCGATGGAGCTTTTACCTGGGCCGTCTGCGGACGCGGCTTTTGCCCGGAACGCGGAGCGTTCTGAACTGTATTAAGTTCCGCGCTCGGATCCGCAGGCTCCACCGCGGCGGGTTCGGGCGACGGAATGGGCACCGTCTGGACCTCGGTGACGGCCGGCGGCGGGTCAACCGGCAACACCAGCTCCGTCCTCGTCGCGACCGGCTGCATCGCGCCGCCCGCGAACTGGAACACTCCCCACGTGCCGCCACACAGGAACGCAACGATCCCGACTGCTATGGCCAAGGGACGACGAGATCGGTGCGACGCGGGTTTCTCGGCTGCGAAAGAGACAGCCTTCTGCTCTTCAGCAATCGGAACCGGTACTTCGCTGACAGTTAGATCCGTGTCGTCGCGGACTGGGGCGATAGTCGGCTCGCGACGCTCGACTGTGGGGAAGAACTCCTTTGGCGGATGAAAGTCGGACAGCTTCAGTATCGCAGGAGTTGTTGGCGTGACGGTCGAAACTGCTGCGGCTGGCCGCACAACCTGTGCAACCGCGACCGGTGCCGAGGCTCGCCGAGGCGACGGACGTGCAGCGGTTGTGGGGACGTCAAGGAGCAGATCGACGTCGTCTAAAATATCGTCGTTGGTGACGGGCAGCGATCGTATCGCGTGCTGCGCTGACGGGAATCTGTCCTCGCGGCGAAGCTGCATGAGTTTTAACACGAACTCCGCCATGCCCTTACTTACGTCCGTGGTGGTTAGCTGTTTGAGGGGATCTTCATGTGAGTCAAGCGACTCAAGCGCTCGCTCAAAAGCTCCCATCGGCGGGCTACCTGAGAGCAGATGATAAAATGCAGCACCGAGGGCATAGAGCTCGGTAGTCTCGTCCGCCTGCTGTTCAAAGCGGGTTATCGATTCGTCCCCAAAGAGCTTATATAGGGCCTTTTGAGAGATATGATCCAAGTCTTCCCAAAGGGATTCGAGCGGGGCGTAAGGATCGTCGGCCGACGTGACCGTCACCTTTTTTTCCAGAGGAAGAAGCTTTATCTTGCCCGCGTAGGTCTTGACGATAGTTTCAGGAGCGATCTCGCAAAGGTGTTCGCCGTGCTTCCTCAGGGCATCGAGAGCATTTAGAAGGACGGGAAGGCGTTGGGACGCGCCTTTAGTACTGACGACCGCATCCAGCAAAGGCAAGCTCGCAAGCGGTTCAGTGACGGTGTACGACCGTCCATTCGCGATAAATGTCTGCTGGATGTCCACGAGGCCGTCGTGCGAATGATGGAGCGTTGCCGGCGGTTCTACGCCTGCGGTCTCGACGATCAGCACGAATGCGCCGGTCGACGTATCGAACGCACGATATAGTGACCAGGCAGAGTCAGTTGTAAGAAGACTTTCGAGGCGGTATCGGCCGCCGTTAAGCAAGGTGTTGGGGGAAAGCATGTCTTCCTCAGGGAGACTGAGTCAGACACTAGTATATCAGGCGTGCACAAACTTGTTCAACATATTTTAGCGTGTCTCAGCCGGCTCGATCGAATGTTCGCCGGTAATCGCGGCCGTCGATCATAACCGTGCGGCACATCTCATACAGACGTGAGCGAAGGCGAGTTCCGACTCGGTCTTCCAGAGTTTCTTCAGCCGGGCTCCGGCGGTCGTCGAGATAATTTGTCGTAAAGATCGTCACCTTACGGTCGTTGTAACGAGTGTTGATCACATGGGCCATCGTGTCGCGGACCCAGTCGGTCGGTTTTGACGCCCCGAGCTCATCGAGCACGAGAATGTCGGCTTTGAGTACGGGATTGAGCACGCTCAGCTCTGAGGAAAAAGTATTCGGATTATAGGAATCCTGGATCTCTTTCAGTAGCGTCCCAAATTCGTAAAAAAGGCACGAGAAACCCCGTTCCGTAAGGCCCTTTAGAATTGAGACCGCGAGATGCGTCTTGCCGACGCCGACACTTCCCATGAGGAGCACGCCGCGATCGACGTTGGGATATTTATGCACCAGCTCCATCGCCGCTAGGAGCGCCAAATTCTGAGATTCGTGCGTCGGTTTGTAGTTGCCGAAGTGAAATCCGTCGTAGCGTTTTGGCAGGCGAACGCTCTCGAATTGTCCTTTCTGCTGAATGCGTTTTCTGCAGGAGCAGACACGTGCGCCTTTATCCGGCACGATCTCCATGCCAGTGCCAAAGCACTTTGGACACGCGTCGATCTCTACAGCATTGGTGGCTTTGGCGCCGCCCGGGACGGCTGTCAGATTATGCTTTTTTATCTTTTCCTGGGGCATCGCGGCTGCGGGTGTATGGATTATAACACCGGCATTCCTCTTTTCAAGGTGACGTTGGTCGAAGACGTTAAACGCTATGATATATTGTATTTACGCGTGATTATGAGCATTCTTCGTAGCTTACTGATCAGATTTGGCCTCGCCGATATGAGCGCCGAACGAACGTCGATCCGGGTGATGCTGCTGGACGACGACGAGCGCCGGCATCGCTGGTTTCGAAAGCGTTTTGTCGGTGACGATCTCGATGTCGCGATAAATGTTGAAGAGGCCAAGGACCTGCTCGCCGAGTCAACTTACGACGCTATCTTTCTCGATCATGATCTCCTGCCGCATCACTATGAATCGAACGATCACACCGATTTTGCGAGCACGGGATACGCGATCGCTGAGTGGCTAAATGAGAGGCCTGACCTTCAACGCGCGGCGACGATAATCGTCCACACGCGTAACGCCGACGCTGCGATCCCAATGGTGACCAAGCTGCGGGAGTCCGGACGCAATGTAGAATACTGCGCCTTCCCTCTGCTAGATATGAAGATCAGGAACTACTGGCAGAGGTGATCAGGCAAAAAAGCGAAGGATAAGGAGCGCCATCAGGACGATCATCAGGATCCGGACTAGCAAGGCGAACGGCGACATCTCAACTCCCTAACACATCAATCCGCGTATCAGCAGATCGGCCGTCTTCGTAGCACGGTCACCGACGATCTTCCGATCCCCCAACTCGAACACGCTCAGGCTGTACGGGAGCAGCGCATTTGTTGCGGAGAGCAGGGTGAGACTTAGATCAAAAGCATTACCCTCCATGAAAACCTTCGCCGACTGACCTTCCTCGATGACATCCGCCAGGATCCTTGCTTCCTCGGCAAAGTATCGTTTGCGACGGTCGAGCAGCGAGGTTCGAAGATTCGCGAGCAATTCGTTCAGACTTTGCGTGTAATGCTGGACGCTGTCAAACCTGTAGACGACGCGCTCGATGAGCATCTCTTTGAGCCGGTCCTCGACCGGTGCTTTTCCGGTGGCGATCTCGCGCAGACGTTCTTTCAGCCGTTCGATGATCCGGTCGATATGCGAGAGAGCGATCTCCTGCTTTGAAGGAAAGTGAAGGTAAACACTGCC
Organism: Pyrinomonadaceae bacterium; assembly: GCA_035995005.1. Taxonomy (GTDB): domain Bacteria; phylum Acidobacteriota; class Blastocatellia; order Pyrinomonadales; family Pyrinomonadaceae; genus OLB17. The sequence goes on from DASYKW010000192.1 coordinate 8,388, forward strand.
TTTGCCGATGCCGACCTCGCGGGCGAGATCGTCGATGGTCATCTTTTTATACCCGTATCGGGCGAGCAACCGATCAGTCGCATCGAGGATCGCTTCGCGGGTAGTTGTCGGGGTGGCTGCGTTCTTCATTTGTGACCTATGACCGGTTTGGTATATTAGTCATAATATGAAATGCCTCGCGTGATGTAAAGTTTGTCGAGTCAAAGGCCTGCCATGTCCCACTTCTTAACAGTGTCGATAATGAGACCGGCTACCTTGTCCGTGACCTTTTGGTAGTACAGATCGGCCTTTTTTTGATCAAAGACCGGATAGCCCTGATTCTTTTGATAAAGTTCGATCGAAGAAGGGAACGGAACAGCGGCCCACGAGCCGGCGGGTGACGGCAGAGCGGTGGTCATCTCGGGGCCTTTGTAACGCTCGGGATGGACGAGTGTCGGGTCGATCGCCTGGATAAATGCTGTTTCATTATTCCCGGCATGCCCGCCGTCCTCGCCGAAAATCTCTTTGGTCTCATCGGAGGCGAAGCTCCACCAATTGATCACCAGCGTACGAACATGCTTTTCGATGGCGACCTCTGAGGCGACGGCTTGCAGAACGGCCGTTTGTCCGCCGCCATGACCGTTGAGGATGATGATCGAGCGAAAGCCGTTCTTCACAAGCCCCTCGAGGATCTGCTTTACAAAGGGTCGATACGCAGCCTCGGTGATCTGAAACGCTCCCGGATATGCTTCGAGCGAGCCGGTAATGCCGTATGGCAGCGTCGGCGCGACAAGGGCGTTTGTGCGGCGAGCGATGGTCTTGGCCATTCCGAATGGAGCCGTGTTGTCGGCTCCGTTATTTATCACGCCGTGCGGTTCGAGCGTGCCTGTAGGCAGGAGAACGGTGGTGATCCGCGACGGAACAACTTCCTTGAATTCCACCCAGTTGATCCGCTCCATCTCACGTGTCGAGACAAAATCCTTGTCGGCTTGTCCGAACGCGGAAAGAACAGCGATCAGTAGATAAACGCAGGTTGCGACTAAGAGCCTCATTATTCCCTCCGACAGTTGTCAGTTCTCAGTTATCAGCTTTCAGCTATTCCGGAAAGTACCTTCTGCCCCTTAGTTTCTCGGGCATAAGGTCGCTGTCGGGATCGTTGCCCTCGTCCTTCCCGTAGCCGAGGTTTTTCATCAGCTTTGTCGGCGCGTTGCGGATCTTCATCGGGACCGGAACGTTACCAAATTTCTTTGCATCGTTCATCGCCTCGCCGATCGCGTTCGTAACCGAGCGGTCCTTAGCCGCGTTCGCGAGATACGCGACACCGTGGGCGAGATTTAGGCTGCATTCCGGATAGCCGATCGTCTCGACGGCTCGAAAGACGGCATTTGCCACAACAATCGCAGTCGGCTGCGCAAGACCGATGTCCTCAGACGCAAAGATCACCATTCGGCGTGCGATGAATTTCGGGTCCTCGCCCGACTCGATCATCCGGGCGAGATAGTACATCGCAGCGTCGGGCTTGCTTGCCCGCATCGACTTGATGAACGCCGAAATAACGTTGTAATGTTCCTCACCCTTCTTGTCGTAACGGAGAAATTTTGACTGCAGCGTCTCCTTGAGTGTCTCAATCGTGATCTCGTCGTAAAGCTGCGAGGTATTCTCGAGCATCGTGATCGCCTGACGTGCGTCGCCGTTCGCCATCTCGATAAGCCATTGCTTCGCGTCCGTAGCGAGCTCAAGACCGGTGCGGTCGATGATCTCAGACATGTCCTGGTCCCGCAGCTCCTCCAGCACAAACACACGCATTCGCGACAGGAGAGCAGGGATGATCTCAAAGCTCGGGTTCTCGGTCGTCGCGCCGATCAGCACGAGCTCGCCGCTCTCGACAAACGGCAAAAGGTAGTCCTGCTGTGCCTTATTGAATCGGTGGATCTCATCGAGAAACAGCACCCGCGGCTGTCCTGTCATCGACGGCGTCTTGACGATCTTGCGAATGTCGTCCTTTCCGGCCGAGACTGCCGACAGCTCGTAGAATTCAGCATTTATCGCATTCGCATAAATGCGCGCCAGCGTCGTCTTTCCTGTCCCGGGTGTGCCCCACAACGCGAACGAGAAAATGTGGCCTTGCTCGATCGCAAGGCGCAGGGGTTTCCCTTCACCGACTAGATGGACCTGGCCGACAAATTCATCGAGGCTCCGCGGCCTAATGCGGCTTGCGAGCGGTTCAGACACTATCCTTCAATTATAGCGTTTGTTTGAGAGAAAGGTGGTGGCCAGGGACGGGGTCGAACCGCCGACACGCGGATTTTCAGTCTTCGGACTTAACCTGCTATGAATTGTCTAGGGTTGGAAAGTCCTGTTTGCATTCTTTCGCCATGGAGCGGAATGAGTGCGTATAATTTCGCACCCCTTTGAATCGGCGCTATACTGCGCGCTCGTACGTACCGCGGATTTCCCATGGCCGAACTTCAAGCAAAAGTACTGATCGTAGACGATGACCGCTTCGTCCGCATGGCGTTGGGGGAAGCTCTCAGATCCTGGGAGTACGTGGTCGTTGAGGCGAATGATCTCAAGACTGCGAGGAACATCTTTGCGGACGAAGAGCCGTCGATCGTGCTTCTTGACATCGACCTTCCGGATGGTTCAGGTCTGGATGTCCTTTCGGAATTTAAGGCGGTTCGGCCCGAGACGATCGTCGTGATGATAACGGGCAGTGTCGACGTTGCGAACACCATTGCTGCGCTTCGCGGCGGGGCCCACGATTTCATTGCCAAGCCGGTCCGGGTTGAAGAGCTGAGGGTGACGCTCCGCAACGCCGGCGAGACGCAGGCCCTTCGCCGAGACTTGAAGCAGGCGCGGAAGGAACTTGCCACCGGTTTCAGCTTTGAGGAGATCATCGGTGACTCCGAGGCGATGAAGAAGGCCCTCGATATGGCCCGCAGGGTCGCGGAGTCTGACGTGGCATCTGTGCTGCTCCATGGCGAGACCGGAACGGGCAAGGACCTGTTCGCCCGGGCGATCCATTTCGCGTCCAACAGAAACAACGCACCCTACCTCGCAATAAACTGTGCGGCCTTGCCCGGGACGCTTATCGAATCGGAGCTTTTCGGTTATGAGAAGGGCGCCTTTACCGACGCAAAGGCACGCAAAGAGGGGTTATTCGAACAGGCGCACGGCGGGACGATCTTTCTCGATGAGATCGGCGAGGTTGAGCTCGGACTGCAAGCCAAACTATTGCGCGTGCTTGAGGAGAGTACATTCCGGCGTGTGGGCGGCCTAAAGGATATAGCTCTGAACGCCCGAATAGTCGCGGCATCCAACCGAGACCTAAAAAGGGAGAGTGAGGCCGGCAACTTTCGTCTGGATCTTTTCTTTCGGCTATCGATCATCCAGTTGGATATCCCACCACTCCGCGAACGCGGGAATGACGTCCTGATGCTGACGCAGCACTACATCGACAGGGCGAATCAAAAGCGACGCGGCACTAAATTGAAGGGCCTCTCGCCGGCGGTCGAGAGAATATTCAAGAGCTATAAGTGGACCGGTAACGTGCGGGAGCTGCGAAACGTGATCGAGCGCGCGTCCATTCTCGAGGACGGCGATCTCGTTACGACGACCCATCTTCCGGCGGATCTTCTCGCGATGGATGGCGGCCGCGCATCCGTCGAGGGCCTGCCGACGCTGCCGGCCGGCGGCATCTCGCTCGAATCAGTCGAATTTGAGCTTGCCCGTCAAGCGGTAGAGCGAACGAACGGAAACCTCACGCAGGCCGCCAAGCTCCTGGACATCACGCGTGACCAATTGCGGTACAAACTAAAAAAATCGGGTGACTATGACAGCGGGAATGCCTGAGGTACCGGATAACCGCGACCTTTTAAAAGAACTTACTGACCTCAAGTTTGCCCTCGATGAGGCGGCTATTGTCGCGACCACCGACCAGACGGGACGGATCACATATGTCAATGATAAATTCTGCCAGATATCCAAATACAGTCGTGACGAGTTGATCGGTCAAGACCATCGAATAATCAATTCGAATTACCACCCGAAAGAATTTATACGCGACATCTGGACGACGATCGCCCGGGGCGCCGTTTGGCGAGGCGAGTTGCGGAACCGTGCCAAGGACGGTTCGACATACTGGGTCGACACGACGATCGTGCCGTTTGTCGGCGAGGACGGCAAGCCGTTTCAATACACGGCGATCCGCTACGAAATAACCGAACGCAAGGAGGGAGAGGAACGGATCCGACAGCAGGCGGCCCTTATAGACACTACCAGCGATGCTATAGTTGTCTGCGATCTCGAACAGAAGATCCTCTTGTGGAACAAAGGCGCGGAGCGTCTTTACGGTTGGAGTTGCGAGGAGGTCGTGGGCAAAAACCTCCGCGAGATACTTTATCGCGGTAAAGCCGGGGAGATCGACGAGGGCCTGAAGATCCTCGAAGAAAAGGGAGAGTGGAACAGCGAAACCACGCATTCCACGCGGTCCGGTGCGCCGGTTATTATCGAGCGCCGTTGGACGCTTGTTCAAAACGATTGGGACGCTCCCGCTCACATCCTGATCATCAATACCGATATCACCGAGCAAAAGACGGCACAAGAGCATTTGCTGAGAGCCCAGAGGATGGAATCCATCGGCACGCTTGCCGGCGGCATCGCGCACGATATGAACAATATCCTGTCGCCGATCCTCATGGCCGCGGACATGATCAAGATTGAGGCCGTCGATGAGGCCTCCGTGCGCTGGATCGCAATGATCAGGGAGAATGCGGCGCGCGGCGCCGAGTTGATAAAACAGGTCCTGACGTTCGCTCGCGGTATGGCCGGAGAGCGGATAACGGTGCAGATAAAGCACATCGTGAAAGATCTCGCGGCCGTCCTGAAAGAAACGTTTCCAAAGTCCGTCGCGATCAAATTCGACGTCGAAAACGAGCTTTGGACGATCTCCGCCGACCCGACGCAGATCCACCAGATCTTGATGAATCTGTGCATCAACGCGAGAGACGCAATGCCCGCGGGCGGCACGCTAACCCTGAGCGCTCATAACGTTGGCCTCGATGAAAATTACGCGCGAATGCACATCGACGCCGATCCCGGACCCTATGTCCTGATCACGGTCAGCGATACCGGCACCGGCATGTCGAAGGATGTGCAGCAGCGGATCTTCGACCCGTTCTTTACGACAAAAAGCGTCGGCGAGGGTACCGGGCTGGGCCTCTCGACCGCCCTCACCTTGGTCAAGAGCCATGGCGGCTTTATCAATGTCTATAGTGAGGAGGGCAAGGGAACTCAGTTCTCGATCTACTTCCCGTCCGCCGAGGCTGTGGAGAAGATACCGGCCCGTAATGAGAGTTCATCGCCCCAAGGCCGCGGCCAAAAAATACTGGTCGTCGATGACGAAGAAAATATTCGCGTCATTACGCAGGCGACCTTGGAAAAAAATGGATATGAAGTTGTCACCGCGGTTGACGGCACCGACGCCCTCGCGATCTATGCCCAGAGTGGAAAAGAGATAGATCTCGTGCTGACTGATATGGCGATGCCGTATATGGATGGGTTGGCAATGATCCGGGCCTTGAAGAAGCTCGACGCGGCGGCAAAGGTTGTTGCGATGAGCGGATTGATGACGCCAGAGCAGACGGTGGATCTTGAATCCTTGGGGATCAAGACGTTTCTGTCCAAGCCGTTCACAGGCGATAAACTGCTTTCGACGGTCGCCGAAGCCATGCCCTCGACACCATTGACTACCGCATGATCTCGACCGTGCAGTTGGCGTGGGCCGCGACCGCCGCTGAGACGCTGCCTAAGAGGAACCGCTCATAAGAATTACCCGAGCAGTGCGGCGCAACAAAGATACAGTCGGCACTCCATTCGTCGGCCGCCTCGATCAGGACTTTCTGCGGATTTCCGCTGCGGACCTCTAGCTCGGTGCACATTCCTGCTTTGTCGAGCTCGTGCATAGCGTGTTCAGCAAGCGTCTCCGCCCATTTTGACTCAAACCCTGCCCCGATCGCGGCGGCTCTCAACTGCGGCGACAAATGGCCTATGGATCCGACGATCCCTGAGCCCTCGATCGAGATCACGCGCACGAGCGTTCCTTTTGGCCAACTTCGACTTGCGATGCCTTGTATAGCTCTTTCCGAGCCCGCGGAACCGTCAAATCCAAGCAGCAATCTCGGATAATGACTCCACCGATCGTCATTTTGCCGCGAGATACGCAGCTGAATATCGCACTCTGTTAGGAGGCCTTGCGAGACTGGACCGAGAAAGAGATTTTCCCCACCCTCATTTCTTTTGTTCGGCTCGCCCAGAACGATGAGGTCTGCGTGAAAGTTATTAGCGGCGGATATTAGCTCCCGTACCGGCGCGCCGGTCACCGTGGAACTTGTGATGGTCCAGTTTGGAAACAGACCGCGAACTAACTCGACGCCTTCGGCGGCGAGTGCCTCGGCATCCGTTGTCTTGACGGTCGGGAAGCATGTCTCGGCGATGGTCACGACATGAGCCGCTGCCTCAAAGGGGAAGCCGGCGCGTCGCATATCCTCGATCGCCGCTCGGGCAAAATCAGTCCCGTTATATCCGACAAGTATTCTCATGTGCGTCTCGCCGGATCGCCGGCCGTACTCCGGGAGGCGCAATCATCGTGCCGTTGCGTGATACCGGTTTTTATTGCGCGACGCCCACACGTGACTGTGGATTTTTTCACGAGGGAGCGTGAATTATCTCGATACGTGCCGCCGACGGATAACGAAAAACCGGCGATTCTGCAACGCCAGCGGGCTGGAATACAGATTGCCCATATGAACTGATATGCAGGTAACAGCGGTATGTCCAGTTCTGTCTCATTCTCCACATGCGCCGTCCGCTTTTGATATCGAACCCGGCGAGCATGTGATCGCGGCCTACACCGAGAAGCGGGCGGGGCCAACCCTTATCGTTATCGGCGGCCTCCACGGCAATGAGCCGGCTGGAGGTCGAGCGCTGCGAGAGATCGCTCCCCTTATCGAGAAGCTGGCGACGCGGCTCAAGGGTCGTGTTTATCTGACCGCCGGGAATACACGTGCGCTTCGTGCGGGCGTTAGGTTCATCGATCACGATCTGAACAGGGCGTGGACGCGGGAGAATTTAGAGGCGGCCGGGACGCGAGAGGGTGAGAGAACGGCTGAGGGTCGTGAGCTCAGCGAGCTGGACCGTCTGCTCGACAGGATCCTGGTGACAGCTCAAGACGAGGTCTACATTCTCGATCTGCACTCCACGTCCGCCGGAGGACATCCGTTTGCGACGGTGGGTGACACCCTGCGGAATCGGACCTTCGCGAAAAAATTCCCCGTACGACTGCTGCTCGGCATTGAAGAACAACTCGAGGGCACAATGCTCGAGTATTTGAACAACGCCGGGGCCGTCACACTGGGATTCGAGGGCGGGCGTCATGACGCCGCTGCGACGGTTGAGAATCACGTGGCAATGATCTGGCTGGCTCTTGCGGCAGCCGGCATACTGCCTCTTGAGTGTGTGCCCGATCTGCGGACGCACACGATGAGGCTGGCT
>DASYKW010000193.1:0-5747 GCA_035995005.1 Pyrinomonadaceae bacterium
ACGTTTTGAGGACGACGGGCGTCCAAAGAAAAAGTGGCAGGAGCGCGTTCGTGCTCGCCTGATACAATCCGGACGAATACCGAGCAAACCCTGACGATGCGCCCTGCTGCGAGAACAGTTCTCCTTCTAGCCTTAACGATCATCTTTATCTCGACGGCTTTTGCCGGCGATACAGTGCGCGAATTGAAGGTCGCGGCCGGCGGCGCCGTCGAGATCGTCAATCTGTCGGGACGCGTGCTTGCAAAGGCCGAGGCCGCGAAGAATGGCGTTGAAACGGCTGCGAAACTCGTCATTAATTCGCCAAAGACCGTTGCCGAGAGCGAGGTCCGCGTTTCGACCGCCGCAGGACGCACGATCATCACTGTCGCAGCCAAGGACCCGAAGCAGCGCATCGATCTCGCCCTCACGCTGCCCGAGCGAACATCGTTAAAGATCGAGACGGAGGCCGGCGGCATCGAGGCGATGGGCAATTTTGCACGCGTCGAGGCCAGGACCGACACCGGCACGGTCGCCGTCGACGTGCCGACAGATGCGCTGCAATATCACTTCCAGTGGACAGAATCGCGGCCTCGTTACCTCGCCGATTTCGATATAGAAAAGGTCAAAGAAAAGTCTGGCGGTCGCTTTGAGATCAAAGGCCGCTACTCGGACGAAGGCGGGAAACGGAAGGCAGAAACAGGAGCCGTAGCGAGCGTGCCTCGTGGCGAGAACGACCCGGCTGCGTCCAACACCAAAGTGACACCTCGCGACGTCACCCTTGATCTCACCACCGCTAGGGGCATTATTCTTCTCAACGTTTCGCCAAACGAAGTGATGAGCGACCTTCGCGAGCGGCCGCTTTCCAACGCTGCAAAAGCTATCGTCCGAAGCGGCGACAGCCTGTTGATGGAGGCGATCCGAAGGGCGTCGCCAAAATATTTTGGCGATTACGCACGCACGCTGCCGCCGCTCAACACGGAGCCGAAATTTTCCCCAACCAAGGGTCGGGTAGATGTGCCGAACGCGCCCATAAAGACGGCGATCGTTCGCGTCACCGATCTCAAGAATCGCGCCATAGGCGGTCTTTCGGCGGCGGACTTTGACGTTGTTGAGAACGGAGCCTCCAGAGAGATCGTTGACGTCCAAAGATCAACCGCGCCGTTCAATCTTGTGCTGCTGCTCGATGTCTCGGGCAGCGTCGAGAATTACGTGAACTTTATTCGTCGTGCGGCGAGAAATTTTGTTGAGACCGTCGATTCACGCGACCGCGTGTCGATCGTCATTTTTAACGACGACACGAAAATGCTTTCAGCCTTTACGACTGACAAGAACAAATTGTCCAAGAGCCTCGACACCTTTGACGCTGGCGGCGGGACGGCCTATTACGACGCGCTCGCATTCGTGATCAGCGATACGCTACGCTCCTTGCACGGCGAACGCTCGGCTATCGTAGTGTTGACTGACGGCGACGATAACCGCTCATTCTTGGCCTTTGACTCGCTGACTGGCTCGATCCAGGAGAGTGGAGCTCTCATCTATCCGCTTTATGTTCCAAGTGCGCTGATCGCAGCATCGGTCGACAATCCGAACGCCGACATCGATCCCGTCCGCCGCAAATATATGTCGCTCTCCGCAAAGGCCGAGGGTGAGGGCGAGAAGCTCGCCAGGATCAGCGGCGGCGTTTACTATCCGATCAGCGCCGTGAGCCAGATCCAGCAGGCCTACGAGGACATCGTCTCGCAGCTCCGCACCGCCTACGCCATTACCTACCGCTCCGACATCACCGACACCGACGTCACGCCGCGCCTGAAGATCCGCTCCAAACGCGAGAACACGTTCACGACCGTGACCTCAGTTGTCGCGGCTCAGTAGATTCAAAAAAGTCCGAGTGGTGTGGGTCTTAGCGCCTTTTTGGAAGGGGCTTTTCGTAGGGCTTGCCGGCGGTGAGCGTGATGGCCTTGAGGATCACGCGGCCGCGCGAACCCGTAACAGCGGGGTCAGTTTTCTCGTAGTCGAAAGAATAGGTGAATTGCCCGGACGACAGGCGCTTGCATACGTCCTCAGCAAGATGAAAGCAAAAGGCGTCGGCAAAATGCCCGAGGCCCTCATCCACATGGCCGAGCAGCTCGGGTTCATCGCCATGGAGATACACCGGAACTTCGCCCGTGAGCGAATCGCAGCGTGCGTAAAGGTCGCCTAATATGTGACGGCGTGAGAGCGAGATCGGATTAAAGGCCATGCTTGCGGCGTCGAGCTAAGGTCCCACTCAACCCTCTAACAGTGACACGGAAGGGGTTTAATAGCAACCGGATGGCCCAGGGCTCGATGGGGCTGCGAGGTCCAGCTTCGCGGAAGCACCCGATCTATGGTCAAATCTTCATAGATGAACGAGCCGCTGTTCCAGGCATTATTTCAGGAAGAAGAGCGTCGTCCGCTGACCGTTACGGAGCTCAACGCCGAGGTGCGCGAGACGCTGGAAGGGCATTTTTCGCAGGTCTGGGTCGAGGGTGAAGTCGTCGATTTTAAGCAGGTCGGGCAAAAAGGACACTGGTATTTCAATCTCAATGACGGTTCGGCTGCCGTCAAATGCGTCTGCTGGGGCGGCACGAATTTTCGCATAAAATTTCGGCCTCAAAATGGCATGACCGTCCGTATCCGCGGGCGTCTCACCTTCTGGGAACAGCGCGGCGAGCTAAAGCTGACGGTCGACAGTCTTGAGCCTGCCGGCGAAGGGGCTCTGCGTGCAGCCTTTGAGCAGATAAAGATGAGACTCGACGCCGAGGGCCTTTTTGCCCAGGAGCTGAAGCGTCCGCTGCCGTTCTTTCCACGCCGGATCGGCGTCGTTACGAGCCAGACCGGGGCCGCGTTTCACGACATTATTTACGTTCTCACGCGGCGTGCGCGTTCAATAAACGTCCTGCTTGCTCCCGCTCTCGTTCAGGGAGAAGGAGCGGCCGACAGCATTCGCCGCGCGATCATCGGACTCAACAAATACAACCGAAGCCTCGATCATTCCGAACGTCTCGATGTGCTGATCATCGGCCGCGGCGGCGGCTCGGCCGAGGACCTATGGGCCTTTAACGACGAGGCTTTGGCCCGCGCGATCAGGGCGAGCGAGATCCCGATAATCTCAGCGGTCGGACATGAGATCGACTGGACGATATCCGACCTCGTCGCTGACGAACGAGCCGCAACCCCAAGCGCCGCCGCCGAAATGGTCGCCGCCCGCGAGGAGGACATTTGCACGGCGTTTGCGGGTTACGAAGGCCGACTTACGGCCATGATGTCGCACCGCACGAGCGACCTCGCCTATCAGATGGAAACCCTCGAAACTACGCTGGAGAGGTCGTTTGCGGCGACGATGCAACTTGCGCGGTCACGTTTTGAGAACGCGTCAACTCGTCTCTCGCCTGGCGTGCTGCAGCAACGCTTTGTAGCAGGCGGCAATCGGCTCGAATCGCTCTCAACAAGGTCGCGAACCGCGATAAGTCGTCTCCTTAGCAGGAAGGGCGAGGCGTTTGGCGTTGCCGTTGCAAAGCTCAATGTTCTCTCGCCGCTGGCCGTTCTCACGCGTGGATATTCGATCACCGAGACGGCCGATGGCAAGGTGCTCCGAGATTCCGCGCTCGTCAAAAAAGGCGATAAATTGAAAATTCGGCTGGGACGCGGCAAACTGGACGCAGAGGTTCTTTCGTCTGAATAGGCATGTCGACACGCCGCGTAAAGGTCATCGGAATAATGCTCGTCGCGATTCTGGTGATCGCGGGGGCCGCGGGACTGCTGTATTACCAGAGCCTCAAGACGACGCCTCAGTATTCGCTGGCACTCCTTATCGATGCCGCCCGACGCGACGATAAGGCCCAAATCGCAGAGCTCGTCGACACGGATGCCGTCGTGGATGATTTTGTGGGACAGATCGTGGAGCGAGCTGTGGACCTTTACGGGCGAGGGCTGCCGCCGGTTGTGATCCAAAAAGCCGCAACATTAGCGGAACCCATCATGCCGTCGATCAAAGACCGTGCTCGGGCGATGTTGCCCGGCGCGATCAAGGTGAGAGCTCAGCGGCTCGGGAACGTACCGTTCTTTATGATGGTCTTCGCTGCCGACCGATATCTAAACATTCAAGTCGAAGGCGATATAGCCAAGGTCACGAGCAAGGATCCGGACCGGCCTTTCGAGATAAAGATGCGGCGCCATAGGGATCGATGGCAGATAGTCGGGGTTAAAGATGACCAGCTCGCTACCGACATCGCCCGGTCGATCGGTCAGCAGATCATTGAGCTAGCCACGGCCAAGTTGACCGATGCGGCTGCCGAGCGATTAGGTATAGGCAACCTGCTTAATCTTGTTCGTCAGGCGGAGGATCTTGTAGGCCAATAATTATGGAAAAGCCTTTTGAACAATCCCTCGTGGATCTCGAGGAGATCGTCACAAAACTCGAGAGCGGCGACCTGCCGCTCGAGGACAGCTTGCAGCTATTTGAAGACGGTATTCGACTCTCGCGTACTTGCCGTGACCGCCTTACAAACGCGGAACGTCGGATCGAGATTCTAATGCGGGACGCCCACGGCGGTCTCGCATCAGAACCGATCGACCCAACCGAAGACGTTGCCTAAGTATCGGCAGCCCGACTCCCTCGCACCATCCCATCTACGCTCAGGATACCGGAGCCGCGTGCTGAGATATAAAGACAAACAAAGCAGTACGCGACGGCGAGCTCGCCTCCATTCATGATCGGTAACGGGCCACCCGGCTGATGCACCATAAAATACGCCACCGCGAACATACCGCAAGCCAGGAAGGCCGCCAGGCTTGAGAAAAATCCGATCAGGATGAGAAATCCGCAAACAAGTTCTATGATCGCTGCGATCAGAAGTAGGCCGGCAACTTCTCCGGGTTGTTTCGCCGGCGGCCAGCCGAACAGTTTCTGCGTTCCGTGCAGCATTATCAGGAACCCAAAAACGATCCGAAATATTGCGTAGACGTATTCCGAGTACCGGCCAAGAATAACCATTGATCTTCTCTCCTCTATGGAATCGTGTGGTGGCTGGATTATAGCGCACAAAAAAGGCCCCGCGAACGGGGCCCTTATCGAAGGTTCGTGGCAGATGATCCTAGCTCGCAGCCTTGACAGCCTCGGTCTGCTTGAGGGTCTCCACCGGTCTCGACGGTGCGAGACCCAGCTCGGGCGAACGCCAAAGATTAGAGACCAAAAGTTCACGCATGTAGGTCATCTCTTTTGGCAGGCGATCGTACAGCTTGAAGAAAAGATCGTCGTGCATGGCAATCTCCTTCAGCCACATATCGCGGTCGATGTGCATCACCGTTTCAAACTGCTCGGGCGTAAAGTCCAATCCGCGCCAGTCCATGTGGTCATAGCGGGGCATCCAGCCGAGCGGTGTCTCGACGCCGACCGATTTGCCGCGGGCTCGTTCGACGACCCATTTGAGGACGCGCATGTTCTCGCCGTAGCCGGGCCAGGCGAATTTCCCATCCTCGTCCTTCAGGAACCAATTCACCGAGAATATCCGCGGCGGATCCGGGATCTGCCGCCCGAAGTTAAGCCAGTGAGCGAAGTAATCGCCCATGTGATACCCGCAGAATGGCAGCATCGCGAAGGGGTCGCGCCTGACCTCACCGATGTTGCCAAAGGCCGCGGCCGTCATCTCGGAGCCCATAGTAGCGGCCTGATAAACGCCAAATGCCCAGTTAAATGACTGCAGCACGAGCGGCACGACGCTATTGCGGCGGCCGCCGAAGATAAACGC
>DASYKW010000194.1:0-18607 GCA_035995005.1 Pyrinomonadaceae bacterium
CGTTCTGAAGTTCGAGGGTGTCGATTCCATCGATGACGCCGAACTGCTGAGGAAGGCTGATATCTGCGTGCCGGAGACGGATTCGGTAGAGCTTGAGGACGGCGAGTATTTTGACTGGCAGCTCGCAGGATGCAAGGTCGAAACCGTTGACGGTCAGGAGATCGGCGAGGTTGTCGAGATGATGCGACCGGGCGGAACGGAGCTCTTGGTCGTGAAAGGCGAGAAAGAATACCTGATCCCTTTTGCGACGAGCATTTGCACCGAGGTCGACATTATGGAGAAGCGGATCGTGATAGATCCGCCCGAGGGGTTGCTTGATTTTTGATGAAGATCGACGTTCTAACGATCTTTCCCGAGTTTTTCGAGCAGGTTTTCGATTTCGGGATAATTCGGCGAGCTAGACTCGGCGAGATAGTTGAAATAAACGTCCACGACATACGCGAGTACGCGGTGGACAAACACAAAATGGTCGACGACCGGCCATTTGGCGGCGGTGACGGGATGGTGCTAAAACCTGAACCGATATTCGCCGCGATTGAAAACTTATTAGGCACGAGTGATCGCAGGAGCTACCCGCAAAGGACACGCGTTGTGTTACTCACGCCTCAGGGCCGGCAGTTAAAGCAGGCGGTCGCCCAGGAGCTTGCGGATGAGGTCAAGCACCTGGTGCTGATCTGCGGGCGATACGAGGGCGTTGACGAACGTGTCAACGACGTCCTCGTCACCGACGAAATATCGATCGGCGATTATGTGCTCTCGGGCGGCGAACCGGCTGCGGTCGTGATCGTTGACAGTATCGTCAGGCTGTTGCCGAATGCCCTTGGCAGCGAAACATCTGCTGAGAATGACTCATTCTCAGACGGGCTGCTCGATTGCCCGCATTACACGCGGCCGGCCGAATTTAGGGGGATCAAAGTTCCCGATGTGCTTTTGAACGGCAATCATGCCGAGATAGATAAATGGCGTCACCAGATGGCGCTCGATAAAACGAAAAGGAACCGAAAGGACCTATTAGAAGGAGAAAATGGTGAAATGTGAGCGGTTGAACAGCCGTTGACCTCTGGCCGACACGAGACATGAACAGACTGGATATAGTCGAGACGACACAATTAAAAGATAGTATTCCGGCCTTCCAACCGGGCGACACGCTTCGCGTGCACGTCCGTATTAAGGAGGGCAACAAAGAGCGTCTGCAGGCCTTTGAGGGCATCTGCATCGCCCGTAAGCATGGCGGGGTCCGCGAGACCGTAACGGTCCGCAAGGTTAGCTTCGGCGTTGGTGTCGAGCGTATCTTCCCTCTGCACGCGACCGTCATCGATCACATCGACGTACTCCGCCGCGGTAAAGTTCGTCGTGCTAAGCTGTATTACCTCCGTGATCTGCGTGGCAAGGCCGCTCGCATCAAGGAGCGCGACACGCGAGCCAAAGGCAAGAAAGCCGCAGAATAAATACATCCAAGATGAAACCAGCGGGCAGTATCGAGACGTTAAAAAAAGACGACTCGGTGCCGCCCGCTTTGTTTGCTGACCTGGAGATCTCGGGCATCGGACTCTTTTTTGAAGAGGAAGCCAGAAATGCCGGTTATTTGTTCGTCGCCGGTCTGGATGAGGTTGGGCGCGGCTGTATTGCCGGACCGGTAGTGGCGGCAGCCTGCATTCTTGACCCTGCCAAAACTTATCACAAGAAGCTCGACGACTCGAAGAAGCTCACGCCCGAGCTGCGTCAGGAAATAGCTGCCGAGCTGAGAGAGACTTGCGTGGCGTATTCGATCGGCCAGATCGAGGCAGATGAGATCGATAAGATCAACATTCTCGAAGCGACCAAAAAAGCGATGCTCGCCGCCATCGCTTCACTCGAGCCATCACCCGATTTTCTGTTGATCGACGCCCTGCGATTGAAGCAATGTCCGCTGCCACAGCGAGACATCGTTCGCGGCGACTCGATCTCGGCATCGATCGCCGCCGCCTCCATTCTCGCCAAAACTTATCGCGACGATCTGATGTGCAAATATCATAAGGAATATCCGCAATACGGGTTTAGCTCCCACAAAGGCTATGGCTCGTCCGTTCACTGGGACGCCTTGCGCGAGCATGGTCCTTGTCCTATACATCGCATGAGCTTTCACGGGGTCCTAACCACTGTCGCGCGAGAGGTTGCTATTATCGAGCAGATGTCGTGACTGTAAATGCCACGATCGCTTCCATTGACATTGCGAGGATGCGGCGATATAACTAAGCAACTTTTATTACTTCCGACGGCCTCGAGAATATTCAGGAGAATTGTATGAAGAGATCCTACGTTCGGTGCCTCTGGGCAGCGATCTTTGTTTTTTGTATTTCCATGGTCGCTAGTGCACAAGCCACGCGCACGTGGGTTTCCGGCGTTGGCGATGATGTAAATCCATGCAGCCGAACGGCCCCCTGCAAGACGTTTGCCGGAGCGATATCCAAGACTGCCAAGAACGGCGAGATAAACTGCCTCGATCCCGGTGGTTTTGGAGCCGTTACCATTACAAAATCTCTCACTATCGATTGCGCAAGTACTGAGGGCGGGATCTCTGCCGCGGGTGCCGCCGCAGGAATCACTATCAGTATCACAGACCCTGCTGACACTCGTAAGCTGGTCCGACTACGAGGCTTGGACATCAACGGCTTTGCGACCGGGGTCGACGGGATCCGCGTCCTGGCGGCGACCGGGGTCTCTATCGATAATGTCACGATAGAGGGATTTACCGGCGATGGTTTGGAGGTAACGGGAGCATCGAATGTAGTTGTACGTGACTCCACTATCCGTTCCGCCACCAACGGTATAAGGACCGAAGTTACTAGCGGCGGCTTTGGGACTATAATGATGTTCAACTCGAATATTACTCATTGCACGACGGGCGTGCTTAGTGGCAACAACGGTGTCGTAGGACTGCTGTCGAGCTTTATAATCTTCAACGGCACCGGTCTTTCGACGAAGCCCGGGGGCGTTGCGACCAACGGGGGGATCTTCTCGTACGGTAACAACGTCATCGACGGAAATGGCACGAATGGAACGCCGACGGGCATACCATTGAAATAGTCCAACCCCGACTGACTTCAAAGAGCGTCGCTAACAGCGGCGCTTTTTCTTTTGCGGCACCAAAAGGAATCCATCAGTCAATATCGCACTATTGATCCGTATGCGAGAGGCCTTTTACGCACTCGCGAGGAGAGGTCCTACGCCGAGTAAGGTGCTGGTCCTATCCATCGAAAGCTTTCACGGCGTGTCAGGCCATAGCCAGTCTCGATTCTTTAGCCAACTATTGTTAATATCACCGTCTAATCTCACTGGGGCAACTGCCTTGGAAAACTCTACACGGATTGGAGGCTTTCAAATGTCCCTTACGCGTTACTTGTTCGCACTTAGTGGTCTTGTTCTCCTGCTGATCGTTACGCCGTCTGCGAAAGCTCAGGCAACCCGCACATGGGTCTCCGGCGTTGGCGACGATGTTAATCCGTGCAGCCGCACGGCTCCGTGTAAGACGTTCGCCGGTGCGATCTCAAAGACCGCCGTGAATGGCGAGATCAACTGCATCGATCCCGCGGGCTATGGAGCGGTGACTATCACCAAATCGATAACCATCGACTGTACGGGCACCTTCGGCAGCATTCTGGCGGCGGGTACCAATGGCATTATCATTCGCGTCGCGGACACTGACATTCGCAAGTCGGTTCGTATACGCGGGCTCGCGATCAACGGGGCAGCGACAGGCACGAACGGAGTCCGGATCATTTCACCGTCGAACGTGGTGATCGAGAATACTGTCATCGATGGCTTCATTCAAGCGGGGATCTCCGTCGAGGAGGCGGCGACGGTGTTTGTGAGAAACACAAGCCTTCGCGGCAGCGGGATCGGGATCAATGTTGCGGGCAAGGCAACTGTCACTCTCTCTCAAAACCTGATCACGGCAAACGCGACCGCGGTCGTGAACAAGGGTGGCTCCATCTTTTCATATAAGGACAACGTTATCGAAGGTAAAACCGACGGCACCCTTACGCCCGTCCTACTTCACTAGGCCGATACAACCGGTGTCGAGGGATCGAACATCCTAGCCGGCAGCTTAATTCACAACTTGGAGGGACTGTGGACCATCTATCCACCCGGGAATCTTTGCGGGCACGTGCGTTAGACACCATTCTTCTGGGGGGACTCGCGATCGGCATTTGCGACTTCGTCGACGCAAGTACATTCTTTCCGCTCTACTACGGGATCACATTCCAGCAAGTTTGGTGGGGACCGGCGTCGGGCATAGTCGGACGCGAGGCTGCGCGAGCGGGAGGCTGGAATACAGCTCTGCTCGGCATTCTGATGCACTTTACTGTCGCGTTTTGCATCGCGACCGCTTATTTACTTCTGACCCGCGTCATTCCGCTGCTGCTGAGGCGTCCGATCATTTCCGGCTTGGTCTTCGGCGTGCTTGCCCACTACGTGATGCAAATGGTCGTGGTACCGCTCTCAGCAAGGGGCGGGACTCCTCTTAACGTCTTCAACGAGCCGTTTGGGTCGATGATCAACAGCTTGATCGGTCATGCACTGTTGGTTGGGCTGCCGGTAGCATTGATCGCGGCGTGGTCGGCGAAACGAGGGAAAACCGCCTAAAAAGTGAACCACTCGGTGGGCTGAAGATGGCTGGAGAGCGAGACTCGAGTTTCTGCACGAAACAGCGGCGGCCGCATTTTTAATGCTGTCTCGGCCATGATCCGGGCGAGGTGAGGATCGTTCGCACGTTGTGAGAGATGCGCGAGAACAACGTGACGCGCCTTGCCGTCAAATTCCACCTGCAGCCAATCGGCGAGGTCCTCATTCGAGAGGTGACCGACGCGCGACATGATCCGCTGTTTCAGGTCCCAAGTGTAGACGTGACAGGTGCGCAGCATGTCACGGCTGTGGTTTGACTCAATGATTATCGCGTCGCAGCCGCAGAGGGCCGCCTTGACGGCGTCTGACATGTGGCCAAAGTCCATCAGGGTGGCGACTCGCACGCCATCGTGCGTTGCGACGAACCCAAAATTATCGACCGCGTCGTGAGGCACGCTGAACGGCTCGAAATCGATGTCGCCGATGCGAAACTCGGCATTCGATTTGATAGCTACGGCACGGTCCTTTAGCACGGCGCGGCGTTTTGAGGATTCGCTGTCGCCGTTTGTACCGCCTGCTCGCGTGTCGTAATAGGCGTCTTCCGTGATCTCGGAGATATAGACAGGGCAGTCGACGCTCTGCAGCAGTACCCGCATGCCGCCGATATGGTCCCCGTGCTCGTGCGTCACGAGGATGGCGTCGATGTCCTTGCGGTCAACCCCGACCTGCCCCAGTCGTCGGGTGATCTCTTTTGCGCTCAGCCCCGCGTCGACGAGAACATTTGTTTTCTCGGACGATATCAGGACGGCGTTGCCCGTGGAGCCGCTGCCTAAGACGGTAAACTTCATACGTCTTTTTGCACCCTCGGGCGCAAGGCCTTTGCCATCAGCCTGGTAGAGATCGAGCTTGGTACGAGGGTCCCAAGAACCGATCCGACCCAATTTGTAAAACCGGAGACCACGCGGGATCGGCCCG
Organism: Pyrinomonadaceae bacterium; assembly: GCA_035995005.1. Taxonomy (GTDB): domain Bacteria; phylum Acidobacteriota; class Blastocatellia; order Pyrinomonadales; family Pyrinomonadaceae; genus OLB17. The sequence goes on from DASYKW010000194.1 coordinate 5,581, forward strand.
CCTTGACCGCGCGCAATGCGGTATCGACAACCTGTTCGGCGGTTTGCTGACCTTTGACCTGGATCGGCCGGTCGATGTTGGATGCGGCGAAGAAATTCGTCTTGGTGGACCCCGGGCAAAGTGCGAGAACCTCGATGCCGAACGGACGATTCTCCTCAGCGATGGCCTCGCTAAACGACGTAACAAAAGCCTTTGTGGCCGCGTAAGTTGCCATGAAAGGTATCGGCTGAAAGCCGGCGGCCGACGAAACATTGATGATCGTCCCGGCTTTTCGGTCCCTCATCGCCGGCAAATAACGATGCGTCAGGCCGATCAACGCACGGACATTCAGGTCGATCATATCGAGTTCGCGATCCAACGGCAGTTGGGCAAAATCGCCGACCGAGCCAAAGCCCGCGTTGTTTATCAGCCAGTCAACCTCAAAACCGTGCTTTTGCGTTTCCTCAAATAGTGTCGCATCCGAGTCGGGTTCGATGAGGTCGAGGGCGACATAGTGAGCCATGATCTTGTGCTTGAGCATCAGCTCGTCGCAAAGCTCGTGCAGGGCCTTCTCGGATCGGGCAACGAGGACGAGGTTATGACCGTCTGCGGCGAGACGCCGTGCGAATTCTTCGCCGATGCCGCTCGAGGCTCCTGTAATGAGAGCGACCTTCATTCGCTTTTAAGGAACTCCTCGCGGCTTATGGCATAAAAGACACAGTGGGTCCCGTAGTGTTCCTCGGTCTTCTCGTAACGCATTCCGCACTTTTCCATGATCCGCCATGAGCCGACGTTCTCAGGATGCGCGACAGCGACTATTCGTTCGAGACTGCACCTTTCAAAGCCAAATCCGAGCCACGCCATCGCGCACTCGTAACCGTAACCCTGTTGCCAGAAACGCTCCGACAGATTATAACCGACCTCGATCTCACCGGTATCCTCGAGTGGCTGCAGCCCGCTTGTGCCGATCAGCTCGCCAGTCGCCTTGAGACCCATGACCGCCATTCCAAAGCCAAATTTGTCGTGGCAATCGATGTAGAAGTTTATCCTCTCGGCGAGAGCCTCTGCGTTCTGCATCTTGCTGCCGCCGAGGTAGCGGGAGACTGCCTCGGGGGCGCGCATCTCGATCAGCCACGGCAGGTCAGCCGGCGTGATCCGACGATAGAATAGCCTTCCGGATTCTAGAAATGCATCAGGGTGCAAGACGTGTTATCTCCCATCGGTCGTCGTCGCGAGTATATACGATGCGGTCGTGCAGACGGCCGACGCGCCCCTGCCAGAACTCATAACTATCAGGCAGCAGTGTAAATCCACCCCAGAACGGCGGCGGCGGGACATCCTCACCAAATTCCTCCGTGAGTTTTTTCACTCTCTCATTAAGAACTTCGCGAGACTCGATCGCGGCACTTTGATGTGAGGCCCACGCGCCGATCCTGCTATCCAGCGGCCGAGAGAGGAAATATGCATCAGAGGCATCACGGTCATATTTCTCGACACTGCCCTCGATCATTATCTGGCGGTGAAGCTGCGGCCAAAAGAAATGCATTGTCGCGTTTGGATTTTCGGTAAGCTCGCGGCCCTTTCTGCTCTCGTAATTCGTGAAAAAGGTAAAACCCTCTTCGCTGTAATATTTGAGCAACACGACGCGGGCCGACGGGCGGCAGTCGCTGCCGCAGGTGGCGAGCGTCAGGGCATTAGGATCTAGAACATCCGCTTTGAGCGCGTCGTCCAGCCAAACACGAAACTGGTCCAGCGGGTCAGCAGCGACGTTGGATTCGTCCAGTGTCGACGACGCGTAATCTCGGCGAAGTTGTGCGAGGCTGTCTCTCTCCATCAGATCTCGTGGACGACAAGGCCGTCCTTTAGCTTAGGCTCGAACCATGTCGATTTCGGCGGCATCACCTCGCCCATGTCTGAGACCGTAAGAAGGTCATCCATCGTCGTTGGGTAAAGCGAGAATGCCGCGACCGCCTCACCACTGTCGACCGCTCGCTCAAGCTCCTCAGTCCCGCGCGCGCCGCCGATGAACCCGACGCGGTCGTCAGTCGTGGGGTCGACAATCCCGAGAATAGGGCCCAGCAGGTAATCCTGCAGGATGCTGACATCCAGGCTGTGGATCGGGTCCGTCTCGCGGAGGCACTCCATACGAAATCGCAGGTCGTGCCACCGCCCGCTGAGATACATGCATATTTCGCCGTGCTCGACAGGCGACGCACGCGTCGTATCGCTCACGGTAAAGCATTCTGAGAGCTTGGCGAGAAACGCGGCCTCGGTCATGTTATTCAGGTCGCACACGACACGATTGTAAGGGCGGATCCGCAGATCCTCTGCCGGAAAAAGGCCAGCCATGACGTAATTGTATTCCTCGCTGCCGTCATGCGTCGGGTTATCTACGCGCAGCTTCTCGCGGGCAAGCCGGGCGCCCTCGATCCTATGATGGCCGTCAGCAATATAGATAGAGGGCACGTCTCGAAAAGCCTTGACGAAAGCTGTTGTTTCGGTCTGTCGCCATAGTTGCTGGCGGACCCCGTCCGGACTTACAAAATCATAGATCGGTTTGCCATTCGCCGCCTCACCGATAAGCCGCGTCGTGTCCTCAGTTCCTCGAAACGCGAGAAAGATCAGCCCCGTCTGGGCCCGAAGAGCGAGTATGTGTTGGGCACGCTCCGCAACCTTGTCGGGCCGAACATTCTCGTGCTTTTTTATCAAGCCCTGCTCGTATTCGTCGAGCGAACAGCATGCGGCGATGCCAGTCTGCTGATGGTCGGCGGTCGAGAGGCGATAGACAAAGATCGCGTCTTCCGCATCGCGGACAAGGACCTCGTCGCGGACAAACCGCTCGAGGCTGCTCTTGGCCCTTTCAAATAGCTCGGGCAGCGGCGGCATGTTCCTTTTGGAGAACTCGGACCGCGGCCGCGTCACCCGGAGAAAGCTGAGGGGATTATCGGCGACAAAATCGCGCGCCTCGGACCTGCTCACTACGTCGTGAGGTACACAGGAAACTCGCTCTGCAATTTCCGCCCTGGGCCGCAAAGCTCGAAAAGGCTTGATCGTCGCCACTAAAACTCCTACGTTACGGGTTTGGCGTGGGATTACCGCCGCCGTTGATAAGCTCGTCCAATTTGCGATTGCTTTCGTCCATGTCCTTTAACATCTGATCGGCATAGCCGACCTTATCGATCTTCCACTGGTCGTCTTCGCGGACAAAGGGCACCGTCTCCCAACTGCCGTACGCATTCTTGACCTGCAAGGTCGCCTTGTCACCCTCGACCTTTTCGTTGCGGTACTCGACCGTCGTCTGATTCTCGGTGAACAAGGTTTCGCGTTTGACTATGTCGTCGACCGTCGTGTTCTGGGCTTTAGCCTCCTGCTCATGCATCTTCATAGTAGCGTTGGAGAGCAGGAGCTTCATCGAGGTGACATCCTTCTTTTTGATCGCCTTAACATACTCCTTAAAGGTATCGACGGGCGTAAGCTCCTTCTTCGCACCGCAGGCGGCGAAACCAAGAATACACAGCGAGATCGCGAGAAAAGTGAACAAAATACGCATTTTTGCTACGCTCAAAAGCACTTAGTATATCGTAGTAAAAAGATGAAACGCGAATTGATCACGGATGAGACGTTAATGGCTGCCCTGGGAAGTCTCGACGGCTGGAAAGGCGAGGATAAAATGCTCAAAAAGCGATATTTCTTTGCGAATTTCGCCGAGAGCCTCGCATTTGTAAACAAGGTAGGCGAACTCGCGGAGGCGGCGGACCATCACCCGGAAATCACGTTTGGGTGGGGCTATGCCGAGCTCGTCCTAACAACTCACGACCGCGGCGGCGTCACCGACGTCGATATCGCCCTCGCCCAAAAGATCGATTCGCTCTAATACGCGGTTTGCTAAACTGGCCTCATACGAGGTGGTTTATGCAAAGAAATAATTCCGGACAAAAGATCTGGGCCGCAGCCCGGAATGCAGCGACTCTTCTGGGGCTCGCGATGCTTACCTACAACGGCCTGACGGGTATTTTAGGCGGCTCGGGCACGCCGACTGTGCACGCACAAACGGATCCGTTCCTGTCGAGACGCGTCGATATGCTCGAGCAGCGGCTTTACTCGATCGAGAGCAAGATCAATCAGGTGAGTATTCAATCGCGGCCGTCGATCGTGCCGTCCTTGCCTAGCACAACGCAGAATGAGCTCGACTTTCTCCGGACTCAGGTCGATAGCACACGACTTCGGCTCGGCGAGGCCGAGTGCGGCCTCCTCAAGCTGGACGAGCGGACCCTTACAGCCGCCCAACGACGGACGAACCGCACCGGCTCCTCATCGGACCAGTGCCGAGACAACTTCGCCACGCCTATCATGCTCTCTGCACGACCATAGGCCTTTCGCCGGATCAAATCGGGCGATGTTGCATCGCTAAAATAACGTGACATTAATGCAACAGTAGTGTATGCTTGTTCGGAGGATGGTTCTTTGACAACCTGAGTCGGGCGAAAAAATTTTTAGTTTTGGACTCTCTGATTCGCTAAGACTAATCTGGTCAATAGGTTAACTGTCCCAAGGCCCCTCCATTTTCGGACACTTTGAGACCTTGTTTGGGAGTTCCGGCACCCTTCCGACAAGCTGAAGTCCGGCTAGATCCCGTCCACAATTGCGTTCAGCGTCACCGAGGGTTTCATCGCTGCGGAGGCCTTTTCGTAATTTGGATGGAAATAGCCGCCGACGTCTTGTGAGACGCCTTGTGCGGCGATCAGCTCTTCGTTGATCTTGGACTCGTTTTCCTGCATTGCTTTGGCGACGGGGCCAAATCTCGCGGCAATTTCAGCGTCCGCGGTTTGAGCCGCCAAGGCCTCGGCCCAATACATTGCCAGATAAAAATGCGAACCGCGGTTATCGATCTCGCCGACCTTTCTTGCGGGTGACTTGTCGGTTTCTAAAAACTTCGCGTTTGCCGCGTCCAAAGCATCGGCCAGTATTTGAGCTTTTTTGTGATCTTGCGTTTGGGCTAGAAACTCAAAGCTAGCCTGCAGGGCCAGAAACTCACCGAGCGAATCCCAGCGCAGATACCCTTCGTGTTGAAATTGTTCGACGTGTTTCGGAGCGGACCCGCCGGCGCCGGTCTCAAACAAGCCGCCGCCGTTCATCAACGGAACGATAGAGAGCATCTTTGCCGAAGTGCCAAGTTCCAGGATCGGAAAAAGATCGGTCAGGTAGTCACGCAGGACATTGCCCGAAACTGAGATCGTATCCTTGCCCTCTCGAGCGCGTTGTAACGTCTCGATCATCGCGTCTTTGACGTCCATGATCCGGATGTCGAGACCTGTCGTGTCGTAGTCGCCAAGGTATTTTTCAACCTTCTTGATGATCTGTGAATCGTGAGCTCGCCCTTTATCCAACCAGAAGATCGCGGTTGTGCGGGAAAGCCTTGCACGATTCACGGCCAGCTTTACCCAGTCCCGGATCGCGGCGTCTTTGGTCTGGCACATTCTAAAGATATCCCGGTCGTGAACACTCTGCTCGAGAATAACGTCGCCATTCTCGTCTTCGACCTTCACCGTGCCGTCGCCTGACATTTGGAAGGTCTTGTCGTGCGAACCGTATTCCTCGGCCTTTTGCGCCATCAAACCGACGTTGGGGACCGAGCCAAAAGTCCTCGGATCGATCGCGCCGTTTTCCTTCATCTCCTCAATGATCGCGTCGTAGAGACCCGCGTACGCACGGTCGGGGATCATGCAGACGGTGTCTTCTTCCATTCCGTCCTTGTTCCACATTTTCCCGCCGCCGCGAACGAGAGCGGCCATCGAGGCATCGATGATCACGTCGGACGAAACGTGGAAATTGGTGATGCCTTTGTCTGAATTGACCATCGCAAGTCGAGGCCCATTTTCTATCGTTTTTGCAATGTCGGACTTGATCTCTGCCTCTTGCGCATGACCCGCGATCTTCTCGGAGAGCGTTGCGAGTCCAAAGTTCGGATTGATATCCAATTCCTTAAAGGTGTCCCTGTATTTTTCAAACACATCTTTGAAATACGTTTCGACGATCGCCCCGAAAATGATCGGGTCCGAAACCTTCATCATCGTCGCTTTCAGATGTGCTGACAGCAGAATGTCCTTTTCCTTGGCTTCATCGATAGCTTGCCCGACGAAATGTCTCACTGCCGAGAGATCCATTACTGACGAATCGATCACCTCGCCGGCTCGTAGCGGAGCCAGGTCCTTCAAAACTTTCTCGGAGCCGTCGTTGCCATGGAAAACTATCCTGAAGTTTCCATCCTTTTCGACCGTGGTTGAGGTCTCGGATCCGTAAAAGTCTCCGCCGCTCATGTGAGCGACCGACGTTTTGGAATCCGCGTTCCAGATTCCCATCCGGTGCGGATGAGCTTTAGCGTAATTTTTTACAGCTTTCGGCGCGCGTCGGTCGGAGTTTCCTTCTCTGAGTACAGGATTTACGGCGCTCCCCAGGACACGAGCATATTTTTTATTTATGGCCTTTTCTTCGTCTGTTCTGGGTTCCGCCACGTAATCCGGTACCGCGTACCCCTGTTTCTGCAGCTCGGCGATCGCCCCTTCCAACTGCGGAGCAGAGGCGGAAATATTCGGCAGCTTTATTATGTTGGCCTCAGGTTTGGTGGCCAATTCGCCTAGTTCGGCAAGTGCATCCGGAACTTTTTGATCGTCGCTCAGATATTCCGGAAAGTTGGCTAAGACTCTTGCCGAGAGCGAAATATCCGGAACTTCTATCTGGATCTCTACGGCGTTTGTAAACGCTTTTACGATTGGTAAGAACGAAAACGTTGCCAACATCGGCGCTTCATCGGTCAAGGTATAGTAGATCGTCGATTTTTCTGCCATTTTATTGCCTGTTTTGTTTCAGCTTATTATATTGGCTGATAAGTTTGGATTACAGAAGACAGCACCGGAAAAATCCGTAGCGTATAATCCCATTTTGCGCTTATGCGGACTGTCTTGAAGGTGCAGCCAATAGTTTCCATTATCATGGGTTCGAAGTCGGACTGGCCCACGATGGAGCATGCCTCGAAAACACTTGACGAGTTTGGCGTCGCTCACGAAACAAAGATCGTCTCAGCGCATCGGACACCCGATCTCCTTTTTGAGTTCGCAAGGTCTGCCGAGGGACGCGGGGTCGAGATCATCATCGCGGGGGCCGGCGGTGCCGCTCATTTACCGGGAATGTGTGCGTCCCAGACTGTTCTTCCTGTGCTTGGCGTCCCGATCGAGGGCCGCACACTGAAAGGCCTTGATTCGCTGCTTTCGATCGCCCAAATGCCTGCCGGCGTTCCGGTGGGGACGCTAGCGATCGGTGAGGCAGGCGCCAGAAATGCGGGCTTGCTCGCGGTGGCGATTCTCGCGAATTCGCGACCCGATCTTCGTCAGAAACTCCATGCTTTTAGATCCAAGCAGACCAAGACCGTCCTGAAAGCAAAACTCAAATGACCGCCGTCGAGATAATCGAGGAACTCCGGCAGCTCAGCGATCCGGCAAAGTTGATGGATCTTGACCGTTACGCCATTAAGACCCCAAAGGCGTTTGGCATACGTGCCCCTGAGCTAAAGGCCTTTGCACGCGAGGTCAAGAAACTCGTTGCCGACCGCCACGCCGCGGCCCAGGAACTATGGCAAAGCGGGATCTACGACGCGCGGGCCGTGGCGTTCCTGATCGATGATCCAAAGAAAGTCACATCAGCGCAGATGGACGCGTGGGCAACCGATTTTGATAACTGGGCGACTGTCGACGGAGCCTGCAGCTACCTTTTTTGTCGGACGCCATTCGCGTACGAGAAGGCTTACGAATGGGCCGGCCGCGAGCGAGAGTTCGAGAAGCGAGCCGCATTCTCGCTGATGGCATACCTCGCCGTTCACGACAAGAAAGCACCGAATGAAAGCCTCGTCGCGTTTCTACCCGTGATCGAGGCGCACGCGGATGACGATAGAAACTTTGTAAAAAAGGCCATAAATTGGGCATTACGTCAGATCGGGAAGCGAAACCTCGCACTCAACTCTCTGGCGATAGAGACCGCCGAGCGGATCAAGCTTCAAAACACAAAACCGGCCCGCTGGATAGCCGCCGATGTGCTCCGCGAGCTGCGGAGTCCTCAGGTCCTAGCTCGGCTGCTTGAAAAGGAGGAAAAGCGACCTCAGCGCGGCCGTGGGTAAAGTCATCCTCCCAAACTCGACGATAGGTGTATTTGGCAGCGGCCAGCTTGGCCGTATGTTTGCGATCGAGGCCCGCAAGATGGGCTACCGCGTCCACACGTTCTCGCCCGACACGGACACGCCGACGGGACAGATCGCGGATCATGAGACCGTTGCCGCGTACGAGGACCTGGATGCTGTGCGCGAGTTTGCACGGAATGTCCATGTCGTAACGTTCGAATTCGAGAATATCCCTTCGGCAACAGTCGAGGCGGCAAGCAAATTCGTTCCGGTTCATCCGCGAGGCGAGATCCTGCACATTACGCAGAACCGCCTGCGAGAAAAGACCTTTCTCTCGACGAACGGCTTTCCGGTGACACCCTTTCGTCACATAACGCTGGTCGACGATCTATATCGCGGAACGAGTGAACTCGGCTTCCCCTGCGTTTTGAAGACGGCTGGGTTTGGCTACGATGGCAAAGGGCAGACCAAGGTTGATGCCCCTCACGACATCGAAACCGCGTGTGCCTCGCTGAACGGAGCGGACGGCGTTTTGGAGGGATTCGTCGATTTTAAGAAGGAAGTCTCAGTCGTGTGTGCGCGCGAACAGGACGGTAGTTTCGTCCACTATGGCGTGATCGAGAACCAACACCGCAACCACATTCTTGACGTATCATTCGCTCCGGCCGACGTGAACGAGACGATCAAAAGGGACGCGGTTGAGATCGCGCGATCGATCGCAAATAAACTGGATTACGTCGGGACAATGTGCGTGGAATTCTTTGTAACTCTTGCGGGAGCACTGCTCGTAAATGAGCTCGCACCGCGACCGCATAATTCCGGGCACGTTACCTTCGGACCGTGTGTCACGTCGCAGTTCGAGCAGCAGCTGCGGGCGGTCTGCGGGCTGGAGCTCGGCTCGACCGACTTCTACCGGCCGGCAGCGATCGCAAATCTGCTCGGCGATACATGGGCAAAGGGCGAGCCGAATTGGGCGGCAGCTCTCACGCATCCGAACGTGAAGCTCCACCTCTACGGCAAACTCAAGCCGCGTCCGGGCCGTAAAATGGGACACCTGACGGCGACCGCCGGCACATCTGCGGAAGCGGTCCGACTTGTCCGGGCAGCGCGCGCCGCTCTCTAGATCCGTCGACCGAGCATGAATCCTGTCGTCACACCGATAAAACCCACAAGAACGCTCAAGAACAGGTAGAGAAACGCGCTCCAAACCATTCTCGCCTCGAGTAGCTCATAGATCTCGAATTCGAAGGTGGAGAACGTCGTGAAAGCGCCAAGAAATCCGACGATGATCGCCAGCCGAAGATTTTCGTTCGAGCTGGCACGTTCGCTAAAGATCACCAGCAAAAAGCCGATCAGGAACGAGCCAACGATATTGATCAGGAACGTGTGAAGCGGAAATTTTGCGAAGATCGAGGAGATCGGCGAGATATTTATTAGATACCTTGCTACCGCGCCGACCGCACCACCAACTGCGACCGAAAAGATCTTTAATGCGGTTTCCATCGCGAGGATTATACATTCTTCGCTTCACGGCTTTATTGCAAGCCCATAGCAAGCCACGTAAACTTAGATTTTATGGCCGAATCTTTGAGTTTTTCCCCGGCGGCGGACCGCTCGATCGTTTATGACGAGGTCGTGCCGCAAGTTGCGGCGCTTGTCGACGGTGAGGAAGACCTGATCGCAAATCTCGCCAATATCGCGGCCGTACTCAAGCAGGCTTTCGGATTCTTTTGGGTCGGATTTTACCTGGCAAGGGGCGACCAACTCGTTCTCGGCCCTTTCCAAGGTCCGCTCGCCTGTACGCGAATAAACTTTACTGATGGCGTGTGCGGTCACGCATATACGACGCGCGAGACCGTCATCGTGCCCAACGTCGACGAGTTTCCGGGCCACATCGCGTGCGCGTCAGAATCTAAGTCCGAAATAGTCGTGCCCATTCTCGCTGCCGACGGTTCTTGCATAGGCGTTCTTGATGTGGACAGCGATAGGCTGGCAGACTTTTCCATTGTTGACGCCGAGGGCCTCGGCCGCGTCGTAAAGATCATTGAGCGAGTCATCTAGGGCCACACGAACCCTGGTAAAAAGATGACAACTGTCGAATATCCGATCTGGGTGTGGGTCACATTCTTTGTGACCGTCATGACGGCGCTCGCCGTGGATCTTGGGATCGCCAATCGCCGCAGCCACACGCCGACGCGCAAAGAAACGTTGATCTGGAGCGCTGTGTGGGTCGGGCTCGCCCTTGGCTTCAACGTCTTCCTACTTTCGCAATTCGGAGCTTTTAAGGGAAAGGAGTTTCTCACGGGCTATCTGATCGAGCTTTCGCTCTCGGTCGATAACCTTTTTGTTTTTTTGCTGATCTTCTCGTTCTTTAAGGTGCCGAGCAAGTACCAGCATCGCGTTCTATTTTGGGGCATTTTCATGGCACTGGTCATGCGGCTTGTCATGATCCTTGCGGGCGCCGAGCTGGTGGAAAGAGTTCACTGGGTGCTCTATATCTTCGGCGCCTTCCTTGTCTATACGGGGATAAGAATGTTCGGCGAGCAGGACACCTTCGAGCCCCACGAAAGCGCGATCGTAAGGCTCACAACGAAATTCATTCGCATCTCAAAGCATTACGACGGTGAGAAGTTTTTTGTCATCGGTGAGGATGGAAAGCGTGCGGGCACACTACTGCTGTTGGTGCTGATCGTCATTAATGTTGCCGATCTTGTCTTCGCCGTCGATTCGATACCGGCCATCTTTGGCATCACGACGGATAGATTTATCGTTTACACTTCGAATATTTTCGCGATACTGGGGCTAAGGACGTTCTACTTCCTGCTTGTGGATATGGCCGAGCGTTTTCACCTTTTAAAGGTCGGATTGGCGTTCGTCCTGACATTCATTGGTGTGAAGATGCTCTTGCCACTCGCTGCGCAAGGCCTGATAATGATGCTGGGCGAGGGTTCGAACACTGCTCTTACGATCTTTCTTAACCGGTACCTCGCACATGAATTCGAGCAGGCAGTGATAAACATCTCGCTGGGGATCGTGATAGGTGCGATCCTGGTCTCGATCATCTTGTCCGTGTACTTTCCGCCAAAGGAAAAGAACCCATCCACGGAATAAGCGCCTCCACCATGGCCGACGATAAGAAATTTCAACGGTTTTATGTCGAATGGTGGAGTATTCGCAAGAGCACTATCTATACGGTCGTCATTCTGATCGTCCTGGGCGTGTCGTTCGCCCTCGGGATCTCATATGCCTCGCGCAACAACTGGTTTTTAACGACGGATAGCGTGGATTTTCCGAAAGACGCGGCGCGGATCGTGTCGTTCGAGGGCGACGTTCGTGTCACGCGAGCGGCGACCCGCGAGACAATCGTCGTTACAAAGGAAACCTTTGTCGCGGCCGGCGACACCATTCAAACCCAGTCCGACGGTCGAGCCACCATCCAAATGATCGACGGCTCGATCTACTCGGTCAGACCAAACAGTACCGTCGTAGTAAAAGATACGACGTCGCTATTTGGCGGCAAGAATGTGCGAGTCTCTCTCGACGACGGCCAGATCAACGTCCGTACGAACGAGCAGCCGCAAGACGCGAAAAACGTGGTCGAGGTCGCTGACTCTGAGAACCGACTGTTGGCTAAGACCGATGCCAGTTTTAATGCCGATCAGCAGACAGGCGGCGGCGAGATCCGTATTAGCCGCGGTGGCGTGGAGACGACGATCGACGGGACGCAGACCACGCTCGGTGAGAACGAATTCGCATCGGTCAACAACGGCAAGCTTACCGCTCGCGAGAAGCTGCTTGCGCCGCCGGTGCCGGCTTTTCCCGCGAACGGCGAACAGCTCCCGGATACTGGCTCCGGTGTGAACGTTGCCTTCACCTGGCAGGATGCGGAGGGCAATCCGGCCGCGAGCTATTATGTGCAGGTCGCACGCTCGCCGATCTTCGCGTCTGACGCTATTCTCGTTGACCGAAACCAATTGCAAGCTCGCGAGTTTCGTCTTGCGGGAATAACGCCCGGGACATATTACTGGCGTCTCAAGGCCACGGGCCGTTCGGGGCAAACAACGAATTGGAGCGACGCTTGGAAGTTTGGCGTCATCAGAGGTGGCAGTGCCGCAGGTATAGACGCTTCCGAATGGCAGGTCCAGCACGTCGGGGGCACCGTTTATATCGTCACGGGCCGGACGCAACCAGGCATGATCGTGGCATCGCAGGGCCGCCAGACATTCGCGGGAGCCGATGGCACCTTCCGTTTGCAGATAGCATCACCATCGGGAGAGACCAATGTCGAGATCGGCGACGATCGCGGCAATCGTACCGGTTTCGTGCTCAACCTGCACGGTGCTGCCGTCCTAAGGCGGTATTGACATGGCGCACAGCCACGCACACGGCCACTCGCATGACCGCCGGCTAGGCAGGCTGACCGCGGCCCTCACCGTCACATTCCTGTACATGATCGCCGAGGCGGTCGGCGGCTGGCTGACCAATTCGCTAGCGCTCATCGCCGACGCGGGACACATGCTTACCGATGTCGCGGCGCTGAGCCTGACGCTCGGGGCGATCTGGTTCGGGTCGCGGCCGGCGACAGCCCGAAAGACATTCGGATGGTACCGGCTTGAGATCCTGGCGGCATTTGTGAATGGCATCGCTCTCGTCCTGCTGTCGATCTGGGTGATCTACGAGGCCGTCCAGCGTTGGCAGACACCACCAAGCGTCCTTGGTGGCAGTATGACCCTTGTCGCAACCGGCGGCCTTGCCGCAAACCTCATCGCGGCGTGGCTGCTGTATTCTCAACGCGAACACGACATTAATATTCGCGGGGCGTGGCTTCACGTGATGGGCGACCTCCTCGGCTCGGCAGCGGCCATTGTCGCCGGCCTCCTG
>DASYKW010000195.1:0-2301 GCA_035995005.1 Pyrinomonadaceae bacterium
CCGATACTGTGGGCTTTAACTTCTGGCTCACAAAGCTGAATGACTTTGGCGGGAACTACATCGCCGCAGAGATGGTGAGGGCATTCATTGAGTCAACCGAAGTTCGTCAGCGGTTTGGTGCGAACTTCGGATCACTCCAAAACTTCTCGGAGGGGGAAACTACGCAGATCAACGCTGATGTCGATCTACCGCCGGTGACGGATCCTCCTCAGAGGCCTCGCATCCCTCAAACGCCCATCATCGGCCTCGATCCGCTGACGCTTGTTCCGCTCTTCACTTCTTCCAGCGTCTCCATCAGCGGTCACGTCTTCGATCCGGCCGGCACACGACTCAAAGCCGCAGTGGTCGCCCTTACAGGCGGCGACCTGAAACGATCGACGACCACCAACGCCTCAGGCGATTATTACTTCGACAATCTCCCTGCAGGCGACTATACGCTCACCGTCAGCTCGAAGAAGTACACCTTCACCTCAAAGACCGTCGCCGCCCCCAATGACCTAAAGGACGTGGACCTGGCAGCGAAACCCTGATCCCATTCATGCTGCGGCAGCCGAAGCGGCCTTTGTCACGATCTTCTCGTAAAAGGCGATGTATTGCGGGATGATCTTCTCGGTCGAGTATCGCTGCACGGCGAGCTCACGGCCTTTTTCGCCAAACAGCCGTCGCAGGTCCTCGTCTTTGAGCAGCCTGATCACATCGGCGCTCATCTTGTCGGTGTCGCCGACGTCCGACAGATAACCGCTCTCACCGTCGTTGACGACCTCGGGAATGCCGCCGATCCGGGTCGCCACGACCGGTGCTTCGCAAGCTTGGGCCTCGAGCGCAGCGAGACCAAATGACTCCAGCTCGGACGGCAAAAGGAACACATCTGCGATGCCCATGTAGTCGGCAATATTGGCCTGCTTGCCGACAAAGACAACGCTGCCGTTGAGGCCAAGCTGTTCCGCACGATAGGTTACCGCCGAACGCTCTGGCCCGTCGCCGACCATAACGAGCCGCGCATCGATCCCTGTTTCGCGGACCTTTGCGAGGATCTCGACGCAGTCCACCGGGCGTTTTACCGGACGAAAATTCGAAACGTGGACAAGCAAACGCTCGTCATTCGGGGCGAGTTCGCTCTTAAGGGGAGAGTCAGTGAGCCTTTTGTAATGGTTACCGCAAATAAAATTTGGGATGACCTCGATCTCGTCAAAATCGAACGTCTCGATCGTCGCCTGCTTCAAAAACTTTGAGACGGCCGTTACACCGTCCGATTGCTGCAAACCGTACCGAGTGATCGGCAGATAGGATCTGTCGGCGCCGACAAGCGTGATGTCGGTACCGTGCAACGTCGTAATGACCGGGACATAACGCTTTTGCTTGATCGACTCGCGGGCGAGTATCGCCGAGATGGAATGCGGGATCGCGTAATGCACGTGAAAAAGGTCCAGCTTCTCGGCACGGGCGACCGTGGCCATCTTTGTCGCGAGGGCAAGGTCGTACGGCTGGTGCTCAAACAGCGGATAAGACATCATCTCCACCTCGTGAAAATGAATGCGCTCACTTAGCTCGGTCAGTCGTGTCGGCAGGAACGATGAGATAAAGTGCACGTTATGCCCGCGGTCAGCGAGATCGCGGCCCAATTCCGAGCCGACAATGCCGCTGCCGCCATAGGTTGGATAGACTGTAATTCCAATATTCATCGCGCGATTCGCCAAATAAATATCGTAACACGCACCGTTACAGATGCTAGTTACCCCTTCGTCTTACGAGATAAACGATCCCCTTGTTATCGTCGGTGAAGAGAAAGGAGTTGGCGTCCAACTTCATAATGTCGCACGGCCGGCCGGTTACGACGCCATGGGCGAGAAAGCCTGTTATGAGGTCTTGCAGCTTTTGTCCCTTTCGCATAATTACGATCTTATAACCGTGGCCAACGCTCTTGTCCGTAGAGCCATGGAGGGAAACGAGAAAGGAATCGCGGATCGGTGCCGGGGAATCGGCGGCAAAGTAGTCAAAACCGAGCGCCGACGAATGTGACGGAAAGAACGCATACGGCACGGCCGTCGCGCGGCACCCTTGAGGCCGCTTGAACTTGGGATCGGCAAAGATGCGGCCATTTGACGAATGGCAATATGGCCAGCCGTAATCCGCCCCGTCTTTTAATACATAAAAGGTCTCGTCGGGTTTTTGCAGGCCAAGATGGTCCGAGCCTTGATCTGACGCAAAGAGTGTATCGCCGATCCATCTTAAACCGACGGCATTACGCAGGCCTCGGGCGAATTCGCGTTGCTGCGAACCGTCGGGGTTCATCTCGATCAC
>DASYKW010000196.1:0-8863 GCA_035995005.1 Pyrinomonadaceae bacterium
CGTTGCCGACGGTCGAGAACGCCTGGCCCGTCGCCTGGTCATTCGCGTCGATGCCATCGACGGTAATGTTGCCCTGATCTGCCCTCGAGCCGGTTACCGAACCCACGCGATTCGTGGATCCCGTTCCGACATTGTTGCCGATAACACCGGGCTGCAGGCCGATGAGAGCTGCGGGCGAGTTACGGATCTGGATGGGCAGCTCTCGCAACTGCCGAGTGTCGATAACATTACCCAAGCTGGCATCCGTGGTATTAAGCGTGTCGCCGTTACCAGTAGCGGTCACGTCTACTGTCGCGGACACGTTGCCGGCCGGAAGGGTCGCGTTATAGGTCTCCGTCTTTCCGACGCCGAGAGTGACGTCAGAGATCGTAAGCGTCTGAAACCCGGTTTGCGTAATGGAGATCTTATATCCATCGCCGGGCGCAACGTTCTGAAAGGTATAGGCGCCGTCGCCGTTAGTTTTAGTCGTCAATTCTCTTGACGTCTTGGTATCAGTCAGTACAACTGTCGCGCCCGGTACGACCGAGCCAACAGAGTCAACGATGATCCCGGTCACGCCCGAGACCGCTTGGGCAAAGCCATTTGCTGCAAAGGCCAGCGAGATGATCGCTATCGCGAGAATGCCAACGCTTCTGCGCGCCGCATCTCGCCATTGCGATCCTGTTTTAGTATCTGTATTAAGTCTCATTTCTTCCCCTTGAAAAGATAAAAAGTATTTCAAGTCCGTCATCCGACATCCGTCATCCGGCGCCGGGTGATAGTTCGCGCGGTAGCTACACAACTCGTTCTCGAAGAACAGAGGTCCTTCGCGTCTAGCGCAGCCACCTTAAAAGCTTTTGATCTTTGAGAGATCGGAGAGGAGAAATAAAATAAATCTGTCTCGAAGTACTCTTACAAAAATCAATGCTTCGCTACGGGATCTACTAGGGCAAAAACCGTTCCAAAAAATGAAACTCGCTGAGTTTTAAGGACTTGAGACGTTCAGCTTGAGGCCCTTCCAAAATGAGTCTTCAAATTTTTGGAGAAAATACGAAAATTCGGCAGGTCTGACTATCTAACTGCTGCAGTCAAAGGGGTTATGAACGTATAGTACCTTACGGTACGCTATCGTGCAGTCTGGTAAGGAGCCTACATCCTGGGTGATTCAAAGACGACCTTACCGTCCACGACGGTCAGCACGACCTTCGCCTCGGCGATCTTTAGCGGGTTGATCGTGAAGATATCGTCCGAGACGATGATCATATCGGCGTATTTGCCGACCTCGAGGATGCCTTTTGCGTCTTCCTGAAATTCGGCATAGGCCGAGCCGAGCGTGTAGCAGCGGACGGCCTCGTCGACGGTGATCTTTTGCTCGGGGATCCAGCCGTTGGGATTTTTGCCGTCGGCGGTCTGGCGGGTCACGGCAGCGGCGATGCCGAGGAGCGGATTGAGCGACGCGACGGGCGAGTCCGTCCCGAATGCAAGATGGGCGCCAGTATCGAGCAGCGTGCGAAAGGCGTAGGTGCCTTTGAGACGCTTTTCGTCAAGACGCTTACCGGCCCAGCGTCCATCGTCGGCCAGATGTATTGGCTGCATTGAGGCGACGACATTCAAGGCTCCAAAACGCGGAATGTCCTGAGCGCGCAAATGCTGTGAATGCTCGATGCGATAGCGGCGGTCGCGGGGACCATTCACCTTTGCAACGTTGTCGTAAAAGTCGAGTATCGTGGCATTCGCTCGATCACCGATGGCGTGGATCATCACCTGCAGCCCGGCCTTGTCGGCCGCGACGATGTTGTCCTTCATGTTGCCGGTGACCTCGGCACGCGGCACGCCGCTCGTGTTTGGCGAATCGAGGTAAGGCTCAAAGAACCACGCCGTCGTCGAGCCCAAACTGCCGTCCGCATACCCTTTAAGACATCCGACACGCACGAAGCGATTGCCGAATGCGTAATGAACGCCCGTATTGGCCCAGCGTTTGTAGTCCGCCAGCGGCGTGCACCCGTATATGCGAGTCTTCAGAGTGCCGCGACGCTGGAGCTCTTGATAGGCTCCCATGTAGGTGCCCTCTTCCATGCTCTGAACGCTCGTCACACCAAAGTGAGCTGCCCAATCCGAGGCCGCCTGGGCATATTCCAGCTCCTCTTCGTACGTCCGTTCGGGAATGATACGGCCGATAAGTTCCTCGGCGGCATCCTTAAAGTTCCCGGTCGGATCTCCGTTAGCGTCGCGTATGATAACGCCGCCGGGAACATCCTTCGTGTTCCGATCCACACCCGCGAGCCTCATCGCAAGGCTGTTCGCAACAGCCTGGTGGCCGTCGAGCCGGGTCACGAAGACAGGATTGTCCGGCGAGATCGCGTCGATAAGAGCCGCGGTAGGCAGATTTGCAGGCGTCCAATTCTCATGATCCCAACGGCCGCCAAGTATCCACCGGCCCTTTGGCTGGGTCGCGATGAACGCTTTTAGGCGCTGGACGAACTCTTCGGGTGACTTCGACGAACGCAGATCGACTCGCGAGAGTTGAGCACCTGTATCGGAAAAATGTACATGAGCGTCGTTAAAGCCCGGCATTACGAGCCGCCCACCGCCGTCGATCACACGGGTAGACTTCCCGATCCAGCCCTTGGTCTCAGCGTCCGAGCCTATGGCGACGATGCGGCCGTTCAACATCGCTATCGAACGTGCAGCGGGCCTTCGTGCATCCATCGTGTGGATATTCGCATTTCGAATAACGATATCGGCCGACTGCGCTGATGCTGAGATCGCCGAGCCAAGTACGGCCAGCGAAAAAAGAAGTAGGGCGACCAGCTTTCTCATAGTGAAAACCTTATAAAAAAGGGTGTATGCTCTCGATTGACTCTCCTGATAATAATACCCGACAACAGCGGTTTATGAAGCTTGTTCTCTCGACCATTTTGCTACTTGCGTCCGCGGTCGTCGGTCTGTCGCAGTCGACATCGAACATCCTAAAGCAGGCCGAGAAAGCCCTTGGCGGAAGCAAGGCTCTCAAGGCCGTTCGATCTGTCAGAAAGACGGGCATGATCACGCGCAAGTCTGATGGCGCTCATGGTAAGTACCTCTACGAGACCGCGCAGCCAAATCTTTTCAAGGTCGGCTTTGACCTCGACGGGTTTGAGACAGAGGGAGCATTCAACGGGCGCTCGGGCTGGTCGAGGAATTCGCGCGACGGTGTCGAAACATTGACCGGGATGGCGAGCACCGACCAGCAGGCGAAGGCCGCGTTTCGCAACAGTCTTTGGCTCAACTATAAGACCGACAAGTCGAAGGTCACCCCCGCCGGCCAAATGACGATCGATGGCAAACCCTCCAACGGCGTGTTGCTCACGACCCAAAAAGGCACCACGATCAAGATGTATTTTGACGCCGCGACAAGCCTCTTGGTCCGCGATGAGATACGACAAGGCGATCACGTCGGCATCTGCGAGTACGGCGACTACCGCGACGTGGACGGAGTAAAGCAGGCGTTCTCGATGCGAGTATTAAATCGCGATGAGGTCTACGAGATCGCGTTCAACGACGTAAAAACAAACCAGACCATCCCTCGTTCCGATTTCGATTATCCCGTCGACAGAAAGGCACCGCTGCCGGACATCCAGTCACTTTTCAAGGACCTGCAGGCCAATGAGGACCGGCTCGACTCGATCCTCGACACATATTCGTACACGCAAAAGACCTCGACCCGCGAGCTTGGGAAGGACGGACAGCTTCGCGAGACCGAGTCCGAGACTGTCCAGCTGTCGTTCTATAAAGGCTTTCGAATCACGAGGGTGATCGAGAAGGACGGCAAGCCGCTCACGGCTGACGAGCAGGCCAAAGAAGATAAAGACGCGGCCAAGCAGGTCGAGGAGATCGAGAAACGGATCGCAAAAAATGAATCTCGCCTCGGTAAGCAAGAGTCGAGCGGAGCCCCGTCTCAGGACAGTCGCCGCATCTCGATCGCCGAGATGCTTCGCGCGTCAAAGTTGTTAAATCCGCGGCGCGAGCGATTTCGCGGCCGCGATTGCGTAGTATTCGACTTCGAGCCAAACCCGGACTTTGACTTGAGCAGCGCGCGCAGTCAGCTAAAGCTTTTCGGCAAGACAGCTGGTGTGATGTGGATCGATGAGAAGGACAAGCAGGTCGCCCGTCTTCAGGCCGTGCTTTACGACAGCTACAAGGTCGGCGGCGGCGTGCTTGCAAAGATCAGCAAAGGCGCGGCATTCACATTGGAGAAGGAACGCGTCAATGACGAGATCTGGCTGCCGTCGCAGATGGATATAAACTTCGCCGTTCGAGTGCTGCTATTCAAAGGCCTGAACATCAATCAATTGATCACGTCCTACGACTATCACAAGTTTGAGACTGAGGTTAAGGGAGCGAAGGTTGGTGAGGATAAGCCCTAGGGTTTGAACGTCAACTCGATCGGCTTGCCGTCTCGGCGCACAAGCAGTGACCGACTCGTAAAGCTGCCGACGAATACGGTCTTCGCATCGACGCGTCTGTCATTTACAGCCTCGATCACATCACCGGCCTTGATGCCCGACCGCTCGCCTACATTTCCTGCCGCGACCGAATTCACACGCCAGCTGCGACCGTCCCACTTGGCATCGACACCGATCATTTCGAGAACCGAGGCGATCGGGACACCGGCATTGGGATCCAAACCTCGCGGGAAGATCGCAGTCGAGCCTTTGCTGGCCTGATCGATCGAGCCGCCGCCAATGTTGGAATTCTTGCTGCCAACGCTCAACGGGCGCTTATCCGTCGAGGGAATCGTCTGTGCAAGCGTATTCGTCGCCTGAGGGTTAGCTGCCGTAGGCGTGAGCGGCGCAGCGGTGTCGGTCATGTTTGTGCCGGTAATAACGGCCGGCTCCTCGATCGCCGTCGCTTGCGTCGAGGTATCTACACGGTTCGAACGCAGCGCGTAGAATCCAAAATATCCGCCTATCGCTATAAGCAAAACGGCAGGCACCGCGATGCGTGCAATCAGAAACGGCGTCCAGGCTCCGTGCTCGCCTTTATCGGCTGAGGCGATCCTCGCACGCACGCGAGTTTCAAAGTCGCCCGGCGCCTCGACACGCTTTAGCGAGCCGACAAGCTCGGCAATGCGTTGTTCGTCGCGGTCAATCTTGTTGTCGTTAACGTCCATCAAAAATAACTTTCCAACTTGTCTTTCAGTATCCCTCGCCCACGGCTGATGCGGGATTTTGTCGTGCCGAGACCGAGTTCCATTATCTCTGCGATCTCCTCGTACGAGCGTCCCTCGACATCTCTCAGTACGACCGCTACGCGATACTTCTCGGGCAGCGATGCTATCGCCTTTGCGATCACGCGGCTTTGCTCATCCTCGACCAGCTCGACGTCCTGCAGCCGCCGCACGTCGGCCGGCTGAAACTCGATATCGCTGTCCTCCTCGGTTTGAAACAGCCCGGTGAGCGATAACACTCTTCTTCGCTTTCGTCGACGCAGCTCGCTGATCGCGAGGTTGGTAGCGATGCGATAGATATATGTCGAAAAGGCAAACTCCGTGTGATACCGATCGAGTGCGAAATACACTCTTACGAATGTCTCCTGCGCGAGATCGACCGCCTCTTCGTAATCATTCAAAAATCGGTAGAGATAATTCGTTATCGCGTTTCGATAACGACCGATTATCTCGGCGAAAGCGGCCTCGTCGCCGTTTCGCGTCGCCTGTATAAGGTCGTGGTCCGACACCTTTGGCTCAGGCATGCGGTTAGGCTTTGCCTCCTTGAGCACCTTTGCGGTGAAGTCGTACGCCATACATCCATACTATTTAGAGCAGAATACGGCTAAAAACAAAACCGTATTCCGCTCTATCCACCACGCCTGAGGAGGGCGGTTGTTGCGAAAACACTGGAATGGATTAGTTCGTAGCGTTTCTGATAGTCATCACTAGAAAGATGGTCCCGCTCGTTCCTGGCAGGTGAAGCGTGCCGATCAGCGTCGGTACGTTCTCGTTGAGACCGACGCGCGTTAGCGATATGCCCATACGCTCATAATTTATGCCCTGTCCTTTGGTCGCGTCACCGACGGCGACCGGAACTCGTGCTCCGAATCGAAATGCCTGTGCTTGCAGCTCCTTGGAATTGGCATTCGGCTGCAGATCTTTTAACGACCAGTCGAGAAAGGTCGGCACGGCGCTGCTGATGTCTTTGCCATCGATGGTTGTGACGCTCTCGTATTCAAAATACCCGTGGTTGGCTATCCTGCCCACGAAGGTACTCGCCAGCTTGTAACCGGAAAAATTGAAATTCGATTTTATCTGGCTCGTGATCGGATTAAGGTTGGCGGGAACGTCCGATTTGGCACCGGGCTCATTCGAGCCAATGATGAGCTGGAGCGTGACGTCGTAATTGGTGTCGGGAACGGCCGCCTGCTGCGCAAAAGCACTCAGGCCGAAAGCGAGGACGAGGGAGACCGCTACGCAAGCGATCTTAGCGGATCTGGTTTGGATCATTTTTGTTGTTATCTCCTGTAAAGGTATCGGGAAGATACACCTTGCACCGTCGAGTAGCGGTAAAGTTGCAAAAAAGAAAAGCCGCGAGCGGTCGCGGCTTTTCTTTTCAATTAATACGTAAGATCTAGCTCAGACTAAATAGTCCCTCGTCGACCTTTTGACCAAATGTGATGGTGCCGATCTCGCTCTCCTCGACCTGCTTATCATCCGCCCAGAGAACTGTCCTAAAAGGCACGAGTGTGCCTTGTGCCGAATTGTAATCGTAGAATTTGCGCCGATACCGGACGCCGCCGTCCTCGTACGTGAGTATCATTACCCGAAAGTATTTTGCACTTATATAGAATCGTGTCTTCCGCTCCTGCTTATCGGTTAGATCGAGAACGTAGTAATCGACGCCCATGATCTTTTCGCGAGGTTGCAGGTCGAGCTTCGACTCATTCTCTTGATATCTCAACAGGGCCTCGATACCGTGGACGATCTGATTTTCAAAACGTTTGGAGACGTCGTCGCGCGGCGTAAACACGGTGTTGTTGTACATGCCGGAGACGGCGCCGTCCGAGAAGATGAGCGAATAACGGGCGTTGGGAAACTCCTGATCGAGGCGAATGCGTTCCTTACCAAGCGAGGCACCGCGAATGACAAACCGCTGGTAATTCGCCTGCTCCGGTTTTCCGTCAGGCCCCGCATAGCTTGTCGTGCCGCGCTCAAAGGTCGTCTTTCTTACCTGATCGAGCCTCTGACGGATGCCGTAAGCGGCGATCGTTATCTCGGCAAGCTGAGCAACGTTGAGATTCTTAAGGTCGATCTTTGCGGGTATGACGGCCGTCGGCGTCGGCGTGGCCTTTGGGACCGGCTTCACGCCGCCCGAGACTGCCTGTGCGCGACCGACGTGCGCGGCCGATAGACCGAGAAAAACAACGGCAGCGATGACGGCCAGACGCAGCGGCGACAAGATCCTCATTAAGCGGGTGAAAGCTAACACAAAGGCGGATTGTAGCATATGGCGCCGACAGAACCGCAAAGCCATCGGCGGCTTTGCCTGAGCGTATGAGATTGATGAGTCGGAGGGCGAAAAAGATGTATGAATTGGGCGTTTATCACCGCTCCAGGCTATGTTATTGATGTCATGCACGTTGCACTTTACGAGCCCGAGATCCCGCCAAATACCGGCAACATTGCCCGCCTCTGTGCCGCCACAAACACCGAATTGCATATTGTTGGTGTGACCGGATTCAGAATGGACGATCGCGAACTGAAGCGCTCCGGACTCGATTACTGGGAGCACGTAAGACTGCGTCGGCACATCGATCTCGACGGCCTTTACTCGGAGCTTCCGGGATCCGGATTCGTTTACCTGACCACCAAGGCAACACGTCCTTATTACGAATGGGAGTTCTCCGAGGCCGATTGTCTCGTCTTCGGCCCCGAGACCCGCGGCCTGCCGGAGACGGTCCTCGCCGCCAATACCGAACGCTGCCTGACCATCCCAATGCCGAATCCGGGCGTCCGCAGTTTAAACCTCGCAACCGCCGTCGGCATAGTGCTTTACGAGGCGCTTCGCCAACTTAAATAGGCATACAAAACTTTACTTTTTAGTACGATTTCGGGCACCGAAAAGGCACCGAAATTCGTCTAATCATTGTTAGAGAAAGATGAACCTCTCGCGAGAGGGAGGAGCAATAATATGAGAACGCTAAGAACACTTTTTGTAGTTTCCATCGCATTTTTAGGCATTTTTACGACGTCGGCGGGAGCGCAGAGCTTCGCGGACAGCCGAAAAGACTCGCGTTCGATCGACGAACAGGTCTATCACAAGGTTCGCGGGCTGACCCGTTACAACACCTTTGACTACATAACCTGGCAGGTTAACGGCGGGACGGTGACGCTGAACGGCAAGATCAACTCGCTCGGCACGGTCGACGAAGCAGAACGTGCGGTCAAGCGTATTCCGGGCGTCACGAAGGTCGTGAACAACCTCGATATGTTGCCTGCGTCGTCCTTTGACGATCAGATCCGTCGAGCTGCTCTTAGAGAATTTACGAACCGGGGCCCGGCGCAGTATTTTGGATATCCTAATCCGGACGTCCACATCATCGTCGAGAACGGCCGCATCACGCTCGAGGGATTCGTGTCCCGAAAGGGCGACAGCGACATGATGAACATCCTGGCAAATACGATCCCCGGCGTCTTCCGCGTTACCAACAATCTCGTTGTCGGCGAGCCAACCAAGTATTGATCGTCGTATAACGAACTGTCAGAGTCGGGCCCCCGCCCGGCTCTCATTTGTCTAATAGATCCGAATGATCTTGCTCGTGATCCGCGTCTCCACACAGCGGATATAAATGTGAAGCATCTTTCCATGGGCGCTGGGATAGAAGCCGTGGAGAAAGCGGCGTAGGCCTG
>DASYKW010000197.1:0-10614 GCA_035995005.1 Pyrinomonadaceae bacterium
TAAAGGAACGCGACCTCAAGATCACATTTTTTATCGTCGGACAGGACGCGGCTCTCGATAAGAACACGCAAGCCCTGCGATCGATCGCCGACGCCGGGCACGAGATCGGCAACCACAGCTTTAATCATGAGCCATGGCTGCATCTGTATTCGAAGGACGAACTGGTCGAGGAGCTTGAAAAGGCAGAAGATGCGATCCAGACTGCGACGTCGCGGCGCCCGGTAGGTTTTCGGGGTCCGGGCTTTAGTCTGACGCCGATGGTCCTCGACGTCCTCGCCGAGCGTGGATACGACTACGACTGCTCGACCTTGCCGACGTATATCGCTCCGCTCGCACGTGCGTACTATTTCTTCAAATCGCCGGAGATGAGCGATGAAGAACGCGAAAAGCGTAAGAAGCTTTTTGGTAAATTTTCGGATGGCTTTGCGACGATAAAACCGCATATGGTCGAGGCTGGCGGCAGGTCGCTCGTAGAGCTACCGGTGACGACATTCCCGGGAGTCAAAACGCCGATACACGTCAGCTATTTGATATATCTCTCAACCTTTTCCCGAGGTCTGGCGATGGCCTACTGGCGGTCGGCGCTTGCCGCGTGCAGGATTGCGGGCGTTCAGCCATCGCTGCTCCTTCACCCGCTGGATTTCATGAGCGGAACGGACGCGGACGAGTTGAAATTCTTTCCCGGCATGTCGATGCCTGTCGAAACGAAGCTCGACATTCTCAACGACGTCTTGTCGCAGTACGCAAATAAGTTCGAGGTTGTAAACGTCGGCGAGCACGCGGCAGCCGTGCGGCGTTCGGTCGCGGTAGCCGGCGCGCAAAGCGAGGTCATGCTTTGAAAGTTCTCGAAGTCAATGAGCCGCTGATCTGGGTGATAGGCCGCAATCTTCGCGGCCTTATCGTTACAATGCGCCCGCAAGAGTGGTCGAAAAATCTTCTCGTTTTCTCGAGTCTCATATTTTCAAGGTCGCTGACGGACGCGGCGAATATCTGGATCACGGTGGCGGGCTTTGCGGTCTTTTGCGCGGCGGCGAGCGGTGTCTATCTTTTTAACGATCTCTGCGATCTCCGGCAGGACCGCGAACATCCGACGAAGCGAAACCGTCCGATCGCGTCAGGCCAGCTCAATCTAAATCTTGCCCGTGTTGCGTCGGTCACATTGTTTATGCTCGCGGGCGTCGGCGCGTGGCTGCTCAATCCGGCATTTGCCGGGGTTGTGGCGATCTATGTGGCGACGTGCCTAGCGTATTCGCTAACACTCAAGAACATCGTCATCCTCGACGTTATCCTGATCGCGAGCGGCTTTGTGCTGCGTGCCGTCTCTGGTGCTGTATTGCTGAATGTCGTCGCTTCAGAATGGCTTGTTCTGTGCACGTCAATGGTCGCGTTGTTGATCGGGTTTGGGAAACGCAGACATGAGCTAACGCTCCTCGAGGACGCGGCCGGGAACCATCGCCCGAGCCTGGGCGACTACTCGATCGGTTTTCTCGACGCGATCATGAACATCTGCGCCGGTGCGGCCGTACTGACGTACGCTCTCTACACAAAGGCCGACGACACGGTCGCCCGCGTCGGGTCGCGAGGGATGTTGGTGACTATCCCTTTCGTGGTTTACGGGGTGTTTAGATATCTCTTTCTTATTCACCGGCGCGAGGCCGGCGGCGATCCGGTACAGATCCTGTTTCGGGATCGACCGACGATGCTCAATCTCCTGCTGTGGATAACGACGGCAGGCTTTGTCATTTATCTCCCGAAACTGTTCCACGAATAAATGACACGACAGCACATCCTCATCGTGGTGCTCTTTCTTGCGGCCGCAGGACTGCGATTCGCCGACGTATTCCGTCCGATCAACCAGCCATCATGGCGTGAATGCGACCTCGGAGCAATATCACGCAACTTTGTTCGAGAGGGAATGAACCCGCTCTATCCCCGCATCGACTGGCGCGGCGACGGGCCCGGCTTTGCCGAGATGGAGCTGCCGCTCTATCCATGGCTCACGGCGTTGACCTACGAGGTCTTTGGCGAGCACGATCAGATCGGGCGAGTATGGGCATTCTTGTTCTCGCTGGGCGCGATGTTCTTTTTCTTCAAGATCGCTCGCGAGTATCTGACCGTCTTTGCATCGACCGTCGCATTCGCATTTTTTGCCCTCAACCCGCTGATGGTCGGGATGGCGACCTCCATTCAGCCCGAGGGAATGATGGTGCTGACGTACCTTGCATCGGTTTATTTTTTTATCAAGTGGATCAGGACGGATCACGCACTCTACTGCTGGGCCGCGACTATCGCAACGGCGCTTACTCTGCTTAGTAAGGCCCCGGCGGCGCACATCGGACTTTTTTTTGGTGTGCTGCTGCTCCAGAAATTTGGCTGGCGTGTAGTCACGCAGGCTCGCGTTTGGATATTTGGGATCGGCGCGTTAATGCCCTCGATGCTGTGGTATTTTCATGCAAAGAATCTCTGGCTTGAATACGGCAATTCGCTCGGCGTCTCCAACGAATACCACTGGATCGGCTGGGATTTTTTTACCGACACAGGATTTATCAAGGGAATATTCAGCATCGAGTTGACCTATGTGTGGCTGGTGTTCGGCGTGGTGGTCGGGGCTTTCGCTATCTGGCGAGGCTATCGCGAGGAGACGGCCCGGCATGCGATGCTGTGGCTCGCGTCGATATTCGTTTTTTACCTCGTCGCCGCAAGGACAGCCTCCGAGGATTGGGCTGCGTACTATCACGTATTCAGCATCGCACCGGTAGCATTACTCTTTGGATTCGCCATCAAGAAACTCTGGGACTTTGCACACGAATTCACCGATGCTTACAGCCGGCGGAGTCTGCCCGCAAACTTGTTACTCGTCGGCGTGATCTTTGTCGTGATCGGTGCAATTCTGGCGTCGCTCGTCGTCGAGGCAAGGACGGTGCGCGCTAATTTCATCGCTCATCGCTCCCCAAATGCCGCGGATACCTTTGCCGAGCAGGCAAAGCCGTTCATCACGGCGGACGGTCCGATACTCGTCTCAGGCGGTCACTGCTTTGATCCAAGGGGTTACTATGTAGCGTACAACGCCTCTTACATGTTCTACTGGCTCGATAAGAAAGGGTGGAACATTTGCGTCGAGGACCAGTCTATTCAGAAACTTAACGAATTTCGCTCAAAAGGTATCCGATACTTTGTAGCTGAAAAGGCATATGTGCGGGAGAAGCCGGGATTCGAGGCTGCTCTTGAGGAGTCTTATCCGACGCTTGCGGTGACCGATCGATATGTCGTATACGATCTGACCGGAAGCAAATAAAACGTTCGCGGCGTCATTCAAGGGCGATGAGTACAGCCTCAAACCTCAACAGGATCAAAGACAGCTTTCTGCTCCATTTTGCGGTGCTCTTTGTCGCGGTCGTGGCCTTTGTCGGTAAAAAGCCCCCGTTCGAGAACGAGTACATTTACCTGCTGCGGCTGGTAAGGACCTTCAACCCGGACTTTCTTTTGAACGACGCGTCCTTTGCCGTTCCGGCGAGCGAGCACTGGGTTTTCAATCATCTTTTTGGCCTCTTCACTTACTTCTTTTCCATCGAGGTTATCAGCTGGGGCGGCCGAATATTTTGTTGGTCGGTGCTGCTATACGCCGTGATGCGCCTTGCAAGACGGTGGGAGATCCCTCTCTGGATGGCGACGGCCTCGATCTTTTTGTGGCTCTGTCAGGGGCAGTCGGTCGTCGCAAAGGAGTGGATCTTTGGCACCTTCGAGGCGAAGTGCGTGGCATATATCTTCCTGCTCTTTGCTCTCGAGGGCTTTGCTCGCGACAAGGTCGTGTATCCGGCCGTTCTGCTGGGCCTGACCTTTAGTTTTCATCCCGCGGTAGGAATGTGGGGGATCTTGGCGACAGGATTGGCACTTCTTTTCTGTCGATGGGAGCTGCCCAAACTGCTGAAGATCGGCGCGCTAACGGCCGTTTTCGCACTTCCGGGACTCATTCCATTATTGTCGGAAGTCACAAGAACCGCGTCCCTGGACGATTGGAAATTTATCGAGCTTGCCAGATTTCCGCAGCTTTTCGACCCCTTTTCGTGGTCGCGGAACAGCATATGTCTTGTCTATCTCCAGCTCGGGTTTTGCCTGTTGTTTTATTACACAGGTGCCGGGGCGAACCGGCGCAAGTTCCTGCCGGCGTTTCTAACGTCCCTGGGTCTATTTTTTACCGCCGGTCTCGTTCTGCGCGGCTTTGAGCAATATGAACTGCTGCGTTTTATGCCGATGCGGCTGTTCCCGGTTTTTGTTCCGCTGTTTTTCTTGCTTACGTTTGCCGAGGCGTATCGGCGTGGTCTCTTTTCGGCGGCGATGAAACCGGTCGCAGCGATCGGTCTGCTGTGTCTGTTGATGTGGCAGAGCCCGCTCACCTCAGGGATCGAACAGGTAAGAGAAACTTATCGGTCCTGGAACGCCGAGATGAGTGACACAGCGAAGAGTTTTGCCTGGGTTGGCGAGAACACGCCTAACGGAACTGTCGTGATCGCCCCGCCGTGGCGACCGGACTTCTGGTATCTCTCGCATCGAGCTCAGGTCGCGAGCGCCGTTTTTCCGACGTACGTCGACCTCGGCGAATGGCGCGAGCGTGTGGAGACCTTGAGCGGCGAATCGGTTGAGAACAAAACGGACCGGCAGAACGACCAGAGGCCAAAGTTTTACCATGCACTCACGACGGAGCAGATCAGCAAGATCGCTGAAGGGCGTAATGCAAAATACTTGGTAACAGAGAGCGATTATCCCTACCGAATAGTTTTTGTGAGCGGCAAATCCAAGGTTTACGCCCTGGACCAGCCTCACCAGTGATAATTGCCGATGATCTGCATACCGACCGATTGCAGAAAAACGAGAGACGCAAGCTGCAGTCGACCGTATGCACCTATCCCGGAATCTTCCAGATAGTGGCCCACCGGAAATAACAGGTAAACGTATAGGAACGCACAGGCCCGTGCTGTCTCGCCCGTTCGAAAAGCTCCGACAAGGAACATTCCCAAAAGCGACACAATGCTAAGAAGCGTCAGCAGCAAAAGCGGTCGCTCGCGCAGTGCTGAGAACTTTACGCCGCGAAACCCGCGAACGACCAGCAAGAGAAGAAATGGGCCGAGGAAAAATAGGAGCTCCGCGATGTCCTCGAGACGTGTAAATAGGTAATTCGCTGTATCGACTAACGGCATAGGACCGTTTGGATTCTCGTAGTGTGACGCCTCCCGAAACGCGTGCCACGCATCATAGCCTGTCGTTAAATACAGAACCGCGTATATCGCGATCATGCCGCCGATCACGATCGCGCTTCGCTTGAGGCTGCGCTTTGTGATCACCTCAAAGGCGATCAGTACGGGAACGATGAAAAGGCTGACGAATGTCAGGAGGAACGATGTGGTCAAGAGAACGAGGGCTCCCGCAACGTGCCGCCTCCGCGTGCCAAAGCAAAACCAATAGACGACACCAGTCAACAGCGCGGCCACGAGAGCATCGAGTGTAGCGAGGTAGTAGATCTGGATCGCGGGCAGCAGGGCGAGCAAAAAGGCCATGTACCGTGCGGTGCTCTCACTCAGACCCGTCCTGCAAAGCTTGTAAAAGAAGTAGATCGTTCCCAGCGTCGCGATGATCATTATTGCGAGCGACATGAAGGCCGGATCACGCAGCAGCTTTGTCAGGAAATAATAGGTAAGTATCGCTCCTGGCGGATGGGTGTGGCCGTGATTGTGGAGCGTCGGCTGGATCTCGTTGTACCGACGAAAAAAGTCTACTGGATCGGTAACGTTGAGAGCATCGTGGAAATATTCCTGACCCTCGAGCGAATACTCGATAAAGACATCATTCTGTCGATAA
Organism: Pyrinomonadaceae bacterium; assembly: GCA_035995005.1. Lineage (GTDB taxonomy): Bacteria > Acidobacteriota > Blastocatellia > Pyrinomonadales > Pyrinomonadaceae > OLB17. Next base: position 5,854 of record DASYKW010000197.1, read on the forward strand.
CCGGCAACCGGAGCATAAAAACCCGCCGCCACGCCCTGAATGAGCGTTGTGCCGGCGATCAGGATGACCGCCGCGACGCACACGAGTCGCAGTTCAAAACGTTTGCGCTCAAGGACCCAAAGAAACGCCGCAAAGACGACGACGACCATTCCGGCGCATGCGTACCCGAACGCGGTCGGAAAGCTCGCCTCAAAGATGCTGACCGGCCAGTAATAAGGACAATCGAATGGGATCCAATTAGTGCAAACCGACCTCAGCTGCGTCTGCATCAGCCGAGTGATGCCAAAAAAGATACCGGCATACAGCGGGACCTGCCACCACGAGAATGTCGAGGTGCGGCGGGTACTACTTTCGGCTGTGCTGGAGGTCATTCCGATAATGAAACGTCCAATATAAGAGCGATGCCAATAGAAATTTGTTGCCGGCCAAACTACACTACTTGAAACGAGACTACACGCGTACCTGAATATGATCGATACACAAGCCGAAAGAAAACCGGTCGTCCGATGCACGCAATGCGACCGTGAGGTAGACCACTATAACACGCACATGAGCGGGTCAAATGAGCTCAATAATGTCTGCTGGGAATGTACCTCGCGTGCTGAAAAGGGGTTTAACGCAAAACGCGGCTTCCACCGCGAGTCCCGCGGCGGCATCATTCGGCGATAGATGGCGGTCAGAAAGATAACGGAATATCCCGAGAAAGTGCTCGGCGAAACGGGCCAGCCGGTTGTTGAATTCAACAAGGCGCTCGACGCGCTGTGCGCGGACATGTTTGAGACGATGTACGATGCCGAGGGCGTCGGCCTCGCCGCCCCGCAGATCGGGTTGAATTTGCGGCTATTCGTGATGGATTGCGAGGGCATCAAGCTGGTCGCAGCCAATCCGGAGATCATCGCGACCGAAGGCGAGCAGTCGAGCCAGGAGGGCTGCCTTTCAGTCGGTAAGGTGCCGGCGGTCGTCATCCGCCCGGCAAAGGCCACGCTTCGAGCCCAGGACCTCAAAGGCGAATGGTTCGAGCGAGAGGCAACCGGCTATGCGGCACGTGCCTTTATGCACGAGACCGACCACTGTAACGGCACGCTCTTTATCGATCGCCTGCCAAAGCTGCGGCGGGATATGATTGTGAAGAGGTTTAGGAAGGAGAAGAACTGGAAATGAGCGCGAATTCTTGTCGACTGTGGCTCGTCTTCATCATTGTCCTCACATCATCCGTGCTGGTGGCTCAACCAGCGGGTGCAGGCCTCCAAACCCAAATTACGAAGCTTATAGAGCAAAAAAACTATCGTAAGGCACTCAGCTTGACGAAAGAACAGCTTAAATCCGAGAGGGAACGGATTCCAGTAAACCATGAGGACATTGGGTCTATTCTGACGAACATCGCCAGGTTAAGTGATTTGGTGAGTTCCCAAGGAGTCCCCATTAATATTAATGAAATCGATTTGTCAGCGTTCAAAGCATCCGCGAGAAGATTCGACTCGTTGAATCAAGCGGTTGAGAGTTCTTACAAGGAGGCGATTTCCTATTACGAACAGCACCTTCCGCTCAGCGTGGAAAAAATTGCGACGCTAAAGATTGAACTCGCGACGAAGATCATTCCACCTAAGACGACCGGGCGGGGAGAGTCTTATGAAAAAGCCGCAGCACTGCGTGAAAGTGCTTACCATTTGCTCATCACCAATTTTCCTCTGGCGGACGAGCGCTCTCTCGCAGCCTTGTTGTCCCTAGCCGACTTTTACGAGGCGCAGGGGGAATTCGGACAGTCTTTACCGCTCTACAAACGCTTCATAGAAATGGGGCCCACGCTACCGAAGAACAAGGGGGCTCTAATCTTGTCCGCCCTTCGGGAGTGCCTCGCAATAGCGACCGCCATCGGTGATACAGGATTACGGGCTCTTTATGCTCAAAAACTCGCGGATCAAACAGGACGATCAAATCCAGAACCGGAGATACTTCTCGACATCACTCCTAGATTGGTTGAGGATTACAACGAAACTTACATGCGAGATCCATCGACGAGCGGCACGAGTCCAAAGAAAATGAAGTCAATATTTGTTAAGGTCCTCGTAAGTAGCGTCGGTAAGGTACTCACGGCTACCGCAGAGAATACGCAAGACTCGGAGTTGAAGGGGAAGCCAGTCGCAAAGTTGGCCGAATCAACCGTTTTGAAATGGCGGTTTCGTCCTTTGATGATAGCTGGCTCCGCTACGGAATATAGGGGCAATGTTGAATTCGTCTACCTGACCAAATCTTAGCCTGTTTGTCGTTCAAAGGATCCACGAACGACGAGAAACCCTTTATCCTCAACCGCTTTTTCCCGCTCGGTCCTGATCGGAAACGGGTTCTCGGTAAATGCCGTTTCGTCGAGCCGATCATCCGCGCGAAACAACTCAAACATCTCCTCAGCTAGAGACTCAATATCGGTCTGGATGAAGATCTTACCGCGGGGCGCCAGCCTATCGACCACTGCAGCGACGAGCTCGGCGTTTACCATCCGGCGTTTGGCGTGCTTCTTTTTGAACCACGGATCGGGGAATTGGATCGTCACCATCTGCAAAAGGTCCGACGGCATCTCGCTGATAAGCCGATCAAGCCACAACATTGCGTTGCAGAAGACGTATTGTAGATTTTTTAGATTCGCTTCAGATGCCAGCCTCGTCGCCTCGTCAACAAGCGGCTCGCGGATCTCAACGCCGAGATAATTCCACGACGGCTCGGCCTCGGCCATTCGCAAGAGAAACCGCCCTCGCGCACAGCCGATGTCCAGCAGAAGCGGCCTGGACGGATCGTCAAACGCGGCCGTAAGATCGACGGGCTTCGGCGCCTGACTGTAGTACGGCGAGAGCGGATTAACGTGCTGATGTACCCGTACGCGGCCCACTAGACGACCCGCATTATCGCGAGGATGCTGAAGGCACAACCTGCAAGATAGATCCCAAGCGCCGCAAAACCCGCGATCTGCGTCGATCCAGACGCATCTCGCGGATCGGAATATGCACTAGTCGGTATCTGTATCAGACCGTAAACCGCGCCGGTGATAAGGCCGCCAATGTGCCCAAAATTATCCACCACGTTATACAGCACTAGCCCAAAAACAAGGATGAAACCGATGTTAATGAGCAGGCTCTTGCGAAATTCATAGGAAATGAATTGCCGTCTCTTGAACGAATACACGGCGAGATACGAGACGAGCCCGACGATGCCACCAGAGGCCCCAACCGATATTCCATCGGGCTGAAAGACGAGGGTCAAAATTCCCCCGCCGATCGCCGAGAGTAAAAACACGATGGCGAGATGCGCTCGGTTGGAGAGCATCTCGAAGATGCGTCCAAAGCTGTAGAACGCATAGCAGTTCATCACAACGTGCATTATCGAGCCATGCGTCGTCGCGCCCGTTAGGATGCGCCAGTACTCGTGGTCGTGCATGAACGCCGGCTTGACGAATCCGGCCGCAAGGATCGACGCATCGACGCCCGCAGCAAGCTGAGCAACGAATACCACTCCGATCGCGGCGATGAGAATTATGGTGTAGACGGGTAGATCTGAGGCCGCGGATGGCGCCGACTCGGCTTCGTCAACCTGAGCCGTATCCGGCTCGTTGTTCTCGTATCGAAGCGACATCAGATGGCGACGCCGCCATCTGCCTGGATCACCTGACCCGTGATGTACGCAGCCGCGGGCGACAGCATAAAGCAGGCGATCTGCGCGACCTCGTCGACCGTGCCGAGTCGCGCTAGTGGGATCGAGGCGAGGATCTTATCGCGGTATTCCTCGTTCATCCCGGACGCCATATCGGTCTCGATAAGACCCAAGGCGAGGGCGTTTACGGTGATCTTGCGGCTCGCTACCTCTTTAGCGAGGGATTTTGTAAGGCCGATCATACCGGCTTTGGAGGCCGAATAATTAGATTGACCGAGCATCCCGACAACGCCGGAGATCGAGGAGATGTTCAGGATCGAGCCGCCGTTCTCGTTACGCATCATGGGACGGACCGCGGCCTTTGAGAAATTCCACGCGCCTTTGAGGTTCGTATCGATCACTGCATCCCAGTCGTCTTCCTTCATTCGCATGATCAACTGATCACGCGTGATCCCGGCGTTGTTGACGAGGTAGTCGACCGTGCCAAATACGTCCTTGACCTTGGCGACGAACTCCGCGGCCGCGTCGGTACTGGCAACGTCGCATTGCTCGCCGATGGCCTGCACGCCTAGCGCCTCGACCTCCGCCTTCAAAGCCTCGGCCTCACCGGCACTCTTCGAATAATTGAAAGCGACATTAGCCCCGTGTCGCGCTAACTCAAGCACGATCGCCTTGCCAATACCGCGCGTCCCGCCCGTTATGATCGCCGATTTTCCTTTAAACGATGTGTTTGCGCTCAAGATCTATCTCCGTTACTCAGCCGTTCAATGCATAACGCTGGATCGCAAAAAGCTCCTTGATGCCTTTGTCGGCCAAGAGCAGCATCTCATCCATCTGCTCTCGTGAGAAAGGCTCTCTCTCGGCAGTTCCCTGCAGCTCGATGAATTTACCTTCGCCGGTGCAGACGACGTTCATATCGACCTCGGCGGTCGAGTCCTCGGCATACGCTAGGTCGAGCACGGGCGTGCCTTCGACGATGCCGACGCTAATAGCGGCGACCTCGCTGAGTATCGGATTTTGCTTGATCGTTCCCTGCTTTACGAGCTTGCGGCATGCGAGAGCAAGCGCGACGTAGGCTCCGGTGATGGAAGCGCAGCGCGTGCCGCCGTCTGCCTGGATGAC
>DASYKW010000198.1:0-2433 GCA_035995005.1 Pyrinomonadaceae bacterium
CCAGCGGAGGACATCCGATCTCGCCCGCTGCCGTTTTATAGAAATCTACTTCCGCTCGGCAAGCATCCGCGGGACACGCAGCAGTACCCTGAGGACCACAGAGTTTGAGGAACAACGTTCGGGGAAGCGAGACATCCGGCCGACCGTCCCGATAGCGGATTTCCAGCCGATGAACAGTCGAATACTGGAGCTTCCGGGATAAGATCGGGAAGACATCGATCACCACCGCCGATTCCCGGGCCTCGCCCCGACGCAGGACGGCCGTCAACCTTTCCGGCGTTATTTCCCGCGGATCGGTTATGACATCGTCGTTGTAAATTGCGTTTGAAATGTTATTTGGAAAACGTCGCCGCACCATGAAATGTTTCTGTAAAGAGAATGACGAGCCTTTTGTAATTACCCCGGCTGAGATTCCGTTTGCGTGCGACCGTTCTTCCGTGAGCCTTTCACCGGCGTGGTGCGGTTGAGGTCGAGGATTAGAGTTTCGTTTTGGACGTGCGCGTCGAGGAAGCGGATGGACGAGGGCAGGGGTATGTTGTAGGTGTTGAGGAACTCGGTCAATATGAACTCGGCGTAGCCGTCCTTCATTGCCATCACACGGACGGATTCTGGATCGTCCGGGAATGTCGGTTTGATACCGATCACGCGGCGGCCGGGATCGAAGAGTAAAATGACCGACTCCGGTCTGCCGATCGCCTGAAATGTGCGCGGGTTCATCCGCAGCTCGCGGTGGCTGAAATATATTGCCACGCTAAATCGGTCCTTTCACGGCCTCGGTGTGCTCCTGAATACCTCAAAATCAAATTGCGTCGTACTGTGTTCGTTGCTCATTGCGAAACGAATGTAGCACAGATAGTCGGATGTGTCAAGGATGGGATAACCTCTCAACTGACAACTCACAACCGAGAGCCGCTCCGCGCTCGTCCATTGTCCGCTGTCAATTGTCCACTTCCGCTGCCCCGTCCGTTCGCTCCATTCACTCCACAGAAAAGAGCCCTCTGCGCCGAGATCGTGGCTGGCGGTGTGGACGATCAGGCGCTGGCTAGACGTTTCGGCATGGAAAGAGTACGCAAGAATCCGGGTAGGTTTTAACAGGGAATGAGGGCTCAGATACGCGATCTCGATCGTTTTTGACAGAAAAGCAACGGTATTTCGCAAAGTTTTGCTTACCGCTTGCAGCCGGCCGCTAGCTGATATTCTCCAGCGTCCGGATCGCGACCGCTATCGGGTCGTCATCCGTGATCGGCACACGCAAAATGCCGGTCGGCGAGAAACTCGTGCCTTCGTTATCGGCGAGGAATTGCATGAGTTTTTCGGCGGCGATGCGGGCGTGCTCGCCGAGCTTGATGGCGACCTGGTCCGCGGCCTTGTCGATCGACATTATCGCGACCGACTCAGCAAGCCGACGCAGACGGCCGTATTGGACGAGGTTGTCGACCGACGGCGGCACGCGGCCGTAGCGGTCCTCGACCTCGGTGCGGATCTGCATGAGAGCTTTCTCGTCGGCCGCCGAAGATATGCGTTTGTAGGTCCGCAGCCGTTGGCTGGCCTCGGCGATGTAATCCTTTGGAATGGCGACGTCGACGCCGAGGTTGATCGAGACGCTCACCTCGTCGGCGATCTCGTCGCCGCGAAGCTCCGCGATCGTCCGCTCGAGCATCTTTGTGTACAGGTCGAATCCAAGCGCGTCAAGATGCCCGGACTGCTGTCCGCCAAGGATATTGCCGGCTCCCCGCAGCTCCAGGTCGAGCGCCGCGAGCCGAAATCCCGCACCGAGATCCGAGAATTCGCGTATTGCACTCAACCGCCTTCGCGCGATCGGCGTCAGCTCTAACTCGCTTGGTATTAACAGATACGCGTATGCCCGGCGATTCGAGCGTCCGACGCGGCCACGCAATTGATAGAGCTGCGAGAGGCCGTAATTGTCCGCACGATTGATGATGATCGTGTTGGCCCGCGGGATGTCGATGCCGTTCTCGATGATCGTCGTAGCGACCAGGACGTCGTATTTGTAGTCGATAAAATCGAGCATGACGTCCTCCATCAGCTTCTCGTTCATCTGCCCGTGGCCGATCGCGATGCGTGCATTTGGGACGATCTTTTGAATAAGCGCCGCGATCGCCTCGATGGATTCGACGCGATTGTGAATGAAAAATATCTGGCCGTTGCGTGACAATTCCAGCTCGATCGCCGAACGAATTACGCTCTCAGAGAACTGCACGACCTGCGTGTTGATCGCCAGCCGGTCGCGAGGCGGCGTCTCGATCACCGACAGGTCACGCATCCCGAGCAAAGACATGTTGAGCGTTCGCGGGATCGGTGTTGCCGACAAAGTAAGGACGTCGACTTTTTTCTTGAGCTGCTTGAGCTTCTCCTTGTGACCGACGCCAAAACGCTGCTCTTCGTCCACGACGACGAGGCCGAGATTCGGCA
>DASYKW010000199.1:0-23298 GCA_035995005.1 Pyrinomonadaceae bacterium
AGACTCTTGCCGTCGGTCATGATGAGGTCAGCCTCGGTGACGCTCGTCGCGAAAAAAGCAACCTGATCTAAACCGACCTCGTGGTCGTACCTCATGCTGACCATCACACTGCCCGACGAGCGATCGCCGAGCACGATGCCGCGTTTTTCGAGCTGAATGACACGAGCAAATATCTCGGACGCTGAGGCGGATCCGTTGTCGATCAGAACGGCCAGCTTGCCGTCAAAATTCTTTCCCCGCGACTTCGCGACTTGCGGATCAAATTTCTTGCGTCCTTTCCAATCGGCGATCTTAATGTCGTGATCGAACAAATTCCCGACGAGTCGGTTCAGCGTGGTTACTGCGCCGCCGCTGTTACCTCGCAGGTCGATGATGAGCGCTTTGCATTTCCGGGCCTTGTCGATCATATCGTCAACCCCATCGTTGGTGAGATCGAAGGCCGGCATTTTCCAGATAAAGACATCGCTACCTGACGAAGTGAACCGTTGTCGCATCAGATGCTCTTCGTTTTCGCGTTCACGAATGGCGTCCGAGTCATAGCTGGTACCGTTCCAGCCGGTTTGGACCAGGGTGAGGGTTCTGCCCTCTGTTACCTTAGCGAGAATTGCCAATTCCTCTTGTTTGCCGTCGGGATGCCTTACCGTAACCTTCATGCCCGGCTTAGGCCGAAGTGAGTAATATAAATATTGCATGGTCCAGAGGTTGTCACGTGTGACCGCATTACCATCGATCGTGAGAACTTCATCGCCGACTTTCAATCCCTTTGCCTCGGCATCCGATTTTGGCTTAACAGCGATGACGAATGGCCGGTCTCCGAACATCTGCACTTTCCAACCGTATTCGGTTCGGTTAGCGCGAGCCGGCGGCAAAAAGAAGGTGTGCGAGTCGCCCATGTCCAGCATCATCTGTGCAATTATGCCCATGATCTGGCCGTTCGACGTGGCCGTCTTCATCTTCTCCTTTGCCGCCTTAAACCGTGCCTCAAGGTCCATGCCGTGAAGTGATCGATCGTAATATTTATCCTTTAGGTCATCGCGCACCATCGTTAACATCTCCAGACCGCGGTCGCGGTCTGACGCTGACGCGACCTGCTGCCCTTCTGAGCAAACGGCTATCGATAACACGACCACGGCAAGGCCTACGAAACGGGGTAATTTATATGTCTTCATTTAGGAAAATTCCTTGCTTATGATCTAAGAGTTAATCGTCGGGAAGCCGAATACCATGCCCGAAATTATTAGCAGTACTGCGGCAACGATCGTACTGAAAAGAAATGCGACGACCGAAAATCCGATCATATAAGCGATCGAAAGCAATCCCCGAGCGAAGCCGCGTGTCTTAAAGAAGTACGCGATCAGAGTGAACCCGCCTAGGACGACGAGCATGAATTTCCAACCTGAAGGGAGTTCTTCTCCGCGTTCATGGCTGTCTGCCTTTGCCCATGCGAGTATAAGGACACCGTAACCGATAGCTCCGATAACAAGGAAGATCGTCCCGAATTGTGGAGCAAGGCGCGGTTCGATGAATAGGGCAGCGAGAGTATTCAAGAGTGCCCACCCGACGATAGCGAGAAGTATTTTGCGTTTCGGAGCAAGTAGGCCCTTTTGTACGGAAGAATCAGAGAATTCGTCCATAATGTTCGATTTTCCTCGACCGGGAGGCTAAACGCAACAACTAGCGACGCAGACACGCGTCCCCTCATAGCGCGGAAATTTAACAATTCTTTACATTGAACGGGACTGGGATGGAAACTCGGGGCGTTTTGATTTCGTAACGCAACTTAGGCTAGTTTCGTCATCATCATAAGGCTAATAGGATTTATAACGTTATGAAAAGGAATTCGGTTTATCAGATATCGGGGCGGCAGTTGTTGCTGCTCGCGTTCTCGTCGGCGCTGATCGCGGTCGGAGCGGCGGCTTTGCTGTATGCGTACACGGGCATCTGGAGCTCGCGCGACAATTCTACGGTGGCATTTGCTGAGGCGGCTCCGGCAGGCATCAGCGATCCGACGGTCGTCACCGACGAGCAGAACAGCATCGAGGTCTACAAGGCCATCTCGCCGGGCGTGGCGTTTATCAACACGACGTCCATTCAGCAGGATTTCTGGGGCGGGACGCAAGAGGGCAAGGGTACGGGCTCGGGCTCGGTGATCGATAACAACGGCGACATTCTGACCAACTATCATGTGATCGATGGAGCCCAAAAGCTTACGGTCAGCTTCGGCGGCGACAAGACCTACCCCGCAACCCTCGTCGGCGGTGACCCCGACACGGACCTTGCTGTCATTAAGATCGCTTCGCCGCCGCCGGGACTTCCGGTCGTTCCGTTTGGCGATTCGGACAAGTTGGTCGTTGGCCAAAAGGTACTTGCGATCGGTAATCCTTTCGGTCTCGACCGGACGCTAACGACAGGCGTCATCTCCGGCCTGCAGCGTCCGATCCGTGCACGCAACGGCCGTCCGATAGATGCTGCCATTCAAACCGACGCCTCGATCAACCCCGGAAACTCGGGCGGTCCGCTGCTCGATAAATACGGCAGGATGATCGGCATCAATTCGCAAATTCTCTCGCCCTCGGGCGAGCAGGGCGGCTCGGTCGGCGTCGGCTTTGCCGTGCCGGTGAGCATCGCCAAACGTGTCATCCCGCAGCTGCTGCAATTTGGTGAGGTCAAGAGGCCTAAGCTGGGAGCTTCGCTGCCCGCAGTCTCTGAGCTTGCTCAGCGCGGTTATCGCGTGCCTGTCGACAGCGGCCTGCTCGTTTACCAGACGCAGCCCGGCGGATCGGCCGACCGCGCAGGCCTCAAAGGCATCGGTAACGACGGCAGCATCGGCGACATCATCCTCTCCGCCGACGGGCAAAAGCTCGGCGATCTTGACGACCTTTATCGCCTCCTCGATAAAAAGCAGATCGGCGACACGATCAGCCTCGAGGTCTATCGCGGCGGTCGAACGATAACCGTTCCGGTAAAGCTTGTGGCGACGCCCGCCGCGGGCAACAGCCGGCGTATCAACGAATAGACTTTACTCACATCAATAATGACCTCGCGGGCCCTGAAAAGTGGCCCGCTTTTTTTGTGTAGAGCTCCGCGTGCTAGATTTGAGTTGATGCTGGAGCACGAGCTAAAGACCGCGATCGCCCTCGGCTACGCCGCCGGTAAGCTCGTCTGCGACTATTACCAAACCGACTTCGTCGCCGAGGAGAAGCTCGGCGCCGATAACTTTTCCGAGCCCGTCACCGCCGCCGACCGCGCCGCGAGCCGCCTCATCGTCGACGCCCTGACGACGGAATTCCCCGACGACGCCATTCTCTCCGAGGAGGAAGCCGACAACCTTGAGGTCCGCCTCGCCGCAAAGCGCGTCTGGATCATCGACCCGATCGACGGCACCGCGGGTTTTGTGAAAAAGGATGGGGACTTTGGCGTGCAGATCGGCCTCGCCGAGGCGGGCCGGGCGATCCTCGGCGTCGTTTACCTGCCGGTGCATAAACGCATGACATTTGCGGTTCGCGGCCAGGGAGCTTTTGAATCTCTCGACGGCGGCGAGGCGTTCCGCCTTGCGGCGTCGGATACGTCGGAGCTTTCCGACCTGAAGCTCGCGATGTCCCGCAACCATCCGAGCAAACGAATGAGCCGCGTGATCGAGCATTTTGGCTTTAAAAACATCTGCCGCCGCGGCTCCGTCGGCCTCAAGGTCGCCCTGATCGCCAGCCGCGAATGCGACATCTACATCCACCCCAGCCCGCGGACCAAGCTCTGGGACACCTGCGCGCCGCAAGTGATCATCGAGGAGGCGGGCGGGACGTTCACCGATCTCTTCGGTCGGCAGATCCGCTACGACCGTCCCAACCTACAAAATTGGGACGGCATCGTCGCGTCGAACAGCGCGGCCCACGCCGCTGCCGTCGCTCACCTAAAGCCTCTGCTCGACGAGTTTGGCCGCATTCCACATTATCCCGCCGCTTAAATTGCGCTTAATCGAAATAATCTATTGTTAAAGGTCGCGACCTGTGGTACACGTATACCTCAAGCGTCCTCTCGGACTTACATAGCTAAATTAAAGAGCAGGCGGTGTTTAGGTGATCACAGAAACTACAACTGCGGCTATCGGCGAGGTAGCCGAGATCTTCGCGGGCGATTATTTGAACAAGCTCACCGGCGAGCAGATCGAATTTGAGTGCCGCCGAAAGATCGATGCCGGCTACCGCAAACTCGTCGTCAATTTCTCGCGAACCGAGATCGTCAACAGCATTGGCATCTCGATCCTGCTCGGCGTTATCGACGTCGCTGCCAAGAACGGCGCCGAGGTCGTCTTCTCGGATGTCAATGAAAACACCGTCGAACTGTTTCACATGCTCGGCCTGACCAAGCACGTAACGATCCAATAGCCATGGCTGACTCAGACAACAAGCTTATTCACGCCTTTGGTGCTCTTGCCGAGCTCGGTCAGGAGATCACCAACAAGAACAACTTTCAGGAGACGATCCGCACGTCGCTTCATTTAATATCCGGTGCGATCGGGATCATGCGGGGCGGGATCGCGCGGTATTCGCGTTTTGCGCACGAGCTGAATATGCTAGCGGTGCGCGCCCTAGGCGACGACTTTCCATTGACGCTGAATCTCACACCCGAGGACGAGCGCCAATTCCTGACCGTCGGCCTTACCCCGATCGATGTTTCGCAAGCCCAGGTGCTGCCGTTCTTTCAGGTGCATGACGTTAGCTTTGAGAAAAGGCGTCTCGAGCTTTTTGTGCCGCTGGTCGTCAGGGACGAGATCGTCGGTGCGATCTTTCTCGGCGAAAAAGCGACGGGCGAAGCTTATACGTCACATGACAAGGACATCGTCTGCGCCATGGGCCAGCATATCGGCGTCGCCATCGCGCAGCGCAATCTGATGGCAGAGATCGAGCGGCGGTCGGACGAGAACCGTCAGCTTTTTGACGACATGCGCTCGACGTATCACGATACGGTCAAGGCCTTTGCGACCGCGATCGATTGCAAGGACAAATACACCGAGGGCCACTCGGTCCGCGTCGGCAAATTCAGCGAGATCATCGCGATGGAGCTTGGCTGGGGACCTGAGGAGATCGAAGGCGCGGCCGTCGCGGGCTATCTTCACGACGTCGGCAAGCTCACCGTCGAACGCAAGATCATCAACGCTCCCCACCGCATCAATGCAAAAGAGTCGGCCGAACTCAACAAGCATCCGGGCGTCGGTTACGAGATCCTGCAGCCGATCCATCATCCGTACGCGGACGTACCGCTCGCGGCCAAATACCATCACGAGCGCCTCGACGGTCGCGGCTATCCCGACGGCCTTTACGATCGTGAGATACCGTACATCGCAAAGATCGTGAATCTTGCCGATTCGTTTGACGCGATGACGACCGATCGGCCCTACAAGGCCCGGCGTCCGGCGTATGCCGTGGTCGAGGACCTGCAGAGGAATACCGGTAAGCAGTTCGCACCCGAGATCACCACGGCGTTTCTCGGTGGAATGCTCAACGAGCTAAAAGGGGAGAACCGCGAAAAACGTTTCCGTCGCCTTCTGGGACGCGACTATATGGAAGCCCAGGGTCTCGCCGAGAAGATCCGCTACACGCTCAACGAAATGGCTCCGACGACACCCATGACGTATGTCGCGGCCGCCGCCGGCGTCGGCGACCAACAAACCGTACTTCAACAGCCGATCCACTAGTGCGCCGGTTGCCGGCACGGGTACGACAGGCGGCGCTGTCAGTCGATCCCCGGCAATTTATTCCATTATTACATCGGGCAGACCTGCCTGTCCGTCCTACTTTGCTTCCAACAACTGCACGAATTTCTTTGCTGCGAGTGACAGGTTGCGGTCGCTTCTATGGATGACGCCGACGGAGCGGGTCCAGTATTTTTCGGCGAACTGGATCACGGCGAGGGTGCCGGCTTTTTTTGCTTCTGTGACGGCCGGCTCGGGGACGATCGCGAGGCCAAAGCCGACCTCGACAGCACGTTTGATGGTCTCGATGTTGTCGAATTCCGCGACCTTTTTTACCTCGACCTTATTCTCCTTAAAGATGCGGTCCATCGCCTTGCGGGTCGGGACGTCGCGTTCAAAGTGGACGAAGTCCTGACCGTTCAGGTCGGAAACCTTTACTTTCGCGCGGCTGGCGAACTTGTGGTCGGGCGGCGCTATCAGCACAAGCCGATTGTCGGGCATCGGCGTGATCGTAAGACCGCGCTTCGGCTCCGGCAGGGCGAGAATCCCTAGCTCCACGCTGCCGTTTAGGACGTCGCGAACGATGCGCGTGCTTCGCAGATACTCAAGATCGATCTTCGCGGCCGGAAACTTTGTCATGAATTCGCGAACCTTCGCCGGCAGCTCGTGCAAGCCGACGCTGTAGACGGTCGCGACCTTGACCGTGCCGCCGATCTTGCCGACGACGCCACGCAGACTTTCCTGAAGCTGCTCGTAGGCGTCGAGAACGTGCTTTGACTCGCGGTAAAAGACCTCACCGGCGGACGTGAGTTTTACCTCACGGCGGCCGCGAATGCGTTCGAGTAACCGGCGCTTGAACTTCTCCTCAAGGGCGCGGATCTGCTGGCTGACAGCCGATTGCGTGATGAAGTTGCGTTCAGCCGCGAGCGAAAAGCTCTCGAGGTCGACCAGATCGCAAAAGACTTTTAGCGTTTCGATATGCACGATAGAAATATAAGCCTTTCTAACACCCGCCCGCAAGCGTATTCATTTTCACTTATAAGTCGAGAGGTCTATAATTCGACAGTTAAGCATGATCTACAGTCCGGACATGACGCTGGGCGAGGCCCGCAAGCTCTACTTCGAGCGGAGCGGTTTTGGTGCGGATGGCGGTTACGACGAGTTTTGGATCAAGGTAAAGGTCTGGCGTCTGCCCATCTGGCTGCCCAATACCGCAGGCCGTGTAAAAGCCGTGAAGCTGCACGACCTGCATCACGTGCTGACCGAGTACCCGACAACGTGGGCGGGTGAGGCCGAGATCTCGGCGTGGGAGGTAGGTTCCGGCGGTCTGCATCATTATTGGGCGGGATGGTGGCTCGACCTGATGAACGTCGCACAAGGGCTGGTCGTGAATCCGCGGGGCGTTTACTGCGGCTTTATGCGGGGACGCTCGACGCGAAACTTATTCGACACGGAATTTAACGACGAGATGCTCGCATCCCTGGTCGGCGAATACCGTCATAAGCTCAGGCTCGAGCAACGTGAAATACGTCCGGGCGCGAGTGACATCGCGTCATTCGTCTTTTGGAGCGTCGTGAGCGCCCTTATTTACGTCGTCTCCGTCGCATTGCCGATCGCTGTTGTTCTGCTGGCAATCGGATACTTCACCTTTTGGCGATAGCGGCTCACTGGTATATTTGGACTAATCCTTTACGACGACAGAGACGACGAATCGAACTAATGGCGGTCCGTTTTAGCAAGACATTTCTGCTTCGCAAGCTGCACCAGGTGACGGGCATCGTGCCGCTTGGTGTTTTCTACTTTGTCCACCTGTACACAAATTCAACGGCGCTAAACGGTGCGAAGGTCTTTAACGACCACGTTGGCGGCATTCACGAGATGCCGTATCTGCTTTTTGTCGAGATCGGCGGCATTTTTCTACCGCTGCTGTTCCACTCGGTCTACGGCATTCTGATCTCGGCCGAGGCAAAGCCCAACGCCGGCGCGTATTCGTACGCACGCAACTGGTTTTATATCTTTCAGCGGGTCACGGGCGTTTACCTTTTTTTCTTTTTGCTGTTCCACATTTTGAATTTTAGATTCGGGCTCATTCCGGGATTGAACATGACGCCGGTGGCAGGCAATGCGGACAAGGCGTTCGCGATCGTCTCGCATGAATTTCAGCTCACGTGGGTGATGGTCGTTTACATTCTCGGGCTGCTGGCGACCGCGTGGCACCTCGCGTACGGGTTGTTTTTATTCGCGGTCGATTGGGGAATTGTGATCGGCGAAAAGGCTCAGAAATTCGCGCTTTACGCATGCCTTGGACTGGCGTTCTTTCTCGGCGTGGTCGGGATCAACGCGGCGTTTGGATTTATACGACCGTGCGGTCTGATGCCCCGGTCGCTTTGTGAAGAACCGCGGCTTGCGACGCCGCCGGGCGCGGCGAAGTTTTAAATCTATGGCTACTGGTCTAAAGATAGCGATCGTTGGCGGCGGGCTCGCAGGCCTCGCGGCGGCGATGAAGATCGCGGAGGCCGGACACGAGGTGGATCTGATCTCGGTCGTGCCGGTAAAGCGTTCGCACTCGGTCTGTGCGCAGGGCGGCATCAACGGCGCGGTCAACACAAAGGGCGAGGGCGACTCGCCGGCGAAACACATGGACGACACGGTCTATGGCGGCGATTTTTTAGCCAACCAGCCTCCGGTCAAGCGAATGACCGACATGGCGCCGGAGATCATTTACCTCTTCGATCGAATGGGTGTGCCGTTCTCTCGCACGAAGGAAGGTCTGATGGACTTTCGCCGTTTTGGCGGGACGCTACATCACCGCACCGCGTTCTCGGGTGCATCGACCGGTCAGCAGCTTCTTTACGCGCTCGACGAGCAGGTCCGTAAGTGGGAAGTCGGCGGCAAGGTCAACAAATACGAGGGCTGGGAGATGCTCTCGCTTGTGCTCGACGATCACCAGGTTTGTCGCGGGCTCGTCGCGATGAACCTGCAGACGCTTGAGCTTAAGTCGTTCGCGGCAGACGCGGTCATCATGGCGACCGGCGGTCCGGGCCTGATCTTCGGCAAGTCGACCAACTCGATGACGTGCACCGGCAGCGCGACGTCGGTCTGTTATCAGCAAGGTGCTCGCTATGCCAACGGCGAGTTTATCCAGGTCCATCCGACGTCGATCCCGGGCGAAGACAAGCTTCGCCTGATGAGCGAATCCGCTCGCGGCGAGGGTGGACGTGTTTGGGTGCCAAAAGCGGACGGTGACGCACGCGCTCCACGCGACATTCCCGAGAACGAGCGATGGTACTTCCTCGAGGAAAAATATCCGGCCTACGGCAATCTCGTCCCGCGCGATATCGCGACACGTGAGATCTTTCAGATTTGCCTAGAGGGCCATGGCGTCGCCGGCGAGAACCAGGTGTATCTCGATCTCACGCATATTCCGGCCGAGGTCCTTACCGAGCGTCTGGGCGCGATCCTCGAGATATACGAGATGTTTGTCGGCGACGATCCGCGATACGTGCCGATGCGGATATTCCCGGGCGTGCATTATTCGATGGGCGGCTTGTGGGTGGACTTTGAACAGCGGACGAACATTCCCGGGCTTTTTGCGGCGGGCGAGTGCGACTACTCGATACACGGTGCCAATCGTCTCGGAGCTAACTCGCTCGTTTCCTGCGTTTACGGTGGATTTGTGGCAGCACCTTCGGCGATCGAGTACGCAAAGAATATCGAACGCGGCACAACCGAGAGCAATGGAATTCACTCGGCCGAGCTAAAGCGCCAGCAGGAGATCAACGATTCGATCGTTGCGAGCACCGGCGGCGAAAATCAGTACAAGCTGCACGAGGAGCTCGGCAAGGTGATGACCGACAACGTTACCGTTGTGCGTTACAATGACCGGCTTCAGGCGACCGACGACAA
Organism: Pyrinomonadaceae bacterium; assembly: GCA_035995005.1. GTDB lineage: Bacteria > Acidobacteriota > Blastocatellia > Pyrinomonadales > Pyrinomonadaceae > OLB17. The sequence goes on from DASYKW010000199.1 coordinate 9,596, forward strand.
GATACGCGAGCTGCAAGAGAGAGTTGGCAACATTTCGATCAACGACTCAAACCTCTGGGCGACGCAGGCAATTCCACATGCTCGGCAGTTCAAGAACATGCTTGAATTAGCCCGCGTTATCACTCTTGGAGCATTAAATCGCAACGAGTCACGCGGCGCTCACTACAAGCCGGACTTCCCGGAGCGTGACGACGAGAATTTCCTTAAAACGACGATCGCAGAATACTCGACGGAGGCACCGGTGCTGTCCTATGAGCCTGTGGATGTGTCGCTCGTTGAGCCTCGCAAACGCGATTACAGCAAGGGGGCGGCGAAACATTAAGATGTTTGATCTCGAACTGTACAAGTCACAAGTTGAAGAGGTATGCCGGACCCTCCGAATTCGTCGACTCGATCTCGTTGGCTCCGCGGCGAGGTTAGATTTTAGTGCGGCTAGCGACGTGGATGTACTTGTCGAGTTCGACGGGGACGCGGGTCTATTCGAAAGGTATTTTGGGCTTAAAGAACGGCTCGAGGCCATTTTCGGGCGCCCTGTGGATGTGATCGAGGAACGAGCTCTTCGGAATCCTTTCTTTATAAAAACCGTAGAACGAGATCGGAAAACGATTTATGCAGCGTGATCCTAAAGTCTACCTATTCGACATAATCGAGAATGCAGATAAGATCCTCGACTTTGTTGTCGGGCTCGATCTGCCATCTTATCGCTCAAACGATCTTGTAAAGTCAGCCGTGGAGCGGAGATTTATCAATATCGGTGAGGCGCTGACAAAGCTAAAATCCGCCGACCTTGGCACTTTCGGTGCTATCGGCGACGCGAACAGGATCGTGGCATTCCGCAATGTTCTTGTACACGGTTACGAATCGATCTCCGATGAGCTTGTGTGAGAGATCATTGACGCTCACGTACAACTCTTACGGGATACGTGTGTTGAATTAATAGAAAAATGAGCGCACATCCCGAAAAAAAGCGTCTCGACAAAACACCCGAGACGATCAAATTCAAGATCCAGCGGCGCGAGCGCGAGGGTGCGGCTGCGTACTGGGAAACTTTTGCCATTCCGTATCGACGCAATCTCAACGTCATCTCCGCGCTAATGGAGATACGCAAGGACCCGGTCACGATCGAGGGCAAGCAAACGACGCCGCCGGTTTGGGACATGTCGTGTCTGGAGCAGGTCTGCGGTATCTGCACGATGGTGATCGACGGGACGGTGCGGCAATCGTGTTCGGCATTGATCGACGACCTCCTGCTGGCGTCCGGCGGTGACACGGTCAGCCTGCAGCCGATGTCGAAGTTCCCGAATGTCCGTGACCTGAAAGTAGACCGCTCGAAGATGTTTGACCATCTAAAAAAGGTCGAGGCATGGATCGAGCTTGACGGGACATACGATCTCGGTCCCGGCCCGCACATTCCGAACGAGCTCGCTCAAGAACGCTATGCGTACTCCCGCTGCATGACTTGCGGATGTTGTCTCGAGGCGTGCCCGCAGTACGGCGACGACAATTACATTGGCCCACAGGCGATCGCACAGGCCCGGCTCTTTAACATGCATCCGACCGGCAAGATCACGGAGGACGAACGCCTCAACGGTCTCATGGACGAAGACGGCATCACCAACTGCGGCAACGCGCAGAATTGCATCAAGGTCTGTCCGATGTCGATCCCGCTCACGCGAGCGATCTACGAGACGAATCGCGACATCACGGTCAACGCGCTGCTTGGCTGGCTGAAAAAATAAATGGAGGCAAACTTATGGACCAATTCATCCCTCACGTCGTCGTGAGTGACGGCCTTGCCGCGCTCGAATTCTACAAAACGGTCTTTGGCGGCACCGATGGCGACAACATGATGGCGCCCGACGGCAAGCGTCTGCTGCACGGCGAAGTTGTTGTCGACGGCTGCAAGCTTTTCGTCTCGGACGAATTCGACGCGAGCGAGGGCGGCAGCCTGCGGACGCCAAGATCCTTAGACGGGACAAGCGTACGGATCACTATGGCGGTAAATGACGCTGACGCGGTCGTCGCTCGCGCCGAGGCCGCCGGAGCTGAGGTCATCATGGCGGTTCAGGACATGTTCTGGGGCGCGAGGTACGGACGCTTTGTCGATCCTTTCGGTCACGAATGGGGCATCAATCAGCAGGTCGCGGAGTTGACTCAGGAAGAGGAAAAGCGCGCAGCGGACGAATTTTTTGCCAAGTCGGATTAAAGCAGCTCGAGGTGCGTGACCACCCGCTGAATGAGCCAATCCGGCGTTGAGGCACCGGCCGTGACGCCGACGCGAGCGACGCCCGCGAGGTCGTCGTCGTTTATCTCGTCCTCGGTCTCGATCAGGAAGCTTTTCTCGCACTGCTCCTTACACACGGCAAGCAGCTTCACGCTATTCGATGAATGGCGGCCGCCGATGATGTAGAAGGCGTCAACCATGCCGGCGAGAGCGCGTGCGGCGTCCTGACGGTCGCGGGTCGCGGAGCAGATCGTGTTGACGACCTGGACCTCGTCATCCGTTTTAGACCTTATGGCCTCAGCCGTGTCAAAGAATGTCTTTGCCTTGATCGTAGTCTGCGAGACGACCAGCGGACGCCGCAGCCTGGGCAGCAAAGCGACCTCGGTCTCATCGCGAATTACAAAAGCATGGTCGGGCGCGTAGCCCTTTACGCCGATCATTTCAGGATGGTCAGGGCTGCCGACGATGACGACGTGGCGATCCTCGGCGGCGGCGCGGGCGGCCAGCTTCTGGACGCGAGTGACAAATGGACAGGTCGCGTCGACGACCTTTGACGCTTTTTCTTCCAATTCCCGTTGAACATCGGGCGTGACTCCGTGGGCGCGAATGACGGCGGTCTCGCCGCGGCCGATCTGTATCGGCTCGTTTATGGTCGTCACGCCGTGGACGCCGAGACGCTGCATTTCCTGGTCGTTATGGATGAGCGGGCCGAGGCTTCGGACGGTGTCGCCCTGCTCGATGGCGTCCTCGACCATCTCGACGGCACGCTCGACGCCAAAGCAAAAACCGTATTCATCCGCTAAAAGAACTTGCATTTTTGGCTATGTCACACTAAATTTGGGGTTTGCCTACCCGCATCCGAGTTTAGCAAATGGCCGTATTTAACGAAACTGTGTCGCAGCGATGCTGTTTCCTTGGCGAAGACCACTTCGCCGAGTTGTATGCCACGTTCACCGAGGCCTTCTCCGACTACGTTTTTCCCTTTGCCCTGACCGAGGAGCAGTTTCGCAATCACATCATCCTGAATGGCGTCGATCTCGACCGCACGGCCGGCTGCTTTATGGACGGACGGCTCGTCGGATTTTCGCTCAACGGCTTTGGCGATTGGGGCGGAAAGCCGACCGTGTACGACGCGGGAACGGGCGTTATCCCGTCACATCGCCGGCGTCACGTGAGCGAGGCGATGTTTGACATGATGCTGGCGCGATTTCGCGCAGATGGCATCGAGCAATGCCTGCTCGAGGTGATCACGTCTAATACCGGTGCCATCAGGCTTTACGAGAAGCTCGGATTTCACGTTACGCGCGAGCTCGCCTTGCTGCAGTGCGACGGCGATCTAAAGATCCCGGCGCCGGTCTCGTCCGATGTCGAGGTGCGCGATATCGCCGCGCCGGATTGGGAGGCCTTTTCCCGTTTTTGGGACGGAACGGCGTCGTGGCAGAATTCGCCCGCCGCGATCGACCGCAGCCAAAAGATAAAACGCATAAAAGGTGCGTTCATCGCTGACCGCTGCGTCGGCTACATCATTTACTCGTCAAATTTTGGCCGCGCGGCACAAATGGCCGTCGCCAAGGAACATCGGCATCACGGCGTCGGCACCCACCTGCTCCAAGCCATGCGCGAAGACACACCCGACGGCTACTCGATGCAGATCATCAATATCGACAAGGGCCTTACCAACGCCGTGAAGTTCTTTACCGACCACGGCTTTTACGAACGCCTCGCCCAGTACGAAATGCTCCTCCCGCTCTAAGATCCGTGGGACAGCAAAAAACTAACTGTTGCAAATAGTGACGTTAGCGGAATGCTGTCCCACTGTCCCAAGCCTGTCCCACAAGGTGCGTGGGACAGGGAAGTTATTGACCTGGCAGGACTTACCTCTCTCAAACCATCGTTTTTCTTCAATTTTCAAAAAACATTTTCATTGCAACATGCGTTGCATCTATGATACAGTGTACCACATATGTCAAGCCTATCACAGACGACGCAAAGCGAACCACAACGGACGGCACAGCCGCGGCGAGCCGTAGAGGTCCTTGCAGGCAAATTCAGAACGGCGGAGCCGCTGTTTGACGCATTTTGGCGATCCGGGGAGCTGGCGTTGCTGTTTGGCGAGCCGGGAGCAGGAAAGAGCGTGCTCGCGATGCAGATCGCGGACGCTCTGGCGCGAGGAAAGGCGATCGATCATTTTCAGATGCCGAGCGGGCCCAAGGCTCGGCGAAAGGTACTGTACGTCGATCTTGTTTTGACCGACCGTCAGTTTGCCGCGAGGTATGGCAAGTACAGGTTCTCGGCAAGTCTCTATCGCGAGACGCCTGCCGAAGACGAACATCTTCTGAACTGGGTCCGGGCGATGATCACCGAGCACGACTATAAGGTTGTTGTCATCGACGATCTCTCGATGGTGTCGAGGACCGACGACGGGACGCGAGAAACGCTTGAGTTGATGCGCGGCCTAAGGCGCCTGACGGCTGAAGCGGGCGTTTCGGTGCTGGTCCTCGCTGATTCGTTTCCTCTTCGTCACAGCCGCGAGGTGTCGGAGAGCGATCTGCGGCGGTCCCGCGTTTTGTGCGGCGTGGCGGACAGTGTTTTTGCGATCGGCTTTGGTAATAACAAGGAGAGACGCAACGTCGCGCAAATGCGCTCGCGCAGCGGCGAGTTGATGTGGACAGTATCGCGGCCCGCGACGTGTTTTGTCGACAGGCTCGAAAACGGGCTTCTCGGCATGGACTTCGCATTGGCCGAGGTGGACGAGGACCGAAAACGCAGGATCCGCGAAGTCCGCGAAATGCACGACGACGAAAAGAAGTCGTTTCGCGAGATCGCGGTGGAGCTTGAGATATCAAAGACCACCGCTCAGCGGCTCTATGCCGAATGGCGGCCGGAGTACGGCAGACAGGAGGCCCGAGACGGGAGACAGGAGTACAAGGCAGAACCCGAGCCCATCTTTTGGCGCGACGAGGTAGATGAAAATGTCGACTACGAAAAGTTCTATCGAGAGAATCCCGAAATGGAAGAGCACCCGGAACGCTGGACGCTCGAACTGCTCTCGAAATACCGCTTTGATCCGGAGATACCGCTGGTGACGACCGACGGCTGGGACGAGCGATGCCTGATCTACGACCTCGAACAACTCTATAAGGATGATCCTGGTCTGCCCGATGACCTCGACGACATTCCGCAGACCATACTCGACAAGTACCGGTTCGACCCGGAGCCGGGAGGGTCATGCGAATCTGGAGAGTCCGGAGCGCCTGAGGAAGGCGTCGCGAGGACGTGGGATGAGGCGATCGCTAACTACATCGAGTCCGGCGAGTCGCTGGAAGTAGAGACCGATGACGACCACGCGAGTGTGATCGATGTCGAGGCAACGGTCTCGGACACGCCCCGCGCGCTAACCCGCCAGGTGACCGATCTCGAAAGGTCCACGGACGGCTATGGCAAGGAGATATTTATCGAGAAATGGGACGACAACAGACGCAGGCCGACGATCTGGTACAAGCGCGAGCGTGACGGCTTTCGCCGCTTTGAGCGAGGGACGTGGGGCATCGACATAAAGCGGGTCGACGGCTCAGTCATTGCGATTTGAGAGAATTGCGGGCCCGCCCCTTCTTTTTTGTTAGTCGCGGGGCAGGGCTATGGTTTCTTTGACAATTCCTTTTCGCTTCTGTCCGTTCGGGCCGTCGGCAACCGTTACAGCGAGTTTTCGAAACAGATTGTCCTTCTTCAGATCCTTTGCCAGGTAGCCTACGATGTACGGGGAGCGTAGCTCCGACATTAAAAATTTAACGGCCTCGTTATAGTCTGCTGGCGTGGCGTTATCCCCGAGAAGAATAGATGTTCCGCCGGTTTTTGCGGCGATCGTGTTAACCGTGCGTTCTACTGCGGCGACCGTTCGTCGATCGTGATTTCCAAACCAGCCGATCTTTTCCGGGAGATCCTTGGTCAGCGCGATAGTGAATATCTGAACGTCCTGATCGTTTAAGAGCTTCACCACATCTTTCTGAGTGTAGTAGCTGCTTCGGTCCTCGCCGTCGGAAACTAACACGATCGAATAGCGGTGGTCATCCGCTTTTTTTCGGCGAAGCAAGATGTCCTCCCCGGATAGATAAAGTGCGTCGAAAACAGATGACCGCCCTTGAGCCACATACATGTTCTCGATAGCTTCGTTGAGGTCCTTTTGATTATGCGTCCACAGTTGGATGATCTCGATTTCCTCTCTTCCGACAAATCGAATGGCGTTTGCATAATCGTCGGGCGAGAGATTTGTGACTATCTGCTTGCCAAGGTTGATGACTTGATCCAACTGTTTCCGTACTGATCCCGAATTGTCGAATACCAAAGATATGAAAAGCGGCGGGGACTTCTTTTGGAAGTAAGTTACCGGTTGCTCGATATCGTTCTCGAAGATCCTGATCTCCGACGCTTTGACGTCTACCGACTGGCCCTTATCGTCAACGACCTCGAGATTAACGCGTACTGCGAAATCGCGAGTGTCGCCCGCCGCCGCCCGGTTAACAAACACTAGGGAACTAAGAAGAATAAACGCTGTTAGATAGGTTCTGGCACGGCTCATTAACGCTTCTCCTGATCGGACAGAATATCACCAAACAATCTTCGGTCAGGCCTGCGATATTTCGGTCTCGTAGAGGCTTGGGAATCATCGACATCCTATTGAAGAATGCCGACCGGTAAGAGCCTGGCCCCGTGGTAGATCGTTGCGATCTCGCATGGGTCGGGCACCAAGCCGCCCTTCGCCGAGCGGAAAAGCTATGCTTTTCCGACGAGTCCCCCTAACACTCCTGGCGGCTACGCCGCCACACTCATCGCCAATCAATATCAAGATGATCGGTCAAGAGCGGTTCATCCTCGATCGGTGAGCCTCCCCAGAATCGGGCGCTGGAGAACCTATACGCCAAAGGATCCGTGACCAATCCCGCCCTAACCGGATTCATGTGAATATAGTCGACCTTCTGACGAAACGTGTCCTCGCCAATGATCTCCAAAGAATCGGAATGATGGTGCCAGACTGAGTGACGGTGATTTCGCTCGCGTGTCTCGCCACGAAGTTTGAACAACGAACGCTCGTGGCCATCTTTTAGATATTGGATGATCCGTCTCGCGGAAACGCCATTGAGGAGTCTGAGGGTGTCGTCCATCTCTTTTTGCGAACAGACGAGCAAATGGATATGGTCCGGCATGATCACGTACGCCAGTATGCGGATGCCGTGATTGAGCCTCACCTCGTCGTATGCATCGCAAAGGACCTGTTTGAGTTTGTCGGTGCGGAAGATCTCAAGCCGGCGATGCGCGACTGAGGTGAAATAATAGGCCGGCGTGGTCCTTGAGATACGAAACATCTGTTGGCGGCGTAGCCGCCGGATATTCTAAGGGAGGTTTTCGGAAAAGCATAGCTTTTCCGCTCGGCGAAAAGAAGCGGGCGGAGCTTTCCTCCAACTCTAAAACGCTTAGGCGACAGGTTCGCGGAGGATCGCGTCGGACGCGGCGGAGGCGATGGCGGCGGCTTTTGGATTTGAAGAGCGGAGGTGAGCGATCTGTTTGAGGGCCTCGGCGGTGCGGGAGAGGAGGCGGACGAGATCGCCCTCCTCGGCGGCGGTCCGATCGACAAGCTCGTCCCACGACATCCCGGCCGTCCAGCGTTCGGCGGCAGCAGCGGCCGAGTAGTTGATGTCCTCAATGGTTTCCACGCCATTTTTCCGTTCGACCTTCGAGACGCGGGCGACGACATGATCCAGCTCGGAAAGGATGTCGTCCATCTGTCTCGTAGCGTGCATCTCGCCGTAGCTGCGGTCTGCGTCGGCGGCGACCGCGGCCATGAGGCCGGCAGCGTGCTGGGACTTGAGGCCGTCAAAGATGCCGGCCTTTAATGCCTCACCGACGAGCAGCGGCCGATCGACGCGGAGATCGGCGAGCCATTTGCCGCTGTCGGTGACCTTCTCCGCGGAGCGATCGAGGTAGCCAAAGTGTTCGAGCACGCGGGCCTTGTCTTCGAAAGGCTGCCAGATCCTGTCGCCAAGGTCGCCGTCGTCGCGATTACGCCGCTCGCGAAACGCAAAGCTTTTCTCGGCGATGTCTCTCACCTGGTCAAAGCTGCCAAAGGCGTCAAGAAGATTCAAGAGGCTCGTGTACGTCGACCGGAAACGGCTCTCGAGAGCGTCGGGCGGGGATTTGAGGAGCTCGGCGATCTTGCGAGGATTTTGGAATTGGCCCGGAGCGAGGATGACAAAGCCCACGTTATCTCGCCCACGACGCCCGGCCCGCCCCGTCATTTGCTGCAGCTCGCTCGCCGTCAAGGCCCGCCAGCCATCATTGCCGCGAGTGTCGGCGTTGGTGATCACGACCGATCGGGCAGGGAAGTCGACGCCCGCCGCCACCGTCGAGGTCGCGAAGAGGGCGTTCAAGAGGCCCCGCGACATCATCCGCTCGATGAGGAGCTTCCACGACGGGATGTGCCCCGCATGATGTGCAGCGATCCCGCCTCTCACGATGAGGTCGATATGCTTGTGGTCGGCGATCTCGGGATTCTCGGCGACAAACTCGTCAAAGATGGTTTGCCGCATCTTCATCCGCTCGGGATCGTTCTTTTGCGACTTGTCGGCCGCTACCTCCGCCGCGGCCTCATCACACCGCCGACGCGTCGGCAAAAAGACGATAGCCGGCAGCAGATCGTAGTTGCGCAGAGCACGGATCAGTCTTGGCGGCGGGATCTCGGGCGTTCGGGGGTCCATTAATCTGAAGTATAGCCGACAGTGAAGAGGTCGTCGCAGACCGGCGTGGACTAGAAGGAATTCTGGCGGTTGATGAAGAGGCGATTGATGCCGTTTAGCTGCAGGTCCTCGTCAATTATGTCGATAGAGCCGCCGGCTTCCGCGATCAGCGACGCGAAGCCGCCGGTAGCTACGATCTTTGCCGAGCCATGTTCCTTCCAGATACGATCGACGGCGGTTTCGAGCAGGCCGAGCTGGCTGTAGAGAAGTCCGGCCTGGATGGCCGTCTCGGTCGTTTGATTGAGGATCGTCGGGTGGGCATCAGGCTCGACGAGCGGCAGCCTGGAAGTTTGTTCGTGCAGGGCCTTGACTCCCATTCCCAATCCGGGAGCGATCAGCCCGCCGACGAGATTCCATTCCTTGTCGACAAAGTCTATGGTCGTCGCCGTGCCGAAGCTGCAAACAATGCATGGAGACTTATGAAAATGTGCCGCCGAAAATGCGTTGACCAGCCGGTCCGTTCCGATCGTCTCCAGCGGCTGATGGTGAATGGTGAGGCCAAAGTCCCAATTATTCCTCAAGATCTGAGCTTTGATACCAAGTGAGTCCTCGATCGCTTGCCGGACGGGCCGTTCCATCTCGGGAACGACAGAGCTGATGACTGCGGCGTAAACGTTTTCACCGGCGTTATCGGCGATCACGCGCGGATCGACCTCACCAGTGGGAATTGAAAATTTCTTTTGGAGGCGTTCGTGTTCGTAGAAGCCGAACTTTATCGAGGAGTTGCCGATGTCGATCGCGAGGACCTGCACTATCCCTGCAGCGGCAAGCCGTCGTAGATCACATTCCAGCCGTTACGTCGGCTTGTGCGCAGTGATTTGGTAAACCACTCGACCGCGGCGGCCGCATCGTCGTAGATCTGGACTGCGGGATGGGCTTCGCGAGGGTCGACGCGACAAATGGCTGCCCCGGCGGGAGCGGTCTTGATGCACAGGAGGGCGATCATGTCGTTCTTTTGCATCACGGCCGTCCGCATCGATACGTTGTCGTATGTGCTGTCGAATTCGTCAAATTCGGCCAGATCGTCGTCTAGCTCGTCATCGAGATCCCATTCGAAATTTTGGTCGAATTCACTGGCCATAACGCGTATCTAAACGGTACACTCTGCGGCCGTAAAACTCAATTCATACTTAACCTCGGCGTGGTTGGCGACGAGCATCTCCTCGCCTAGCCGGTTCCCGGTCCGACGATCGACGATCTCTCGCCATATCTCGTTTTCGCGATATGTGCGTTCGTTCTCTCGGATAAATCGATGATTCTTTTCGATCACGTGATACGCGTGCGGGGTCTCGCGGTCTGCGTAGACGGCACCCTTCAAATGGTCATCGGTAAGCCAGAGTCGGATCTGGAAGGTATTATCTGTCGGGTTGTAAAACCTGAGGTCGATGTAGTTGTAAAAGACGCCGCAGCCCGAGCCGAACGGCAGCACGCGATTCTCATCCGGAAACGGGTCAAAGCTGTGATGATGACGCTCGACGACCTCGAGTGGCGTGTGTAATGCCATCCAGTAGAGCATGTTCGAGAGCTGGCAGAGTCCACCGCCGACCCCGCGAACGACCTCACCGCGAGAGAGCTGCATCCCCTCGAGATAGCCCCGATCGGCTGTGGCCTCGCCCACTTGCCGCCAAAATGAGAACGTCTCGCCCGGCCTGATCAACATCCCGTCGATCGTAGGAACGGCGAGCGAGAGATTGCGAACTTTATTTTCCTGCAGCTCGGGATCGGAGTTGCCCAACCTTCGGCGAAGCAATGATTGATGCTTTTTACATGTGAATTTGAGATCGTCGGTCGCTTTTTCAGATGCAAAAGCCCGGACGGCGCTCAAGTCGGCGACATGCCTGAAAATGCGCTTTTGCCACAGACGCGCATGGTATATTGCTGGGTGAAACTCGGACAGCCGCTTATGCATAGGAATGAGCATTGTAGATGCTTCGACAAGTGAATACAATCCGATCCCGTGAAGCTATGGAAAACGTGACCGATACTGAATATTCCTCCGAGGGCGGATCGGTATGCCCCGCGTGCGCGGCATATATCGGCCCAAATGAGGTATTTTGCCCCGAATGCCGGGCTCCCATCAGCTTGCTCGCTAACACCGATCCCCTGCAGCGGATCTACGCCGAGGGGTATATGTATTCCCGCGTGGTCTCGTCCAGGCCAAAGCTGGTCGTCGTCATCGGGATTTGGGTCATCTTTGGTCCGCTGGCTGCATTTTCACTCTTCGGCGTATTCTCTGTTATGAGCGACGGCCTTGGCTCGGGTGGCATGGGATTTATCTTCTTCTGGGGAATGATGTTCCTTGCCGTGTTTTCGATCGTGATGCTGTTTCGCGTGACGCGAAACTACCTTAGCCCGCCCGATACCAAGACTGAGGACTAGACAGCACGAAGCCTGTTCACATCGCCAGCTTGAACAATAGAAATACGACCGTCGCACCTCTGGACGCGCAACGCTCCGTTTTCCTCGAGACCCGCGGTCGTACCATCGAAGGTTTCGTCGCCCGTTGTCACCGTTACGTCCTTCCCTTCAACGTAGCTCGATCTTTCGGACCAAAGACGAACAATCGATGGCGGATCGGCAAGGAGATTTTCATAGAGCCGCGACATCTCTTCGTGAATATAAGCGATCAGGTCGTCGCGATCCGCGGGAAATTGCGATTCCGCTTCGATCGAGGTCGCGTTAAGGTCAGGCTCGGCATTCCTCAGGTTTAAGCCAATGCCGACAATCACTACGAGTCCGGTTGGCGTATCGATCGCCTCGGCAAGAATGCCGCTGATCTTTTTTTCGCCCACAAGAATATCGTTGGGCCATTTGATGTCAGGCGGGATCAGAAAGCCCATGCGTAGCACATCGTGAACGGCGACGGCGGCCATCAGCGGAATTAAAGAAAGACACCTCGCCTCGAGTTTTGGTCGCAGAATAATACTGAAATACGCTCCGTCGCCTTTTGCCGAGGACCAAGATCTGCCCTGGCGGCCTCGGCCGGCGGTCTGCTCGTCAGCGACGACACAGATGCCTTCAGCCGCACCGCGGCGAGCCAGGTTCGCCGCCTCGGTGTTGGTTGAATCCAGCTTGTCGTAACGGAGAAGTGTGAACTGCATCAGGCGGTTCGCCACAGTGAATCACAGTAATAGCGTCGGCTGTCGAAAAAGTTGTGTTTGATCTCAAAGCCGCCTTCGCGCGCAAGATCCTCGATCGCGGCAACCGAATACTTTTGCGAGATCTCCATGAAGATCGGTTCCCACTGATCGAATTGGAAATCTCTATCGAGCACATCTATGCGAACGGTCTGCTCCTCCTTGCTGATCAAAAACGAGCGGGCCGATCCCTCGATCGGCCGGTAGTTTGCGTAATGCGTGAACTTATCGAGGTCAAAGCTGCCGCCGAGTTCGCGATTGATGCGCGTAAGCAGGTTGAGATTAAACCGGGCGGTGACGCCCCGCGAGTCATCGTAAGCGGCCGCAATGACATGCGGATCCTTTTGAAGGTCAAAACCGACGAAAAGCAGGTCGTCGTCGCTCATCACGTCCCTCAGGCTGCGGAAAAAGTCTATCGCCTGCTCCCGGCTAAAGTTGCCGATGTTCGACCCGAGAAATAACAGCACCTTTCGACGACCGTTGCCCACGCGGAGCGATTCGAGAATGCGAAAGTAATCGCCATTCATCGCCAGCATGTGGAGTGTCGGGAACTCGCCCGTGAATTTTGCAGTCAAGGCATCGAGAGCTTCTTGTGAGATATCGATGGGTGAATATGTAATGTCCGCGCCGCTATTCAGAAAATGCTCGACGAGGACCGCGGTCTTTGTGCCGTCGCCGGCACCGAGCTCGATCAAGTCGAAACTATTGTCGCCATTCGCAAAGGCTCGATGGATGGCCTCGGTCTGCGTTGCAAAGATATCCATCTCGCAGCCCGTCAAATAGTACTCGGGCAGCTTCATGATCTCCTGAAAGAGACGCGAGCCCTCGTCGTCGTAAAAATACTTTGACGACAGCGCCTTCGGCGCTGATGTGAGCCCGGCGAGCACATCCTCGGCAAATTGATCCAGTTCTGGAGTCGGTTTCGTCGTCATTCGTACTTAGGTCGCCAGTCGGATCCCCGTAAACTGCCACCGCAAGTGCGGATGGAAAAAGTTGCGATACGTCGGTCGGCTGTGGCCCTCGGGGGTCACGACGGAAGCTCCGCGAAGCACCATCTGATTGATCATGAGTTTGCCGTTGTACTCGCCGACTGCGCCTGCGGGCTTACGAAAGCCCGGATATGGCAAGTAGGCCGACGCGGTCCATTCCCACCTCAGGCCCCAATTGAGTTGCGAACTCGCAGCCTCCCATTCGAACTCGGTCGGCAGCCGCATGCCTTTCCACTCGGCGAACGCCGATGCCTCATACCACGACACGTGGCAGACAGGAGCCTCGTCTTGTAATGGCCTGATCCCGGTGAGCGTGTAACAATGTTGGCTGTCAGCATCAATGTTCCAATGCAAAGGTCCGTCAACTTTCTCGCGTTGGACCCAATCCCACCCGTCTGAGTGCCACAGCAATGGACTTGTGTAACCACCGTCGTGAACGAACTCAAGATACTCGCGGTTTGTGACAAGGTTTCCGGCGATGGTGAATTCATCGAGATATACGCGATGACGTGCGAGCTCATTGTCGAAGCAGAACCCGTCGCCGCTGTATCCAATATCGTGATCG
>DASYKW010000200.1:0-7777 GCA_035995005.1 Pyrinomonadaceae bacterium
GACTATCAAAGCGTGACATATAAAAGCTCCATCCCTCCAAGATCCAGCAAAAGCTGATGTCTGAGGAACGGCGGAGCGGGATGTCACTTGCAAGAATTGTTAGGCCGGGCTTCGTCGATATTTGTGAGTTATCGGCCGCCGGCGACCGACGCCGATAGCGTTACGAGAAATTATGATCGTAGGCGGTAGCTGCTGGCGTTTGAACTCGTTAGCGGGGTGCTCAACCTTGTTGAGAATGCCGTAAACGAGATCGGCATCGTGCCCGGACGCGATGATCTCGGCGGGCGAGGCCTTTAACTCAAAGTACATTTTCAGGATCGGGTCCATCAGTTCGTAAGGCGGAAGGCTGTCCTGATCGAACTGGTTCGGCGCGAGCTCAGCCGAGGGCTTTTTATCGATGACCTTATTAGGGATCAGCTCGCGACCTGCTTGTTTATTGATCTCGCGGGCGATTTCCCAGACCTCGGTCTTAAGAACGTCACCAAGAACGGCCAGACCGCCGTTCGTGTCACCGTAAAGCGTGCAGTAGCCGACCGCAAGCTCGCTCTTGTTGCCGGTCGACAGCAGCAGACGGCCCTCGGCATTCGATATCGCCATCAGAATGACGCCGCGCAGGCGTGACTGCATATTCTCTGCCGCGAGAGATTCACCGCCTCTCGTCGGATTCTTGAGCTGCATTTGTTTTAGCAGCACTTCGAACGTGTCCGAGATAGGCTCAATTCGGCCATCGCAGCCGAGATTCCGGATCAGCTCTTCGCTGTCTTTTACGCTGCCCGCCGACGAGAAAGGCGACGGCATCATCACGCAGAGTAGGTTTTCGGCACCGAGAGCCTCGGCTGCCAAGGCGGCGACCAGCGTCGAATCGATCCCACCCGAGAGACCGATCAATGCTTTCTTGAAACCATTCTTGTGCGCGTAGTCGCGTATTCCGAGTATTAATGCGCGGTGGATCGATTCGCATTCCGCACCGCTGATACCGCGTGCGTCGGGCTTTCGCACGTCCAGCTCGACCGTTTCGACAAACTCTTCGAATGCCGCCGCCTGCAGGATGATGTCGCCCTGTTCATCTGCGATCAGGCTCGCGCCGTCAAAGACAATGCCGTCGTTGCCGCCGACGAGATTTACGAAGACTATCGGCTTTTTCTGCAGCTTGGCACGATGCGCGACCATGTCGCACCGAAGCTTGATCTTGCCCTTGTTGTAAGGTGAGGCGTTGACCGAGACGATGATCTCGGCACCAAGGTCGATCACCTCGTCAGTCGGATCATACTCATAAAGCCGCTCGCTCCAAAAGGTCTTGTCGTTCCAAAAGTCTTCGCAAACGACGACGCCGAGTTTGACCCCGTTCACCTCGAAAATTCGCCTTTCCACAGCCGGCTCGAAATAACGAGGATCGTCAAAGACGTCGTACTCGGGCAACAGCGTCTTGTCTTCGAACCCGAGCAACTCGCCGTCATGAATAACGGCTGCGCAGTTATACAGTCTGCGACCGTCCTTATCTTCATTCTTGCGGATCGTACCCAGGACTACGGTCAGGCCTGCTGTTGCGGGGATTATCTCCCGCAGCGGCTCATCCGCGTGATCGATAATGTCCGGATCCTGAAACCAATCCTGCGAGGTGTATCCATGGGTCACCACCTCCGGAAACACGACAAGATCGGACCCGTCGGACCGGGCCTTTTCGATCGCCTGAATTATCTTTTGGGTATTCCCTTTGAGGTCGCCGTTGGTGGTGTTGATCTGGGCGATGGTGACCCGCATGTGGCTTAGTTTATCGCATTCAGGCGGGCTCGCATTTCTCGACTGGTGCCTTTTTTACCATCGTGAGCCGGTTGCCGCGGTCGTTGTACTGGACCTCGTCCATGATGTTGTAGATGAAAAGGACGCCGCGGCCGCTCGTCTTAAAGAGATTCTCAGGGTCGAGGGGATCGGGAATGTTGTTGACGTCAAAGCCCTCGCCTTCATCTTCGATCGTGAATCTTGCCTCCTCAGGGGAGACGTCAGCATTTACGCGAATGAGCTTTGTCGGGTCGTACTTATTCCCGTGCTTGATCGCGTTAACGAAAGCTTCGTCGAGAGCGACAAAAAGATTGGTCTGTTCGGGCTTACACACGCCGAGCTTCTCTACACGCTTGATGAGGTATTCGAGCACGATGTGCATTAGCGACATTGCGCTTGGCAATTCAAACTGGATATTCTCGTGCAGCCCTTTTACGAACTCGACCTTGTCCACGAAGCGGATCTTATAGTCAAGAATTGTCGCGACGAATTCTTTTAGCTCCTCTTCATCAAAACCGTCGCGTCGGTAGTTGGCGGCACAGAGCTTGAACGCCTTAACGTTCGTCTCGTGGGTCAACGGGATCTCGGGGAGACACTCTGTGTCGGTTTCCGAAGCGGTCTCCGGACGCACGTCCAGGTCGCTGATAACCAGGTCAAACTCGTCAAGATGGCCCATCGCTACGGCGTCTGCACGCTTTTCGAGGACCTTGACTTGATGCCCAGCGGCCGCAAACACCTCGGCCAAGGCGGTCGCGAGATCGTCGTGATCATCAATGATGAGAATATTTCGCTGCATTAAACGCAGGGGGAAGCTAACCGGTAGTTACGATATCGGGGTAAGGCTTGTTGCAAATAATACCCCAAGTTGATAGTTATTTTCTAACCGTGCCCACCCCTTACGACAGCGTTTACGATCCGTCACCTCTCAAAGAATACAGCCTTTTTGAAAGGTTTAAGATCCGGGCGGCGGCAGCAGTTTTCTATGCAGCGATCCGGCTGATAGGGTCGACAGTAAATTTTGAAGTCAGAGGGATGGAGCACTTCGACGATATCGAACGTGACGGCAAGGTGCCGATCTATGCGTTCTGGCATGACCGAATCTTCCTCGGTACATACTTTTGGCGAAACCGCCGGATCGTGGTGATGACGTCCAAGAGTTTCGACGGGGAATACATCGCACGTTTTATTCAGCGATTCGGTTACGGAGCGATCCGGGGTTCATCATCGCGAGGGGGCTCGAGGGCCCTCGTCGAGATGATAAAAGCAATGCGTAAGGGTCTGTCGATGGCGTTCACAATCGACGGCCCTCGCGGCCCTCGATATGAGGCAAAGGCCGGCCCTACGATACTTGCAAAGAAGTCTGGAAATCCGA
The DNA here is from genome assembly GCA_035995005.1 of Pyrinomonadaceae bacterium. Taxonomy (GTDB): domain Bacteria; phylum Acidobacteriota; class Blastocatellia; order Pyrinomonadales; family Pyrinomonadaceae; genus OLB17. The sequence continues at coordinate 3,152 of DASYKW010000200.1, forward strand.
TAATGCCATTCGTCATCGAGGCAGAGAAGTTTTGGACAGCGAAAAGCTGGGACCGGATGCAGATTCCGAAGCCTTTCACACGGGCTTTGTTGATCATCCGCGATCCGATCTATGTACCTGAGAACACAGAGCCCGACGAGGCGAAACTCAAAGAACTGCAGAAGTCGATGGATAGTCTTGTTGACGAAGGCCGCGCATGGCGAGAATCAGTATGAATCAGGGCACGTCGCGATCCGAGCCGGCGATCTCCGCGACTCTAAGGCCAGTCAAAGCCAAGAAGTTAGCGGTCAGCAGCACATAGCTTATCCAGATCGCGTCGGCAAGAAACAAGTGCCCTAACTGCATCACGATCGGAGCGAGGGTCAATAACGTTGCGGCTCCGAACGCAAGCTGTCCAACTACGAGCAGCGCAAGGATATTTGCCCAGCGCTTCGTGGCTGCGTCCTTCGCGACTTTTGAAAGCCAACTCGTCGTAAAGATCAAAAGAACACTAGTCAGTATCGCGATGATCGGATGAAGCAGCCGCAGCCGCAAAAGGGTATGAGATGTTGACGATAGATCAGCGGCAAGGCCCTCGCTCAGCGTGCCCGAGGGGAATAGCATGCTCGCGAGGGCGGCGATCGATCCAGTTATCCCGACGATGAAGACGGCTAGCGCACCGGCCGCGATAGCGACGAGTGCCTTAGGCTCATGTAAAAAACTTACTCGTGATCCGCCGCCGGCGTAACGCGCCGTGAGGGTTAGGAAAGCCAGTAAAATAAACGTATTTATTAAATGGCCGGCCATCCAAAACGGCCGCGCCGCGGTAAGAGTATCGGCAGTGTTTCCCGTAAGCACGAGACCGGCACCGACCAAGCCCTCGGTCACGACGAAGACCAAGGATAGGACCGCTGTCCTGCGGATCGGGCTGCCTTTGGCAAATCTGCGAACGGTCCATATGACCAGAACCACGACACTCACAAATGCGAGGAAGCTCGTGATGCGATGCGAATACTCGATAATGGTCTTCAACTGAGGAGCCGAAGGTATGACCTCGCCCTGGCAGGTCAGCCAGTGTTGTCCGCAGCCATCGCCTGATTTCGAAGCTCGCAGAAACACGCCCCACAGGATGACAAGCAGGTTCCAGCCCAGAACGAGCCACGCGTATCTCGCAAAGGCTGTGAGTTTCTCTCTACCGACCATTGGCTGTAATTCTAAACCACAAAGATCGAGCGGCAACTTGCGGTAACATTAACGTGGCTAATAGACATGTCGAAAGAAAGGATCGACAAATTGCTGACCGACAGCGGATTCGCCTCCTCTCGCACTAAGGCCCAGGCGATGGTCATGGCTGGAATTGTGCTTATCGAGGAGCGGCGTGTCGAAAAAGCCTCAGAAAGGTTTGAAAAAGATGCGACCATCCGCATCAAGGGCGCGTCTATTGAGAACAAATATGTGAGCCGCGGCGGCCTCAAACTCGAGGCCGCCTTGTCGGCATTTGAAACTGACCCAAGCGGAACGCGATGCATCGATGTCGGATCATCCACCGGCGGTTTTACCGACTGCCTGCTTCAACACGGTGCGGCTAGCGTAATGGCCATCGATGTGGGGACCAATCAGCTCGACTGGCGGCTGCGGACCGATGAGCGGGTTACCGTGAGAGAAAACGTCAACGCCCGCAATCTAAAGCCGTCGGATTTCGACCACAAATTCGACCTTGCGGTCATGGATCTTTCATTTATCTCGGCGACGAAAGTGCTCCCGGCTATCGTCCCTCTACTGCGAGACGACGCTCATATGATCGTCTTGATCAAGCCTCAATTCGAGGTCGGTCGTGATGAGGTAGGAAAAGGTGGGATCGTTCGAGACACCGCCAAGCATGATCGGGTCGTCGGCGAGGTGAATGAATTTGCCGGTCAGCTTGGCCTGAAGGTTTCGGGAATTATAGAATCGCCAATCCTCGGAGCTGAGGGCAATAAGGAGTTTCTTGCACACTATGGACGATAGCGAACTCCTATACGAATCGGCCGAAACTCAGACGTTTGTTGAGGGACTCGACTTCTATTTTGAAAACGGCCTGATGGTCCTCAGCCGAAGGTATCTCCTAAATCGAGGTTACTGCTGCTCCAATGGCTGTCGGCATTGCCCTTTCGCCGATGTGAACGCCGCCGCTGCAGTCTCAGAGTAGAAAGATCTCAAGTTCGTCGGACGCTTGTTCCGGCGCCGGTGCCCGATCATATTCCTCGGAATAGTCATCACCCACGTCCCACGACGCCTGCGGTTCGTCGTCATGGTTTGAGGACCAGTCGCCTACAAGAGGCTTTCGCCTTTCCGGACCATCCGACGGACCGACCAACTCCGCGAGTAGGGTTCGCAGGACAACTTCGCAGCCAGGCTGCTGCTGTTCAGCGATCCCATAGTAGATCCACTTACCATCTCGCGAAGTTTCGACGAGTCCCGTGCCGCGGAGATATGCAAGATGCCGTGAGACCTTTGGCTGACTCTCGCCAAGCTGCTCGACGAGATAACCTACAGAAACGGGCCCATTCGCCACCAACCCTAGTAGCCGGAGCCGCGTTTTGTCGCCTAAACCAAGAAAGAGTCGTTCAAACTCGACAAATTGTGATTCCATTAGCGGGGCCTCCAGCCGAGAACATATTACGTTAGACGAATATGTGATGGCAAGGCTTAGCTTTGCACTTGTCTTAAACCTCTATTACGATTTACGCGATATGAGCGAGTTTTCCATTTTCACGCGAGCTGTTCACGCCGGCGACGATCACGGATCTCATTTCGGAGCGCTGTCCGTGCCTATTTACCCCGCGTCCGTTTTCGCTTTTCAAGATGCCGATCAGGCGGCGGAGATCCATAACGAGGAAAAGGACGGTTATTACTATGGCCGGCTCGGGAACCCGACGCAACGGGCGCTCGAGGCCGCCATGGTCGAGCTGGAGAAGGGCGAGGCCGCTCTTGCTTTAGCGTCCGGAATGGCTGCGATCTCAGGCGTTGTCCTTTCGCTGGTCAAGAGCGGCGAGCACATTGTCGCCCCGATGTCCGGTTACCCAACGACACAGAACTTTCTTCGCCACGTTGGCGAACGCTTCGGAATAGAGACCACTTTCGTGGACGCGACCGATGCAGGGAATTATCGGAGTGCCGTGAGACTGAACACGAGATTGTTGTGGATCGAAACTCCCTCTAATCCGCTGGTCGCGATAACCGACGTCGCAGCGGTGGTTGGCATCGCAAAGGAGCATGGCATTGTGACGGTCGCCGACAATACCTTTGCGACCCCCTTCAACCAGCGGCCGCTGGAGATCGGCGTCGACGCCGTGGTTCACAGCGCAACAAAATATCTAGGCGGCCACAGCGATCTTACGGCCGGCGTAATTGTCGGCAGTCGTGAAGTGATCGATACTGTTCGGCACGCTGCAAACAAATTCTATGGGGGGAATATCGCGCCGCAGGTCGCATGGCTTGTACTCCGTGGGATCAAGACACTCGCCTTGCGAATGGAGCGACACAATTACAATGCCCTTGCAATCGCAAATGCTTTATCGCATCACCCTAAGGTCGCGTCCGTCTATTATCCCGGGCTTGCGAGCCATCAAAACCACGATATAGCAGTCCGACAGATGTCGCCGGGATTTGGCGGCATGATCGGTTTGGATGTTGGGTCGATGGATGCCGGCAAGGGTTTTGTGAATGGTGTAAAACTCGCGACCATCGCGACCTCGCTCGGCGGCGTGGAGACCATCCTCCAGCATTCCGCATCCATGACTCACGCCGCGGTCTCATCTGAAGAACGAGCGAAGGCTGGGATCTCCGACGGGTTGATACGGCTGTCAGTGGGCATTGAGGACGTCAACGATCTGATCGCGGACCTCATGCAAGCCCTCGATAGCTATAAATAAAAAAAGGAGCGTCTCCGCTCCCTTGATCGTATTTCCGGATAAATCTAATTAACTTTCCCTCGGATCTTCACCTTTCGACTTGCTCATCTGCGGGGCCGCCGATGCGGTCGGCAGAGGAAGGCCAACCCCGTCCGCGCTGACCCGAGGTTGACCAGGGCTGTCATCGTCGCCCTGAGCATCCGCGATGATCATTTTGCCAGCCTGCTTGGTAAATGTAAGGGCCTCTTTCGAGGCGTCGAAGTCGACGGTGACGAAATCGCCGGTCTGTACCTGCTCCGTTGCGACCAAATTTGACAGCGGATAAACAAGAAAGCGCTCGATCGACCGCTTCAGGTGACGAGCTCCATATTTGAGGTCAATGCCCTCGCCGAGCAGGAACTCCTTAGCTTCATGCGTACATTCGAATACAAATTTCGTCCCCGCTGACTCCGTGATCCGACTCTGGACTGACCTCAGTTCAATATCGAGTATCAGGCGTAGATGGTGCTCCTTCAGGCTTCGAAAGACGACCACCTTATCGATGCGATTCATGAACTCGGGAGAGAATTTACGTTTCGCTGCTTCGAGTGCAGTACGGTAGATCTTTGTGTCGATCTCGTTATCCGCCTTTGCCTGGTCGGTCTTGGTGGGTGCAAATCCGATACCGCCGGAGATCATTTCGGACATCTCTCGCGCGCCCAGATTGGACGTCATGATGACGACCGTTCTAGAGAAATCCACGCGGCGATTGTCG
>DASYKW010000201.1:0-21021 GCA_035995005.1 Pyrinomonadaceae bacterium
GATCGATCTCATCTCGTCGGTGCTAAACGAACATCCGTCGATGGACGGCATCAGACCGCTTTATGCAATGTTTCTTGCAGGTGCCGGCCGTCAGGATGAGGCAAAGATCCAGCTCACACCCGATGCACTAGCCATTTCGCGATCCGACCACGACATGGCTTACTGGGTCGGCTCGACCTATGCGTTGATGGGCGATAAGGACCTAGCCTTCAAATGGCTGGGAAAAGCTGTGAAGCTCGGCAACCAGAACAAGCCTCATTTTGACAACGACACAAATCTCGTCAGTCTTCGCGACGATCCCCGATGGGCAGAGCTACAGGAAAAGATTGAAAAGAACGGCGAATAACTAACCGCGCTCGAAAACAAATTCGTTACAGCCAAGCCCAACCCCGCCTGACTTTACCTTGGTAAGGCTAAATCTACGCTCTGTGTAAAAGTCGAATATCTCGTCCACCGTCGCGACCTCGTAAGGGTAACCGCCGACCCAGTCGATGATGTCGTGCCAGCGGTTCATCCCGCGACCGTTCTTGTATCGCGTCCAGGAATGGATGTAAGCCTGCGGCCGTCCTGTAAATAGAGACCTGAGCAGATTCTTGGCCTCGTCAGGAATAGAGACCGCAATGGCAAAGGGTGTTTTTAATAGCCACGGCGATCGGCAATAGGTCTTCTTGATCCAATGCCATCGCCGTGCCTGGCTTCCCGTATCGTTATAGATCGCAACAAACAGTTTGCCGCCTTTCTTTGTGGGGATAACGGCATTCTCCAGGGCTTGCCACATCGCACCCGTGTGATGGAGGACGCCCCAGGAATAGACGATGTCAAAGGTACCCAAGCTGCCGAGATAATCCGCATCGAGGGCGGAACCCTGCTCGACGCGCCAGTTATTGTCGTGCGGAAAATAACGATTTCGCAGCTCCTGTGTGCAGGCGAATGAGCTGCTGTCGAAGTCGAACGAATGGACCTTCGCGCCCAGACGCCGAGCGGCGAGCGAGAAAAGCCCGCTGCCTGAGCCGATGTCGAGAAAGGTCTTACCGTCGAGCGATTCGACCTCGAGCATCTCTTTCAGCGACTCTTCGGCCTTTGCGATCCGCTCGTCATCGAGCACCGCCAGAAACGCCGCCCAATTCTTGCCGAATTCAAACCTCTCGCCGGCTGCGACTTCCCTGCCGTGTTGATCTGCGATCTCGATGTTGTTCGTCATGACGGCGTTCATAGGTCCGTTACTAGTGCGCGGAGTTCTTCGACCTTCGATTCCCAGCTCTCGCCGCGAATTGCGTCGCTTACCGCCGCACGCATCTTTGGTTTCGCAAGCGCGGTCTCGATCTTTGAAATAAAGTCATCGTGATTGACACCGACGAGAACGTCGTCGAGCACTCGAACCTCGGGAATATCCGTAGAGACCACCGGAAGTCCAGCCGCAAGGTATTCGCGCACCTTCAAGGGATTCGCAGCAAGGGTCAGTTCACTTATCTCAAATGGATTTAGAGCGACGTCAAACGCCGCACAGTAGGCCGGCAGGTCTGCATACGCCTTGCGGCCGAGGCGATGAATATTCGGCACACCGTCCAAAAGCTTTATCTTTTGAGTGGCGTCGACACTCGTTTTACCGATGACGACGACTGAGCCGGTCGAAAAGCGCTCAGCGACCTTCTTGATCAATTCATAGTCGACCCAGTCCGCGAGCAGTCCGTGAAAACCGATGATGGGCCGAGGCAGATCCGCAATGTCTACGGGCACGGGGAGATCTCCGTCGATCGCCGTCCTAAAGTGCCGCCAATCAGTGCCGTGGCGAATGAGGTGAGTATTCGCATTGAGATGCTTCTTCGATTCCAGCAGCTTCTCCGCCGAAACGACCACCAGATCTGCACGCCGAAAAAGGTCGTCCTCGATCCTTTTCAGGCCGTCGGTTGCTCCGGTAAACGCGGTGTATTCGTCGACGCAGTAATAGATCAGCTCGCTCTCACCCAGCTTACCTGCGACCATGCCGGCCGCGGGATTAAAGACCATGTTAACGACATCGGAGAAACTAAGTCGCCGCATCCCGCGTTTGACCTGGCTCACAAGGAATCTCCGGTTGAGAGCGACCATTGCCTCGCTGCCATAGGCCGGAACGGCGAGCGGATTGAGCACAAAGATATTCGGTTCGACCTCGCGCACAGGCTCTGCGAAGCTGCGCAGCTTCTTGAAGATACGTGAGACATCCTTAGACGACGCGGTCGGCATGCGGTTGGCGATAGCGTTGACCCAGAGGATCCGATTCTCCTTGGACAACACACGCATCAGATGCGTTTTCGACAGCGGATCGCCGGTCCAGTCGTGGCTGAAACACACGACGTCGCGGCCGCGGAGGACTCCCGTCTGTTGCTTTGCATGTTTTGTTCCGGTGTCCACTAGCATTCGGTTTCGCCATCAATGAAAGCGCGCTGCCAGATCTCGAAATTCACAAGCGACCAAAGCCGCTCGTCGTGATTAACGCCGCCGTTGTGTTCGGCGACCAGCCGGCGGACAAACGAGGCATCAAAGATGCCTCGGCTAGTCGCACGGCTGCCGAGAACGTACTCATCCACGACGTGTTTGAACTCACCGCGAAACCATTGCCCGACCGGCACGGGAAATCCCATCTTTGGACGGTCGATGATCTCAGGCGGCAGAATGCCCTTCATCGCCTCGCGAAGTATCCATTTGGTCGTCCCACCGCGCAGCTTCATCTCACGTGGCATTCGAGCCGTAAATTCCACTAGCTTGTGATCCAAAAACGGCACGCGACTCTCGATCGACGCTGCCATCGACATCTGGTCCTGCTTCATCAAAAGCTCGTGAAGGTATGTCTTGGTGTCGGCGTAAAGCAGCTTGTCGAGCGTGTCCTCTGCATCCGAGCGGTTAACGAGCCCATTCAACTTCGAATATGGGTCCTTATTTTCGATCTTTTCGGATATTTCGCGGTTGAATAGACCTGCCTGCATTGCCCTCGGAAACACGGCAAAGTTATCGAAGAAAAGGCTCTCAATGTCGGAATCGCGCGTGAGGAAGGTTCGATTGAGCTTGCGATTGAGCGATGCAGGCAGTGTGGCGACACCGCCGCGAACGGCGTCTCGCAGAAAGGTCGGCGTCAAAGTCTCATACCTTTCGCCCATCTCGAGCAGCTTTAGTGCCTTGGCATAGCGTCCGTAGCCGGCGAGCGTTTCATCGCTGCCTTCACCTGTCAAAACGACCTTGACGTGTTCTTGAGCGAGCTTAGAAACAAAATAGAGCGGCACGCTCGCGATAAATCCGATCGGCTCGTCCTCATGCCATACGAGTTTCGGCAATGCCTCAAAGAATTGTTCCGGCGTGATCGTGATCTCGTGATGATCTGTCTTGAATTTGTTAGCGACGAGCCTCGCATATTCGAGCTCATTCGCCTCGCGCTCCGCGAACCCGACCGAAAAAGTCTTGATTGGCGCGTCGACCATCTGCGACATAACCGCCGCGATAGCCGACGAATCGATACCGCCCGAGAGGAACATCCCCAGTGGAACGTCCGCCATCAGCCGGAGCTCGACCGATTTTCTAAATAAATCCCTCCACTCGTCGATATAATCCGCGTCGCTCCGAGCTTCATGCTTGGGCTCGAATTCGAGATCCCAAAACTCACAAATATCTACGCGTCCGTCCTTCCAGACCAACGTGTGCCCCGGTAGCAGCCGTTTAACACCCGCAAAGAGGGTCTCGTCACCGCTCGTGCCGTGATTGGCAAATTGGTCCGGCAGGGCGTTGAAATTGATCTCGGGCTTTACAGCCTCGGCATCGAGCAATGCCTTGATCTCGGACGCAAAGTAGAGACTGCCGTCGGACTGGTGGACGTAGTACAGAGGTTTTACGCCAAAGCGGTCGCGAGCGATGAAAAGCTCTTTCTCGCGAGCGTCCCAGATCGCAAACGCAAACATTCCGCGCAAGTGATCCACGCAACCGCGTCCATACTCTTCATAGAGATGCAGGATCGTTTCGGTGTCGCAATGCGTCTCAAATTTGTGCCCGCGTTCGATCAGGCCGGGCCTGCACTCGGCGTGGTTGTATATTTCGCCGTTGTACACAATCGTAAGATCACGGTATCGCATGGGTTGCGCGCCGTGCTCCAAATCGACGATGCTCAGCCGCCGATGCCCGAGGCCGATATTCCCGTCGATGAACACACCTCCGTCATCCGGCCCGCGGTGATGGAGAATGTCCCGCATGCTCGCGAGTCTCTTTTCACTGACCTGTCTGCCGGAGTTTGGAGAGAATGTTACGCCGTTGATACCGCACATACCGATGAAAATAAAGTCAGAATGACCGAGTTTTTGTAGATTTTTCTTACATTTAGCTCTTTAATCTTAAAAGAAATGACAGCAGTAATGGCGACGAATTTTGTACGCGTAAAGGCGAAGCCCATATCCCGGACACGACGGCTCTCCCACTTCGGTAAATTGGCGGTCGGCGTTCTCATCGCCGCGCTCGGTGCTGGGGCTTGGTATGACTGGTATTACGGGCGTCTCGGTTTGCTTGCCCCTCAACCCGTCATCGAGCAGCGCTCAGCTGGTCGGGTCATCAAGGTCCCGCCGGGCGGTAACGTCCAGGGCGCTCTCGAACAAGCAAACGGCGGCGATATTGTCGAGCTGCAAGCAGGCGCCGTCTACAACGGCCAGATCAGCCTGCCAAGTAAGCCGCTGACAGATTTCGTAACTATCCGTTCATCAGCCGCGGGCGACCTTCCAGAGGGCAGGCGTGTTTCGCCGGCCCAAAAAGGCTCAATGGCAACGATCGTCGCCGGCATGGCCGGCCGTGCCGCGGTGCTCGCCGGGAACGGCGCCAATCACTATCGGTTTGTCGGTATCGAGTTCACGGCAAACAGCGCGACGTTCAATTACGGCATCGTCGTCCTTGGAAACGAGGAAAAACGTCCCGATCTCGTACCGCACGACATCGAGATCGACCGCTCCTATATTCACCCGAGCGGCAAGACCGTTTCACGACGCGGCATCGCTCTCAACAGCGCCGCGACCGTCGTAAAGAACAGCTACATCGAGGGCTTCGGCTTTGCGGGTGAGGAAGCTCAGGGGATTTGCGGATGGTCCGGAACGCGCGGTGTGCAGATCCTGAATAACTATATCGAGGGCGGTGCTGAAAACATCATGTTTGGCGGGTCGGACCTCGACAACGCAGACCTCATTCCTGCTGATATAGAGATACGCGGCAACCATCTCTCAAAACCAAAAGTTTGGGCGACGACGGCCACGGTTAAGACCCTTTTCGAGCTCAAGAACGCAAAGAACGTCCGCTTTACAGGTAATTATCTCGAGAATAATTGGAAAGGATCGGCCTTCCGCGTCACGGTCCGTAACCAGGACGGCGGCTCGCCGTTCTCGACGATCGAGGACGTGATCATCCGCGACAATATTATTAAAGGCTCAGGCGATGGCATCAACATCCTCGGCAAGGACGACGTCCATCCGAGCCAGGTGCTTCGTCGGCTGACGATCGAGAATAATCTGTTTCTCGACATCGTCGGTGACGCTAACGGCTTTGAGGGCTCAGGCTATTTCATCCAGATCAGCGACGGCGACGGTATAACGATCGCAAATAACACCGTATTTAACCGGGGAAATATCGCGACCATCTACGACACGATGCCGCGTGGCTTTGTGATGCGGGACAACGTAACGGGCCTCGGCGGCTATGGCGTTCACGCGGCACTGGATATGCGGTCAGATCAGGCGAGATCGATGTTTAACGGCAATATCTTTATAAATCTCAACGGCGTTGGCGATGGAGATGCCGCGGTCCCGAACGGAAATACCGTCGTCCGTGGGCCCGGCGAACTTCGCTTCGCCGACATCGCGAGCGGCGACTATCGGTTGTCGAGCGAGAGCAGATTCAGGGGCAAAGGCGCGAGCGTGCCTCCGATGACGGCCGTCTTATCCAAGGCGTCAGACTAGAGAACTGTAGAGATCGATCACCCTGTCGATGTTAGAGTGGTCCGCGTCCAAGGTGGGTTCTCGTTCAGTCTTAGTATTCATAGCCTCGCGAATGCGTTCGAGCAATCCCGCACGATCACCCTGCGCGATCAACCGGACGCCTTCTGGTCGCATCCTGTTGTCGGTTGCAATAACCGCCGTTCCAAAAAACAGAGCTTCACGGACGGAGATCGCATCCCCATCGAAGAGCGTCGTCCGCAGCATCACATCCGCCCTTTGGATCAAATGCAGCGTCTCCGCATGTGGGACGTCACCTGCGAGGCAGATCGCGGCGGCGTTTCCGCTTGTTGCGACTGCGGCTGCGACTTCGCCCCTCATCGAACCGCCGCCGACTATCATCAGTCCCGCTCGAGGATAGTCGCGAAGGATGTCCTTCATGGCCTTAAGCAGGAATATCGGCTCGTAGTCCGGTTCGAGCCCACCAACCGCTACGAGGAGCGGAGAATGACGCTCACAAAATTCATTTAACGGACCGGCGAGCACAACGCTCTCTTCCGGCGGCTCCAGACCATAAGGAGCGATGACGGAGATCCGCGATCCATCGACGCCATGGCGCCGAAATACGTCAGCCAACTCGTCATTTACCCCGATGACACGCGAAAATCTGCGAAAGATGCGCCCGCGCGCGGAGTTTGGCTTTGCCCTTTTTGCCTCGTCGGTCATCGCATAGCCGCCGGAGTGCATTGTCATGACAGTTCTCGGTCCGCCAAAGACAGTCGCAGCTAACGCGAGCGAGAGTACTCGACGCGAAATATCGCCGCCAATGTGCAGATGGAGCACGTCGTGATCCGAATAGCGAAGCAGCTTGATCAATTCGGCCGCCCAGCGCGGGTGCGAAACGCCGGGTTCATCGCTAACCGTGGAGCTCCGCGACGTTGCGATGATCGAGCAGCGATGTCCTTTTACTCGAAGCCGCTCGCGTATGGCAAGCATATTCCGCGTAATTCCGCCCTCGGGCGGCGGATAGGGACCGAGTTGTAGGACGTGCATTGCCATCAACTATCGAGGAGTCGCCGATATAGCCCCAGCGTCCGTTCCAATTGCGTTGCTCGCGAGAAATTCTCCGCGATCTTCTCTCGTCCGGCCGCGCCAAATGTCGCGGCCTTCTTTCCGTCATCTAAAAGCTCAAGGATCCTCTCGGCCATCTCCTCAGAGTTGTCGGAATCGATGAGAAACCCCGTTTCTCCATCCGCGATCGCCTCAGCAGCACCGCCGACATTTGTTGCCACGACGGGCTTGCCTGCGGCCATATATTCGAGGATCGAATTTGAAAAGCCCTCGGCCGTCGACGTCAATATACAGACGTCGGACTCGGCAAGCAGAGCCGGAATATCGTCGCACCGCCCGATAAAATGCACATTGTCGGCAACCTCGAGATCGACCGCCTGTTTTTCGAGCGACGCCCGCAGCCCCCCCTCGCCCGCAATGACAAAGTGCGTTTCAGGTGATGCCTCGGCGACCTGTTTTGCAGCTCTCAGCAACATCGGCACATTCTTGACGTCGTGGCGAAGATTTGCCACAAGCGTGACGATCTTCACAGCAAGCGGCAGATCAAGTCGGCTGTGAAGGCCATACACACCGCCCTCGCCCGAGGGCATCTCGACGCCGTTATAGATCAACTCGACGCGACGCTCTCCGATGCCTTTACCGACAAGGTGGTCGCGAACTGCAACAGAGTTAGCAACGATCACGGATGAGAGAAAGAATGCGATCCGTTCAAGTCGCTCCTGTCCGCGTGAGCGCATTCCAGTCGTCTCGCGCTTCGATGCAATGCGCACGGGCGTCTTGGCGAGGAAAGCCGCGGCCATCCCGAATACATTCGTATAGAAGTCGTGGGTGTGAATGATATCTATCTCATTCGCCCTGAGAAACTCCGCGAAACGACGCACCTGTCGCATGAAGTTTGCGTTATAGAAAGACGTCAGCGGAAATTCCGATATCTCTCCGATACCAAGCCGTTCCACGTCGCTCCGCAACGGACCGTCACCGTCGAGCACCGCGACGCGGACGTCGAACGAGTCCTCGTCCTTGAGCATTTGTGTCAAGGCGACCACCTGCCGCTCCGAGCCGCCTTGATGAAAGCTGCCGATGAGTTGAAGAACGCGAGGCTTCACGTGGTTTAGGCCATGATCGGCTGCAGTAAATGGTCGCGGTACGAATGTGGATCCCCGCCTTTCCCCTCTGCCGCTGCCATCGCCATGTTAAAGGCTTCGCGAGCCGATGCGAAATGAATGGCGTACTTTCCGGTGCGATCGCCCTCGGTGACCAGGCCGCCAAAGAACCGCTTTGCTTCCTCACCGATGCACGCCGACTGATCATGGTCGAAGAAACCATGGCAATAGAGCTTTACGAATACCCACTCGGAACGGCCTTCTACGGTAACGTTCGCCGACATCCAACGTTTGAATCGCGCGGCGTCAAGCGATTGATTTGCGGCCAACGCACCGTCATCGATCCGCGGAACGGGAATGCCTTTGATCGTTCGCGTCCAGTTGAAAACAAGCGGGCCCTGCATGATTATCGGCAGCGCCGGCTGGTGATGATTCGATGCGAGACGAATGCCCTCTCGATGCGGCACGGCCTCATTCATCGGCAACGCGCATTCATAGATCTGGTTGATCACGGCGACCTGCGACTGGTCGGGCGCCGACGGCAGCGTCAAGTCCGCGTAGCAGCCCGTATCGCGAAGTATCTCCATCTCATTGTCGACACCGCAGAAACGGCCGCCGCATGAGTTTGCAAGAGCTAGATTGCCGTGAACGAACGCGTACATCGGCGAGCCCCCACCGTTCATTCGCGAAAGACAGTTGTGCCGTTCGGCAAGCGTATCTCGAAACTCGATGAGCTGTCGCTCGAGGTTCCGGGCCGTGTCGGGCTTGTCGACGCCATGGTGCAGATGCACCTCGACCTCCCCAAGTTCGTCAGCCTGCATCTCAGCCATGCTATCGAGGATCTCAGGGTGATACTGCTCGGCGGGATAGAAGTTAGTGTGCCGAAACTTAGTACCGTCCGCATCGCGGACCGCGTCAGCCGTGGAGTGCGCGAGCTTCTTATATTCCTTGAGCCGGCGGATCTGCGCCTTGTGATCGAGTGGTCCCGATTCGCTCCATGCCGGTTCAAAGTGGTTGGCAACGGTGATGATGACGTGCTTTTTCTCAAACGCGGTCGTCTCCAGGATCGACTTCAGACGCACCCGCGGATAGCGGACCAGCCAAGGCAGGTTCCAGCCTAATTTTTTTGCAAAGGTGGGTTCGGCACTCATTCTAGGATGTGATCGACTTAAATGCTGGCGCTGATCGAGGGTCTTGCCCGGAATGGCATGAACCGCCTGAGGATCGATCGCACCGAGTCCTTTTCGCCCTGCTCGATAATGCCGAGCGAATTTGCCGCAAGCAAATACACCGGAACAAAGATCACCGCACATATCGCGAGCACCAAGCCGCCTCCAACAAAATTCAGTGTGCTTAGCTTCGTTGTGGACAGTGTCTCCTCGGCCAGGTGTTCGCCGAGGTTCAGCAGATATCCATGAACATTGTAATAGACGAGGTAAGTCAGCAGGCCGGCGACAGCGGCCGCGATCGCCGTCTTGCCCACGTTCGCGATCAGGCTCAGGTGCTGCAGACCGAGACCGAGCTTACGGATCACCATTCCCTCGGCGATGCACTTTTCAATAAGCACAGCCCCAACGGCGGCAGCGATCATGCCTTGCAGACCGAAAGAGCCCAGACCGAAATAAAGGACGCCGATCAGACACGTCAACACAAGGATGCGCGTCAGCAGGAAGAATCGTCCCAACTCCTTGAACGATCTAACGATCGGGTCGGTGATCAAAATGCTAAAGGGCAACAGCGTGAGGTTTATCAAAAAGACATCAGCGCTCTGCTCGTACTTTTGCGTAAACAGCGTGATGATGAACGTCCGAGCCGTGATCATCATAAATACATAGATCGGGAAATAGAAAAACGCCAGCTTCTGCATCGCCCTCGCGGTTAGCCTTATCATCTCATCGCGGTCGCCGGCCTGTTGCAAGGCGTTCATTCGCGGAATGAGCACCGACGAAACGGACTCGGCCAGCATCGCGATCAGCGGTATCTCAAAGCAGCCGTACGCGTAGATCGCAAAATCGGAGGACGAGAACTTGTAGCCCACAAAATAGTTGTGAATGTCGTTCTGCGCGATCCATAGAATTCCCGTCAACCCAAAAGGCACCGCATAGACCATTTGCTCCCAAAAGAACTTCGGATCAAATTGCGTCCAAAACCTCGGAAACCTCGACCGTAGATACCAAAGCAAGATCGCCGTTTGTATCACGCCCTGGATCATCGCGGCCCAGATAAACGCCTCGACCGTAGTGAAGGCAAATACCGCCGCAGCCATAAGGACGGTCTTTGAAAATTGCGCGAGGACTATGAACACTGTCGCCACACGCGCTTCTTGATTTGCGATCGCTACCGTCTCGAGAAAGGTCGAGAAGATCCATATCCAAATAACGATGCCGATCTTCGGCGCCAGTCTCGTCAGGTCTTCGGTCTGAAAGATGTTGCCGAGGACCTGCGGCCACAGGAAAAGTGCAAGACACGCGAGGCCGCCGACCACAAAATTAAATAGGAGGATATTGAGGATCGCGGCACCGCGTCGTTCCGTCTCGCGGGCGAGAAAATAATATGCGCTCATCGAGAAGCCCAGCGGCAGAATGATGACGGCATTCGTGATCACCTGAAATGCTTCGCGATAGTGTCCGACCTGCTCCTGTTCGAGATAGCGGACGATGATCAGCGGCAGCATAAAGCTGAACGCAAAGCCGATGATCTTCGCGATCAAGAGCCATGCGCTCTGCTGCCTCAGCGAGTCGGTGGATGGAGCGGGGCCGTATGACTGCTCCAGCGTCACGCTGCTGTGCATCGCGTGGGTGTCATACCAGCCGGGTATCGACCGGCGAAAGACGCGCTCCAGTTGGGTGACAAATCTCCGTCCGCGATCGGTCTGATTCAGATATGAATAATCACCGAACAGCCAATACCTGACAAAGACCTTTTTATATTCCTTGACGGTCTCGTAGCGCGGGGACCAGACCCGCCCAGTCTCCTGGCCAAACGGTCCCGACGCCCCTTCTTCAAACGAATACGTCGTTTCCCCGATGACGCGCTTGATCTTGTCGAAATCCTGCTTTACCGCCTTAAAACGGTCATACCCTAGCCGCTCCATCAGGTCGAATTCATTCTCGAGTTTACCCCAGACGAGCTTCTCGGATCGGATCGAAAGATAATCCGGTTTATTCTCAAATCTAAGGAGAGCCCTCAGGCAGATCGTCTCGCTACCCACGATGTCGGCCTTGAAATAGTGCGGAATGCCGTATGTCTTGAGGCACTCGACGAGATCCACGGCCGGGACGCGAATGACCTCGTTTGTCGTGCCCATGACGCGGTTTCGAACGGCCCAATCCTCGGAGGTCGAGCCCCAAAGCGAATGGTCCTCGTTGCGGTAAAACTTAACTTCGGCCGTGGTCGGGTCCTCGGTTATCGCTCCCTCGACGATCGTCAGCCGGCCATCGGCGATCTCTTTTTTGAAGCGTTCGCGGCAAAAGGCGGCGTTCCCCGGATCAGCTTCAAAAGCGATCACACGAAACCCCTTCTTCAGATAAAAGTCGGTATCCTGACCGTGGTGCAGACCTACATCGTAGATCAGCCCCGGATCTTTGGCAGTTTGTAAAAGCTCAGACATCGGCACTCTTGCAAGCACAAGGCGGACAAGCCTCGAGCTGTGAGGGTATGGGGTACCCGCGATTAGAAACGCCCAATTGTCCTGTTATTTCAAAGGAATCCGGCGGATGTCGTTCGTTCGTAAAAACAAAAAGAGCGGCCATCGAGGGCCGCCCTTTTTATCTTTTAAGCCCAGTTACCGTCTTTTTTCCAGAGTGCCGACGCCTCGCTGGGCTTTTTAGGCTTGTTGGAATTGTCGGGCGGCGGCGGCTTTGGCTGAGGAGTAACTACGGGCGGTTTCTCCTTTGGCGGGGGCTTTTTCTGGTCTTGCGCCGACGCCGAGATCGCCAGTGCGGCGACCATCGTGAAGGACATTAGTATTTTCTGTAAAACGTTCATCTCGTGAGTTCCTTTCCTTTTTCGTAACGCCTGGGGAAAAGGGAAAGTGCGTCCGCTGTATCTAAGGCAATCTCAATGCCAAAGACGTGTGTTTGACGCTGCGCCGTGATGTTTGGTTGGAATACTTATTATCCACGCGACCGCCATCTTTACATAACTTTACGTTTTCCGCTACTTTCATACGAAAACGTGAACTCCGTGGTTCAATCGGGCTGTCGCAAGGTATGAGATAATGCCGTCCATCCAGTGAATAACGGCAAAATATGCATTTCGGTCTGTGCTGAAACGTCCGCGGACCTTATCGATCAGATCCGCCGGGCGGAGCCGCTCGCAGACGTAATAGAGCTGCGTTTTGATTGCCTGCACGCTGAATATCTCATTGACGCCCCAAATGTGATACGGGCAGCGAACGTATCTAAACCATTGATCGCAACGCTCCGCTCGCCGCACCAGGGCGGCAAACGGGATCTTACCCCGGGCCAACGCGCCGATTTTTGGCGATGTCTCGGGCCGGCATTTGAATTCGTCGATATCGAGGAAGATATCTCTCCAGACTTGGACGACAAGCGCCACATCCTCTCGTTTCACGATCATTCCGGCACGCCGGCTGATCTCGCCGGCGTTTACCATCGGTTGGCGACGACAGCTCCTGAAGTCGTCAAGATAGCCACGACTGCGACGGACATCACCGACGCGATCCCGCTGTGGCAGGTCCTGGAAAAAGCCCGACTCACGGGTCGCGAGATCATTCCGATCGCGATGGGTGATGCAGGCAAATGGACACGAATCCTTGGTCTCGCCCACGGCGCGTTTCTGACCTACGCGTCCCTCGATGCGGGCAAAGAGACTGCCGACGGGCAGGTGACGGCGAGCGATCTGATCGACGTCTATCGCGTCAAGGACCTCGACCGCGACACCCAAGTTTACGGCGTCATCGGCGATCCTGTGTCGGCTTCTCTCTCGCCGTACATGCACAATGCGGCCTTCGCTGACGTTGGTTTGAATGCCGTTTTCATGCCCCTCAAGGTAAAGGACCTCGACGCGTTTATACGTCGAATGGTCATGTCAGCGACTCGCGAGCTCGAGCTGAATTTCGCAGGTTTTTCCGTGACGATGCCGCACAAGCAGGCGATCATGCCGCACCTCACCGATATCGACGCGGTCGCCGCAAAGATCGGTGCCGTCAACACGGTCAAGATCAACGGCGAACGCCTCATCGGTTATAACACCGACGCGCCCGGCTTCATCGCTTCTCTTAAAGGGCATTTTCCCGATTTAAAAGGTGCCCGCGTTGCCGTCCTCGGCGCAGGCGGGGCCGCTCGGGCGGTTGTCTATGCATTGCAAGCCGAAGGCGCGGATGTGACGATATTTGCCCGCGATCCCGAGAAGGCTGGCGCAT
Source organism: Pyrinomonadaceae bacterium (assembly GCA_035995005.1). Lineage (GTDB taxonomy): Bacteria > Acidobacteriota > Blastocatellia > Pyrinomonadales > Pyrinomonadaceae > OLB17. The sequence goes on from DASYKW010000201.1 coordinate 13,491, forward strand.
TCGCCAGCGAGTTCAATGTCGGCATCGCCGATCTGGCAACGATCAACGATCAACGATCAACGATCGATGTCCTGGTCAACGCAACGCCGTTCGGGATGCGCGGGCCTAATGCCGAGAAAACACCGCTTACATCGGATGAGCTTGCGGGTGTAAGATTCGTCTATGATCTGATCACTCGCCGCGACGAAACGCCTCTGATCCGCGAGGCGCGACTCGCCGGAATTCCGGCGATCGGCGGGGTGGAGATGCTTATTGTCCAGGGCTTAAGGCAGTTCGAGATCTGGACCGGACAAGACGCTCCCGCTGATATCATGCGTCAGGCAGTAATGGCACGCCTCGGATAACACATGGCAGCACAGGCCCTAAATTGTCCAAATTGCGGTGCGGCGGTCTCGAGTGACTCGTCGCTATGCCAATTCTGCAAGTCGCGGCTCAAGACCGTCGGCTGTCCTAAGTGTCTCGGCCTGATGTTTGTCGGCAGCAAATTCTGCGAGCATTGCGGAGCGATCGCCGCACCGGTGAATGTTGAGCTCGAGGAGAAGGTTGGCGACTGTCCGCGCTGCCGCTCGCCGCTCGAGGCGATGCAGATCGGCGAGACGCACCTGCGCGGCTGCGGCGAATGCGACGGAATGTGGATGACCAACGCGGTCTTTGAAGAGACGTGCGCCGACGCCGAAAAACGCTCCGCCGTCCTCGGCTATTTTCGGGAACGCCTTTCCCATGCACTGCCGCCGACCAAGATCAGCTACGTTCCCTGCCCCGACTGCGGCGAACTGATGAACCGCAACAACTTCGCAAAGGCCTCGGGCGTGATCGTCGACGTCTGCAAGCAGCACGGCGTATGGTTTGACGCGGACGAGCTGCCCGCGATCGTCGAATTCGTCCAAAAAGGCGGTATGGAGATCGCTCGCCAGCGTCAGCTAAACGAGATCAAGGACGAACGCGAACGCCTGCGTGCCGACCGCCACGACCCCTTTGCCGCCACCATCCACGACTCGACGTCACCGGACGTGGCCCTAAATATTCGCTCTTTCGTCAAGACCCTCTTCGGCTAGACAACCCGCATGCTCCAAAACTCTTACGACCTCATCGCCAGCGAGTGGCACGCTAACTTTCGCGGGCAGGCTTACGTCGATCACGTTTTGGCTTACGTCGACGAGATCCTTAAGGGCGTGCCGCCGGGTGCGAAGGTTCTCGATCTCGGTTGTGGCACCGGCAATCCGATCGCCAAACACATCGTCGAACGCGGCTTTCGGGTCGTCGGCTACGATCAGTCGAATGAGCTGCTCGCCATCGCAAAGACGGTCGTTCCCGAGGGTGAATTTATCCATGCGGACATGGTCGACGTCGAGTTTGAGGGGACGTTTGCGGCCGCGGTCGCGTGGGACTCGATCTTTCACGTGGAACGCAAACACCACGCGGCCATCTACACCAAGATCGCTGCCAGCCTTGATGACGGCGGCAGGCTCCTGTTGTCCGTCGGCGCGTCCGACGCAGCCAGTGCCGAAGATCCGAACGCGGAGGGATTTACGTCGCAAATGTTCGGGCAGGCATTCTTTTACAGCGGCTACGCAACGGACGTCAGTCGCGCGTTGCTCGAGACCGCCGGATTCGAGATCGAGCTCTGGGAACTCGACGATCCAGCTTCCCATGGCCACATCGCCGTCATCGGCAGAAAGACGGCGGCCTCGTAGCATCTCTGGCGGGAATGCGTCAGAATCACGCCCGACGCCCTCAGCTTGGGCGAAAGTGGACAACCTCTCGTTCCATTCCTCTGTCAAAGGTCTGTTTGGCTGATGCCAGCCCCCAAATATGACAACAAAGAGATCGCTCGGCTATCTGACAGCACTGATCTCTCTCACGATCCTTTTCCTCGCGCCGACCTCGCGGGCGCAGAACGATCCGGTCTGGGACCCGCATCACACGTGGGTTTTCATGGTCGGGCTCGTCAAGTGGCAGGACCACGACAGCTTTGACGACTTCCCTGCAGAAAACCGGAAGGATACGGTCCTTCTCGACACCTTTAAGAAGCGCGGCGTACCGGCGTCGCAGATCGTCTATCTGCAGGACAAGGCCGCGACGACCGCTGCGGTCGAGGCGAAGTTTGTCGACTTTCTAAAACGTCCCGCCGCCGGCGATCTTGTCATCGTCTATTTCGAAGGCCACGGCTACAAGACTGACGACGACGTTCCATACCTTGCGACCTACGACGTGACCGATGACGTTGCCGGTTGGAAGTTCCGCTCGATCCCCGACGCGATCGAGAAGAATTTCAGAGGCACTCGCGCGCTCATCGCGCTCGACGATTGTTATTCCGGTTCCATGGCCGCAGCCGTCAAGGCCGCGAAACGGCGGGTCTCGTACGCCGTTCTCGCGTCGTCGATGGCTACTCAAGAGTCCACCGGCAACTGGACGTACACCGAGGCGCTCATCAACGGTTTTAGCGGCGCCGCGTTCGCGGATCTCGACCACGACGGCCGCGTCACGCTCCGCGAGATGGCGACGAACGCCGAGCAGGACATGCTCTTTGGCGAGGAACAGGTAGCGACCACCGCGTTTACCGGCGTCTTTGATCCCGAAACGGTGATAGCGAATGCGAAGCCCGCGGCTTCCCCTCGCGTCGGCGAACGTGTCGAGGCCTACAGCGAGAACGACTGGTGGCGTGGCTACATACTTGCAGTGAAAGGGTCAAAGGTCCTCATTCACTACTACGGCTACGAGCAGGAGGACGAACAATGGATCTCTACTAAAAACGTCCGCGTCCCGCACTCCGCCTCGCCCTACCACATCGGCGACCGCGTCGAGGTCTCATATAAACGCAAGTGGTACGCCGCTCACATGCTCAATATCAAAGGCCGCTCACACTACGTCTCCTACGACGACTACGATACTGACGAAAACGAATGGGTCCCCACGACCCGCATCCGCAAGACCGGTCAGAACCGCTAGCGATAGGGACGCGCCCTGATGAAATGATCGCTAATCGTCCCCGTCGCCATTGTCTGGCCCTCGAAGCTCGCCTTTCTTGGTGCAGGCGATCTGAGTGTCCTTTAGATCCAGGATGAGTGTGCCGGTGTGGTCGACGTGACAGCGTGGGAATCGAACGGTCTCAGACAGGTACAGGCCAAATTCGCGTATCAGGCGAAAGGCGTGGACCACCGGCCCGCCGTGGGTGCCGCGCTGGATCGCCGGAAATGCATTCTTGGTGGTGAGCCGGGCGGCTTGCAGGCCGAGCACATGCAGGTCGCTGTCATAGAGCAGGACATAGGCCTCGGCGCCGCCCGCGGTCTCGTGCGTCAGTTTCGAGAGTCAGATGGTCCCGTCCGATCTCATCGATACATAGAGCTTGGACCAGCGGCCCTCTTTGGCATCGCGCGGGCATTGTGTCCAGTTGTAGCGTTTAGGTTTGTTTAGCGCGTCTATCATAGGTGAAACACCATAGCACGTATCATACACTGTGTCAAGTATGACACAGTGCCCTCAACGCTCGTCCGTGTGTCCCGGTTTGCCTGCCGAAAAATACATATGCTCGTCGACCGTCTTCTGCACCGGCTTCTGGTCATAGTCGCTGCATGGCTCCGAGCACCTTTTAATGACTCGCAACAAAACTGTCCAGTCTTACCGGCATTAAAAAACCGAGCTCCCTTATCGTCGACACGAGCCCCGCATAACAGCCCTATTATTCGCTCGTGCCCCCGCATCCGCGACGAGAACGAGGTGCATTTGCAAGGGATAAATTTCCTTGCCCTCTTGTTGCGATATCATGTAGCTGAATGGAGTCCGCGATAGACGAGCGCTACAGCCGCCAGATACTCTTTGGCGGGATCGGAGCCGAAGGGCAGCGAAAGCTTTCCGAGGCGCGTGTGCTGATCGTGGGCTGCGGGGCTCTCGGGTCGTCGCACGCCGAGATGCTGGCACGAGCGGGCGTCGGGAAATTGCGGATCGTCGACCGCGATTTTGTCGAGTTCACAAACCTCCAGCGTCAGACGCTCTTTAAGGAATCCGACGCTCAGGAGAGACTGCCAAAGGCGATCGCCGCAAAGCAGCGGCTGGCCGAGATAAACACAGGCATCGACGTCGAGGCCATAGTCGCCGACGTCAACAATTCCAACGTCGAGTGCCTCATCGCAGACTGCGACATCGTCCTCGACGGCACCGACAACTTTCAGGTCCGCTACCTTCTCAACGACGCCTGCGTAAAGAACGACGTCACCTGGATCTACGGCGCGGCCGTGTCGAGCTACGGCACGACGATGACGATCATTCCCAGGCTTACGCCCTGCCTCAGGTGCATCTTTGACGAGATGCCCGACGCGGGCTCGTCGCCAACGTGCGACACTGCCGGCGTAATAATGCCGATCATCGCGACCGTCTCGGCAACGCAGGTCACTGAGGCCCTGAAACTGCTCGTCGGTGACATCGCTTCCCTGCACAACTCGTTGATGCAGTGCGACTTATGGGTGAATGACCGCCAAAAGATAAAGCTCGGTGAGCCGAATTCCAGCTGCAAATGCTGCGGCCTTCGTGAGTTTGAATTCCTCGACGCCGAGCGGCAGGAGTTCGCTGCCGTCCTTTGCGGCCGCAACGCCGTCCAGATCGCTCCTGCGAACGGCTCACGGGTCGATCTCGACAGCCTCGCGGCGAACCTCCGCCCCGTCGCGGACGTAAAACAGAATGAGTATTTGCTGCGTTTCTCGGTAAACGGGAACGAGATCACAGTCTTCAGCGACGGCCGCGCGATCGTCAAAGGAACGGACGACGTCGCGACGGCGAGATCGATATATGCGAGATATCTCGGAAACTAAACGGCCCAAGGTCGTGATCATCGGCGGCGGCTTTGGCGGCCTCTGGGCGGCCAAGGCTTTAGCCAAAAAGCGTGTGGATGTCACGCTCGTCGACCGCAAGAATCATCACGTTTTTCAGCCGTTGCTCTATCAGGTCGCGACCGCGGTCCTATCGCCCGGCGAGATCGCGCAGCCCATTCGCCGCATCCTTCACAAGTACAGGAATATCGAGGTGATCCTCGGTGAGGCGGCTGGATTCGACAAGGACAATAACATCGTCACCCTCGCCGACGGTTCCGAGATCGGTTACGACTATCTCATCGTCGCGGCCGGTGCGAGGCACTCATACTTTGGGCACGACGAGTGGGAGCGGACCGCGCCGGGCCTCAAGACACTAGAAGACGCCGTCGAGATCCGTCGCCGCGTGCTGCTGGCATTTGAGCTGGCCGAGCGAGACGCATATTTGACAGGCGTTCAGCGGCAGCTGAATTTTGTCGTGGTCGGCGGCGGCCCGACAGGAGTGGAACTTGCGGGAGCGATCGCCGATATTGCTCGAAAGGCGTTGGCTAAAGACTTTAAGGCGATCGACACGCGTGAGGCACACGTCATTCTGCTTGAGGGCTCGGATAAGATCCTGGGCACATTCGGTCACGATCTCTCCGAAAGCGCGAAGGTGCAGCTCGAGTCGCTCGGCGTTGAGGTGTGCCTCAATAGCTTCGCGACCGCCGTCGAGCCCGGACGCATCCGCGTGGGCGACAAATGGATCGACTGTGACGTCGTTCTCTGGGCCACTGGCGTCGCGGCTTCGCCGCTCGGCAAGGTTCTCGGCGTCGAGACCGATAAGGCGGGCCGTGTCCTTGTCGAGCCGGATCTAACAGTTAAGGGATACAAGAATCTTTTCGTCATCGGCGACATGGCCTCGATCACACAAGAGAACGGCGAGCCTGTTCCCGGCGTCAGCCCGGCCGCGATGCAGATGGGTACGAATGCCGCCGAGAATATTCTTCGAGATATAAAAAGCGAGGCGAGGGAGAAGTTTGTCTACTGGGACAAAGGCTCCTTAGCGACGATCGGCCGACGAAAAGCGATAGCGCAGGTGGCGGGACTCAGGCTCAAGGGACTGATCGCCTGGCTAGCATGGCTCTTCATCCACATTTTCTTCCTGATCGGGTTCCGCAACCGTCTCGCTGTAATGACGGATTGGTTCTGGGCGTATCTTACCCGTGAACGTAGTGCTCGACTCATCACTGGCGATGCTGAGGAGCTGCGAGCCACTAAAGACTTTGTTAGTCACGCTCCAAACAAGGAAGACGCGACGGAGCTGGCCGCCCGCAAAGCATCGAATTTGGTATCATGATGCGTCTAACGCACTCACTACCAACCAGATGAAAATCACGATCGTCGTCCTCGTTTTCCTTATAACTCTGTCAATTCCTGTCACCGCCGCCGAGCCGCAAGTGTGGTCCGTGAATTCCCGCGCCGATGTCCTCAAGGGTGACGCTCGGGGCGTCTCCATAGACCAGGACGGGACGATCACTCTCGCCCCAAATCTCACGGAGGTTTACAAGACCGGCGAGCAGTTCATTTGGTCGAGTGCCGTGGACGCGAGCGGCAATGTTTATCTTGGGACGGGCGGCGACGGCAAGGTCTTCAAAGTGACGGCGTCGGGCCAAGGCGGGCTCCTGACGGATCTTGCGGAGATGAATGTCACATCGCTGGCCGCTGGCAAGAACGGTGAGCTCTTCGCCGGAACCTCGCCTGACGGCAAGGTCTATCGTATAGACGCAAGCGGCAAAGCTGACATCTATTTCGACCCCAAAGAAAAGTATATTTGGTCGCTGGCGGTCATGACTGACGGGAGCCTCGCTGTCGCGACCGGCGATCGTGGCGTGATCTATCGAGTGCAAAACGCGGGAGCAGCCCGCGAAGCGTCGATCCTCTTTGACACGAGTGAGACACACGTCATTTCACTCGCTACTGACAAACAAGGAAATCTGTATGCCGGTACAGATTCGAATGGGATCGTGATGCGATTCGACGCGTCGGGGAAGCCATTCGGACTGCTCGATTCCCCGCTGAGGGAGATCCACGATATCGCCGTCGGTGCCGACGGCTCGGTCTATGTGCTCGCTCTCGGCGAATCGGCGTCCACGCCAAAGCCGGATGCGACACCCGCTGCTCCCGCGAGCGTTCCCAGTACTGCGGTCTCCGCAGATAAACCGGGGACGACCACCGAACCAGCCGCCAAGAGCCGCTACGATCTGACAGCGGCCAAGTCGGCGGTGTACCGAATCTTGCCGGATGGTGGGACGGATCTTTTGTGGTCAAGTCCGACGGTCGTCGGTTTTTCCCTCGCCGCGTCGTCGAATGGCGTCCTTGTCGGAACGGCCGATAAAGGTCGGATCTATAGCATTTCAAATGAGAGTCGAGAGCAATTGCTGCTTCAGACCGACGCGAGTCAGATCTCGACGTTGTTATCATCGACAAGCGGCACGATGGCGACTTCGAGTAACCAGGGATCGTTGTATCGCTTCGGCGCCGGACCGGCGGCCGAAGGCACGTACGATTCGGCCGTGCTCGACGCAAAGAACACTGCGTCCTGGGGAAGGATATGGTGGCGGTCGAGCGGTAATGTCACGATCCAAACGCGAAGCGGCAATACCGAAAAACCGGACGAGACATGGAGTCCATGGAGCTCCGCGATTACCGATCAGAAGGGCGTACCGACCACGAGTCCCAAGGCCCGT
>DASYKW010000202.1:0-11875 GCA_035995005.1 Pyrinomonadaceae bacterium
AGCCGCGACCCCTCTAGAAACGTAAACGATGTCGGAAACGGTTGAAATCCGCGCACACGGTTGGCGATCTCTCTCGCCGACCGCGACCAATCGATCAGCCCGTCTTCCTTTTTCATGATCGGCGCGAATGTCGCCGCCGCGTCGTCCTGCGCCTGTGGCGTGATCGTATCTAGCGATGCCAGCGTCTCGGTCAGGAGATCGGCCCCGAGACCCGAGAGTCGAGCCATCAGCGCGACGGCATTCTCTTCCGGGCCGATCGCTACGCTTCGCTGCAAAAGGATGTTGCCGGTATCGAGGCCTGCGTCCATCTGCATTGTCGTGACGCCGGTCTGTGTTTCGCCGTTGGCGATCGCCCAATTTACCGGGGCGGCGCCGCGATATTTTGGCAGGAGCGAGAAGTGAACGTTGATCGCCCCTTGCGGGAATGCCGTGAGCCACCGCTCGGGCAAAATGCGTCCATACGCGACGACGATCGCCGCATCTGCCTTTAACCCTCTAAACTCGTCAAATGCCTCGACAGTCTTGATCTTGAGCGGCTGTCGGACGTCGAGCCCATGCTCGAGGGCTACCTGCTTGACCGGCGAGGCGGCAAGCTTCTGCCCGCGGCCGGACGGTCGGTCGGGCTGAGTATAGACCGCTGCGATCTCATGACCGTCTGCGATCAGCCGCTGAAGGCTCGCCACCGCGGCTTGCGGCGTTCCCATGAAGACAAGTCTCATTTAGGGTAAGTCGTGGATGCCATTGGGAACGACGCCCGAGTATGCTCGCAGCACGATCGGGGATTCGTGAACCCGCCGTTCGATCAGTTCTTTCTCCGCCAAGGTCGCGTCGGGCTTGTAGTTTATCGCTACGCCGTCATAGCCATTTACCTGAACTCCCGCGCCAGTCATTATCGCTGGAAGGTCAGCATATCCAGAGCTGTGCTCGTTTGGGATGCCAGTAACCGTTCTATCGAAATTCAATATCTCCTCCGCAGAGGTACCTTTCTTGAACACAATGAGCAGATCTGCTCGTTCATCCGGGCCCATTCGGTTGATCCGTTCGCTCGGCGTCTGACAGTTAGCCAGGACGAGGCCGAAGAGAAGCAACGCAATAAAATGCCGCATAACTATTTCCTTCCCAATCTCAGCGCATCCGCCATCACGTAAAAGATCCAGTTCTCTTCCATCGAGCCGCGGATGAGGTGTGCGTCGACACCCTCGGCAAAGATGGCGACGTCCTCACCGCCGTGCGTCTCGTCGCCGAGCGGAATGAGAGCCTCCTGCATATAATCGGGATCCGTCGGGTCGGTCTTAGTGAGATCGGGGCGCCCTTTGGTAATTACCTTAAATGTACGCGGCGCCTCGGGAAAATGCTTTGAGCCCTCGGGCGACTTATCGGTCGCACCGGTGTAACCGCGTCCGCTGACGTAGTTGAGCGTCGTATAAGGCAGGCCGAGACGGTCGCGTTTGTAATCGGGCTCAAGCTCGCCGTTGAGGCCGATCTCGCGAACGAGACCTAGAATATTATTGCCGCGTGCCGGATAGCCGCTGATCGTGAGTGTGTGGCTGTGATCGGCGGTCACGATGATGAGGGTGTCGTCGAGGTTCACTTTCGCGGCGGCGGCGCGAACGGCATTCGATAGCTCGACGGTGTCCTGCAGTGCCCGAAACGCATTCCCCTGGTGATGGGCCTGATCGATGCGGCCACCCTCGACCATCAGGAAAAATCCCTTTTTGTTCTGCTGCAGGATGTCGATCGCCTTCGTCGTCATGTCCGTCAGCGATGGCTCGTCGAGCTGCCTTTCCTTACGGTCGCGGTCGAACTGCATGTTCTCGGTCGCAAAGAGCCCGAGCACGTGCTTCGCACTTTTCGGGTCGATCGCCGCTAGCTGCTGTTTGTTATAGACGACTGAAGAACCGGAGCGTTTTGCAGCCCATTCCTGCGTAAGGTCGCGGCCATCGGTGCGCTCGCCTTTGACGTTTGGCAAAAGCGGGTCGGGCTTAGTATTTGGAATAAACTTGTGCCTGCCCGCACCGAACGCCACCTCAAGACCGTCGCCGTACTTAAACTCGATCAGCTGACGCGCGATATCGGGAAACTTGGCGTTGTAAGCGTCGAGATCACGTTTGGCCATCTCGACGTTACCGTTGCGGGTGTTGATGTCGCCGAGCCGCTTCATATCGTAATCGGACTCCCAATCGCGGTCGGCGGTATGGGCGTAGCACGCTCCCGGGGTCGCGTGCGTTACGCGTGTCGTGGTGACGACACCGGTCGAGCGGCCGGATTCCTCAGCATATTCAAGCAGGCTTTTCGTCTCGTTCCCGGCTACCGTTTTGTAGTCTGCATGAACGATGTTCTGGTTGACTGAGATCGTGCCCTCGTCGGTCTTGACGCCCGTGATGATGGCACTCATGGTCGGCGCCGAGTCTGACGTCTGCTGATTGGCTGAGTATGTCTTGGATAGCGCCGAGTATGGGAAATTCTCAAAGCTCAGCCTATTTTCCTCGCCGCTCTCGCCCCGCATCTGCCCCTCAAAGATCCTCGCCGCCGTCAGCGTCGACACGCCCATCCCGTCACCGATGAATAGAATGACGTTCTTCGCCTTGCCGTTCCGGATCTTCTGGCTCTTTTTGGCATCGATCGCCGCCCAGCCATCCCGCTGCCAGGTCGCCGCCGACTCTTCACGTTTGACCGGGAACGGGTCCCTCACCGCCTGGCCGATCAGCGACGAGATCAATAAAATACTCACCCCCGCCGCCCCACAACTTCGTCGAAAACTCATAATTGTCGCCCTAAAAACAAAATGCTAAGTCCGATTTGAACTTAGCATTAGAGGGTTAAATACGTGAAACGAGCTGGTCCTATGGCCGCCGCTATGAAGAGCCCAAGAGCCGCCGGTACTCGTTGTTTACGACCCGGTAGCATTCACAGACGAGTTTCTCGAGCCCGGAGCGATCGAGAACGGTGATCGTCCCGCGATCGTTGCGGATGAGTCCTCGATTTGCGAGCTTTTGGGCTGCGAGCGTGACGCCCTCACGGCGGACGCCGAGCATATTTGAGATGAGATCGTGCGTCATGACCAGCTCGTCCGAATCCAAACGGTCGTGACTCAGCAGCAGCCATCGGCAAAGCTGCTGCTCGATCGGGTGCAGCCGATTGCAAACTGCCGTCTGGGAGATCTGCGTGATCAGGGCCTGCGTGTAGCGAAGGAGCAAGTTATGAAATGTGCCGCCCAGAGTAAATTCGGCCTTGAGGTCGCGGGCAGACATTTTTAATGCGCCGCCAGCGCTTTGGATCACGGCGCGGTTTGGCGTGGTGTCGCCGCCCATAAAGAGTGCGATGCCGAGGATGCCGTCATTTCCAACAACGCCGATCTCGGCGGTCGCGCCGTTCTCCATTATGTAAAGGAGTGAGATTATCGTCGTAGTAGGAAAATAGACGTACTCAAGCTTGTCGCCGGACTCGTAAAGCACCTGCCCCAGGTCCAGGGGGACGTATTCCAGCTTTGAAAACACCTGCTCGAATTCTTCATCGGGCAAAGCCGCGAGCAGCCTGTTCGTTCGTGCTGTTTCTGAAGTAAGCGCAGTTGCCATGTACCGGCGGAACACTTTTTGCCGCTAAGTTCCGATACGGGACTTTATCACAGAAGGGTAGACCTATGTCACATGGACGACATAGGCTACAACAAGGATCCGACAAACGTCTCCCGCCTAACGGTGCGATAATCGCACCGGCCAATAAGTGTTTCGCGGCCTCATGGCCATGCCATCTTGAAGAGGGACAACCTTTAACGGCTATCCCTAAGGTTGCCCTGATCCGTAAAACTGCACTGTAATGACAAAACTATGAAGAAAAATGACCTACACGAAACGGCTGAGGAACTCTTTAAGAGGAAGCTCAATTCCCTTTCCGAGAGCGACCGCCGCGTGCTCGACCATTACGGTGATCGTCGGCCGATCACGCACGATACCAACGAGGAATTTGATTCGCAAGCGACCTTTGGACAACGACTGGCGGACAAGGTGGCGAGCTTTGGCGGGTCGTGGACGTTTATCAGCCTCTTCGCCGTCGTTTTGGCCACCTGGATCGTAATGAACGGCGTGATACTCGCACGCTCGGGCAGTACCTTTGACCCATACCCTTATATTCTGCTCAACCTATTTCTCTCGATGCTGGCCTCGATCCAAGCGCCGATCATCCTAATGTCCCAAAATAGGCAGTCGGTAAAAGATCGTCTCAATGCCGCCCATGATTATCAGGTAAATCTTAAGGCGGAGCTTGAGATCCTCAGTCTGCACCAAAAGATCGACGAGCTCCGAGAAACCAAATGGTCGGAGCTGATCGAGATCCAGCAAGAGCAGATCAAGCTGCTGACGAGGCTGCTGAACGGTAATAACGTCTAGGAGGCGAATCAGAGTTGATACACGCGGACTGTGCGGTAGCGCACTGACCGACAGCTCCCGTCGGGATACTCTCGTTACTACACACGCACGAGAACGAGGCCCTATACTCACTTCCATTTTCTTTTTCGTGACGACCCCAGCTCGAAAAGGAAGAATAAATGAATACGATCGCTTGCCAGGTGGCGGCCCTACCGAGGACCCCAGCTAACAGCACCTATATCCTACGCGACCCGACCCCGGCTGTGCGGTTCGATGCCTCACGGCCCGCTATCGCCCGGAGCGCGAATGCCGTGCTTAGGTCCCTTCCGTCGTTTATTGCGGAGACGCTCAACGGTTCGCTCAGGGCGGTCACACTTGAGAGAGAACAGCGTTTATGTGAGCAAGACCGGGTGCCCGAGTTCGTCTATTTTCCTGAGAGCGTTGTGATCTCCGAGCTAAAGCTCCTCGAGGACGGACGCGTCGTCGAGATCGCTCTGACCGGGCACGAAGGGGCAGTCGGGATCTCGTCGGTCTTCTCCACTCAGCCATCATCGTGCTGCACGGAAGTTGCCCAGAGCGGAACGGCGGTCCGTATCGAACGCGACGTCTTGCTAAAAATGGCGCGGATTCATCCAGAGATCGCGACGCTCCTGCTCCCGGACATCGCTCGACATATCAAGACGATATCGCAGCGATCGGTCTGCAACATGCATCACAGCGTCAAGCAGCGCCTCGCGACCTGGCTGCTTATGCTCAGCGACCGCGCGGGCGGCGGCACCCTGATCCTGACGCACGACCAGATCGCGCGTTCGCTCGGCGTCTATCGACCGAGCCTGACGAGTATCGCGATCGAGCTGCGTGATGCAGGATCGATCGAATACTCTCGCGGCTCGTTTTTCGTGGAGCACCGCGCGTTGCTTGAGGCCGAGGCCTGCACCTGCTACGCCGACATGGCAACGATAAAGTAGCCGCCGATTTTTCAAGGGGGGAAGCGTTTCGCTCGTCGCGACGACCTGAACGCTTAACGACGGCCCGGTTCACAGGAACCCGGGCCGTCGTTTTTTAAAGTTCTTGTATTTGACGACGCGAACGATAGGGACGCGGCCAGGGTTCAGAACCCGCAGTGGTAGTTGTTGAAATCGTGGACCTTGGTCCATCTGCCGCCCGATCGCTTGTAGGCAGAGAATCCGGCTCCCTCAAAGCCCTGCTGGTAGCTAAAGATCTCGGCGGTGCCATCGCCGTCGATGTCTACGTAATCGAGTAACAACTCGTGATAGACACCCTCGTCGACGGCAGAGATGTTGCCGCTCATGACGTTCGCCTGATCGACGCTGCGATATTCCTTGTAGCCGATCGAGTACTTCCCGCTTGAGCCCTTGCCGGCGATAAAAAAGAGCAGGCCACGCGTTAACTTGTCGATCTCGACCCAATAGCTGCCAACAAGCTCGGCCTTGCCGTCGTTGTCGACATCGATCGCAGTGAGGTTTTGATAATGAAGCGTCTTAGGCGTGAGCTTCTCCTTGGCAAACGCGTCCTTGGCCAGAACGTCGGCCTCGTTCTTCTCGGCGGGCGTCGGCTTGCGACGGCTCGATCCGGCATTCTTTGGCGTCATGTTTGTCGCGACACCCATTACGAGGCCTTTGAGCGGCGCGCCCGTGGCCTTGGTAGTGACATTTGCAGTGTTAGGAGCGCACTCGGCGTTGGCGTTGGAGCTTGTGACTCTAACTGTGCCGCCCTTCGCCCCTCCGGAGACAAGGCTGTAGGTCGTGCCCGCTTTGTAATACGTCCTCGCAAAGGACGTGATCTGAGGTTTTGGATCGCTGCCGTTTACGGTCGCCGATAGTCTGCCCTTGCTGACATAACCGATCGGCTCGAGCGTCTTGCCGTCATTCAGAACAGCAAATACGATCGAGCGCGGTGCGGAGGAAACGGTCTTTATCGCGGGTTTGGGTGTCGGCTTCGGTGTCGGACGCTTTGGCTGCGCGTACGTCGAAATGCCGGCGCACACGAGGACCATCATGGGTAATGCTGCAAGATGCTTTTTCATTTCGTTCTGCTCAGACCTTTTGCGCGGTAGATTTGCCCTGCATGAACTGCAACAGGTACTCGCGGCCGCCTGCCTTAGAGTCGGTGCCGCTCATGTTAAAGCCGCCAAACGGATGGACCCCGACCAAGGCTCCCGTACATTTGCGATTCAGGTACAGGTTGCCTACGTGAAAGTCTCGTCTAGCCTGCTCAAGCCGCTCTGGCGAGCGTGAAAAGACCGCACCCGTAAGGCCAAATTCCGTGTCGTTAGCGATCTCGATGGCATGATCGAAGTCGCGGGCCGTGGTGACTGCAAGTACGGGCGCGAAGACCTCTTCCTGCTCGAGTGTGGCACCGGCCGCAACGTTGTCGATCACCGTCGGCTCGATGAAAAAGCCCTCTGAATCGTCGCCCTTTCCGCCAGCTACGACCTGACCGCCCTCGGCAACGCCCTTCTCGATATAACCGAGAGTCGTGTCGTACGAGCGCCGGTTGATGACCGCCGCGACGTTGGTCGATCCCTCGGTCGGCTGGCCGATCTTGAGTTCCTTTGTAAGAGCGACGATCTTTGCGACAAGCTCGTCGTGGACCTTCTCGTCGACGATCAATCGCGAGCAGGCCGAGCATTTCTGGCCCTGGAACCCAAATGCAGCCGAAACGACACCCGCAGCCGCTGCATCTATGTCCCCGTCGTCAGCGACGACGATCGCATCCTTGCCACCCATCTCGGCCACGACGCGTTTGATCCAGATCTGACCGGGACGCGCCTTTGCGGCCTCCTCGTTGATGTGGAGTCCGACGCCTTTTGAGCCCGTGAATGAAATGAATCGCGTCTTCGGACTCGTGACCATCGCTTCGCCGGTCGCGGCAGATCCGGAGATGAAGTTGACCACGCCCTTCGGTAGGCCGGCTTCCTCACAGATCTCAATGAATTTCGCCGCGATCGTCGGCGAGTCGGACGACGGCTTCAAAACGACAGTATTGCCGCAAACAACTGCGGCCATCGTCATTCCCGACATGATCGCGAGCGGGAAATTCCACGGTGGAATTACGGCTCCGACGCCGAGCGGAATGTATTCGAAATGGTTTTGCTCGCCACGGTACGGAGTAACCGGCTGCTCGCCGCCCCAACGCAGCATCTCGCGTCCGTAAAATTCACAAAAGTCGATCGCCTCAGCGGTATCGCCGTCGGCCTCGGCCCATGTCTTTGACACCTCATAGACCATCCATGCCGAAAGCTCGTGCTTGCGCTCGCGCATGATCCCCGCGATCTTAAAAAGATACTCGGCACGCTCGGTGTACGGCACATTTCGCCAGCTCTTAAACGCCTCGGTCGCGGCATCGATCGCTTTTTCAACGAGCGATGTATCGGTGTCGCCCTCGCTAAAAACGCCGACGACCTCTGAGGTTCTTGCCGGATTTATGCTCTGAAATTTCGAATTAAGGCTGATCTTTTCGCCGTTGATCGTGATCGGATACTCACGGCCAAGCTCACTCCTGACCTTGTCGAGCGCGGCTTGCATCGCGTCGGCGTTCTCAGGATTTGAAAAGTCCGTAAATGGCTCGTTTCGGAATTCGTCCAGGGTTCTCTGTGTCTGCATATTTAGAATGTAATTCCATAATACGCCGCCAGCATATTATTGCCACGGCCGGAATTACCAAAACTATAGCCCCCGAGAAAGTACTGCCGCTTGGTGACCGCGATATTCACGCCCGCGGAAGCGTAGCCGAAGCGGTTATTTCCTGAGAACCAATCGCCGACAAAGCTAAATCGGCCTTTTAACGGCTGGATCAAACCGACCATCAGGCCCGTCCTCGTCCCAAAGTCTTTGGTGCCGCCAAAAATGTGATAGACGCCGCTCGTCACCGTCGCGCCGTTAAGTGACTTGATGGACTTTGCGGCATTGCCATAGAGCATAAGACTCGTCTTGTCGCCAACCCGGTCCCGCAACGGCACGAACGCTACAGCACCGCCCGCGACGGTGAGTCCAAGCCTCTCGCTCTGGTAGAACTTGCGTTTGATGCTGAATTCAACATCGGCAACCGATGAAGTGCCGTCCCAGGTAAAGTAAAAGTTCGAGCCGATCTCGGTCCTGTTAGTGAGTCCGTATGCTATACGGTAGCCGAAGGTTTGAAAACCTCCCTTACTGTACTTCACTGGCTTTGCAAGATAGTCAGCCTCGATATTTACCGAGCCACTCTGCAGCGAATCGGCCGTCGGGATGTTAAAGATGGTCGTCTGAGAAGCAGCGTTATACGTACCGGCGGTAAATATCAGCATGCACACAAAGACAGAAGCTCTTATCGACATAAAATGCTCTCCTTTACGGCACTCTTTGAATTTTCGGACCGGGGCTAGCGGCAGCCGAGTTAAGCGTGAATACGCGTATATTAACCCAACTTTATCGCAATTAGGGAATGTATTTAGCGAAAACGTTGACGGTTAAGCTCACGTTGCTCCCATTCGTCGAGTATCTCTGGAAACACGGGCGGCGCGTCCTGCTGCCAAGCGACAACAAAGCGAGGCTGCTGGGTGTCGCTCATGTGCTTGACGTAGCTCAGTATCAGCACCCAACCGTCACTAAGATATTTGTTGAGCTCACCACTGGAGCCTAATTCGGCCGTAAGCCGTGTGTCCTGAATATTCAATTAATTCCACTTCCCTGTGTTTTGTAGAGCCTTGATCTTGCGTTTCGCCATCTGGCGTTTCAGCGGCGACATCCTGTCGAGAAAGACGATCCCGTCACAGTGATCCGTCTCGTGGAGGATGCACCTGGCCGCAAGGTCGGCGACGTCGAGCTCAAATTCCTCGCCATTCACGTTCCTTGCTCTCGCGATCACACGCATTTCACGCTTGACGACCTGGAAAAGTCCAGGAAACGAAAGGCAGCCTTCCTCACCGACCTGCTCGCCTTCGATACTGATGATCTCCGGATTGACGAGTACGTGGCGTTCACGCGGCTCGCCCTCGTCGCCGGGCACGTCCATGACGAATAAGCGCTTAGAAATGCCTACCTGAGGAGCCGCGAGGCCGACGCCGTGCGCATGCTCCATGGTTTGAAACATATCCGACACAATGCTTTCGAGCTCCGGGCCGAATTCCTCATCCTGCACGGGTTTTGCAACCGAAAGCAGAACGGGATCCGGATAGCAGACTATCGGGAGCAAGGGCATTTAGGTATTTTACGGGTAATCGGGCTTAAAGCCAAGATAAATTCAGGCGAAGGCACCACGGTGGTCGTCAGTCGTGTCCTCGGCCATAAATAATCCTTCCCTTCACCGTTTTGCACGGGATATAATCGATGTAGCCGCTGATCGCGGTCCCGCATTCCAGCCTCTTGCACGTTCTCTCCAACTCCATGAAGAATCTTACTCGACTGTCATTCTTGTTTTGCGCCGTCGTTCTCTTAGCCATATCGATCGGAGCGCAGGATGATCGCGAAACCGCCAATAAACGACGCGATCGGTCAGACGCCAGTTCTCCAAACCCGGCGGTATTGGTCATCGGCTCCGCGGCCAAAGGAACGTGGGCTGTCACAAAGTTCGCGACGAAGACCGTCGCTAAGCCCTTAGCGAAGACCGTCTTTCTAAAAGCCGCTCCGGCCGTCACCAAATTCGCCCTAAAGAATGCTGCGAAGCATGCCCTGCCGCTATTTGTAAAGCTGAGTCTGCTATAAAGTAAGGTTGGCGCGCGGACGATGTTGCGCCGCTTTCGCGCCCTTACGGATGAAATTTACGGCAGCCGACCTCCTCGCTCAACTTCCCTTGCCTGCGACTGAAAAGTGGCCTGACGGCGTGTGGGATGTTGAGCCATTTGACAAAAACGGCGTCCGGCTCGTTTTCTTCGCGCCGCGGGGAGTTGATCATCAGACGGCTCATGAGGAGGATGAGTTCTACTTCATCACTAGCGGTACAGGCGAGATCATTATCGGCGACAAGCGTCACGCGTTTGAGCCGGGTAATGCGTTCTTTGTCCCGGCCAAGGTAGATCACCATTTCGAAAACTTTACTGCGGATTTCACCTCTTGGGCGATATTTTTCTAGTCATGACGTCGAAGTCACGCTGGGCGGTTTGGTGCAGGCAGCACAAATGAATTGGGCCCGCGACTCTGCGGTGCCTAAAGGACAGTTAGGCGAAGGCGTGTGTTACATTGAGGTCGTTCAGAATGATGACGATCTCGGCACCCCGAGCCCAAAGCATAGGCCGCGGCAAACTTGTCGCGGCCGCAGTCGTGTGCGCGTTCGGCTTTGCACTTTACGGCTTGGGCGTGCCAGAGAACCCGCCCGGGTTTTACATCGACGAATCCTCGATCGCTTACAACGCCTACACCATAGCCCAGTCGGGCAAAGATGAACACGGCGAGGCGTGGCCCCTATACTTTCGGGCGTTCGGGGATCATAAGAACCCGACTTATGTTTACATTCTGGCAGCGGTTTTCCGCGTGACGGGCCCGAGCATCGCAGTCGCGCGCTGGCTGAGCGCGTCATTGGGAGCGCTGGCGGCGCTGCTGCTGGGACTCTTGGCCTTTAGATTGACGGCACGTGCAGAGGTGGGTTTCGTAATTGCGTGCTCGGCGCTCTTGACGCCGTGGCTGTACGAGTCAAGTCGTCTGGTATTTGAGGTCGCGGCCTACCCGATCGCGTGCGTGATCTTCCTCCTCGCTCTCAGGCGGGCCTCGTCGAAGGACCGATGGGACCTGTTAGACGTTGTCGCCTTGGCGTGCTCACTAGCGCTGCTGACCTACACGTATTCGATCGGGCGCCTGCTGGCGCCGCTGCTGGCGTTGGGGCTTGCGTTCTTTATCTCGCGCCGCAATCTGGGACGAGTATTAACGACGTGGGCCGCGTACGCGGTCACCCTTGCGCCCTTAACCGCCTACTCTCTGCGCCATCCCGGTGCGCTTCAGGAGCGCCTGAGCCTCATCACCTACATCACGCCGCAAAACAGCTTTGCACACATTGCGCAAGGCTTCGCTTTGCATTACCTGGCCGACATCAACCCATGGCGATGGCTGGTCACAGGTGAGCAGAACATACGCGATCACCTACCTGGTTCGTCGGCTCTACTTTTGGCAACGGTACTGCTGGCGATCTTGGGAGCCGTGATCGTCCTACGCGAACATCGGGCGGAAGCATGGTGGCGATTTCAGCTCTACGCACTCGCCGCGTGTATGGTGCCCGCCGCGCTCACCGTGAACGACTTTCCGCAGCTGCGTCTGATCGCCTTTCCGGTTTTTCTGCACGTGTTCACCGCTCCCGCGGTGGCACGGCTCCTCGAAGGGTCGACGCGA
Source organism: Pyrinomonadaceae bacterium (assembly GCA_035995005.1). Classification (GTDB taxonomy): domain Bacteria; phylum Acidobacteriota; class Blastocatellia; order Pyrinomonadales; family Pyrinomonadaceae; genus OLB17. The sequence continues at coordinate 11,681 of DASYKW010000202.1, forward strand.
AGACTCTTCCTTTACGCCGTCGCCATCCTGCTCCTCTCGCAGGCAGCATATTTCCAATGGCGTTTCCATGAACGGCCGCCGGAACGCTGGTACATTTTCGACGAGCGCTTCCCGCTCAAGGTACTCGCACCCGCCCTCGATGCAACCGCCGGCGGTCCGATCTATCTATATGACCCTCCCCGTAACTCCGGTTAC
>DASYKW010000203.1:0-3633 GCA_035995005.1 Pyrinomonadaceae bacterium
GGTCGAATGTCTGCATGCCATACTGCGATGTTCCGGCAGAGATGGCGTCGCGGATCGACGCGGTCTTGTCCTCATGGAGGATGTAGTCGCGGATTAGCGGCGTGGACATCAGGACCTCGACGGCTGGAATGCGACTGTTGCCTTTGGCAGATTTCATCAGACGCTGCGAGACGACCGCTTTTAGCAGACCGGCGAGCTGGATGCGGATAGATTTTTGTTGATACGGCGGAAACGCTGAAATGATACGAGTCAGCGTTTCAGGAGCGTCAAGAGTGTGAAGCGTCGAGAGCACCAGATGGCCCGTCTCGGCTGCGACAAGTGCGGTCTCGATCGTCTCAAGGTCACGCATTTCGCCGACGAGAATCACGTCGGGGTCCTGACGCAAACTGCCTCTCAGGGCCTCGGCAAACGAACGCGTATCTACATCGACCTCTCGCTGGGTCACAAACCCTGCTTTATCCTTGTGGAGAAATTCGATCGGGTCCTCGATCGTGACGATATGGCAATTTCGGGATTCGTTGATGTGATCGACGATCGCCGAGAGGGTTGTCGACTTACCTGAGCCGGTCGTGCCGGTGACGAGAATGAGGCCGCGGTTCTCGCTCGCGATATTGGTCAGGATCGGCGGCAGGCCGAGCTCGGCAAAGCTGCGGACCGTGTCCGAGATAACGCGGGCGACGATACCGATCGAATTCCTTTGCTGAAAGATATTGACGCGAAAGCGGCCCAGACCGGCCACGCCGTAGCCGATATCGACCTCATATACCTCCTTAAAGTGTTGCTTTTGGCGGTTCGACATCATCGAGAACGCCATCTCCAGCGTCTCGTCCTGAGTGAGTTGGGCAACGCCGGAGAGAGGCTTTAGTTCGCCTGTAATTCGAATTACCGGATAAGATCCGGCGCGCAAATGGAGGTCGGACGCTCCAAAGCTCATCGCCATACGTAGGAGGTCGTCAATTCTGGTAGGCATACTGTTGGGCAGTGATTTGGGCCGCGAAAGGCTTAAAGGACGGTGTCAGATGCGACACCGGCGGCCAAATGTCTGCTCCGAGTTTAACTTCTTTATGCGCAAGGGGTCAACAGTTTTTCTCCGACGATGAGCGTCGCTATTTGACAGTTGTCAGATGGACCGATTTCATCTAACATCGTCCTCGATCACGTGGCAACTGACGTCAGCTTACGAGCCGTAACTCCCCGCGATGAGGCATTTCTTTTACGGCTTTACGCGTCGACGCGCCCCGAGGTCTCAATGTTCGGATGGGACTCGGCTGAGCAGCAGGCATTTTTAAGGATGCAGTTCGACATGAAAGCCCGGGCCTATGCGATGCAGTACCCGAGGGCCGAGCACAGCATCATTGTCCAGGGCGGCAAAGCCGCGGGCCGTTTGATCGTGGACCGCGATGCAGCCCGAATGTCGTTGACCGATATCGCTGTGATGCCGGAGTTTCGCGGTAAGGCTATTGCGACAACTATCATCAAGCGGCTGCAGCAGGAAGCCATCCGAACGGGCCGTCCGATCGACCTCAACGTCGACAAAGCCAATCCGCTGGCGTTTCAGCTTTACCGCAAGCTAGGTTTCGACATCGTGAGCGAAACGGATCTTGACCTCCAGATGCGATGGACTCCCAAAAGAAAGAAATAGGCGTCATCACGCTGCGGCCCGTTACGGACGAAGATCGGGAATTCCTGATCTCGGTCTACGCGGCGGGTCGCGCGTCGGAGCTCGAGATGGTGCCGTGGGACGACGCGATGAAACGCACCTTTATCGAGCATCAATACATTGCCCAGGACGAACATTATCGTTCTTACTATTCGGGAGCCACGCACGATGTGATCCTTGCGGGCGGCGAGCCGGTCGGCCGTCTGTATTTGGACCGAACCGAGAAACAGATCGCGATCCTCGACATCGGCGTCCTTCCTGCTTTCCGCAAACGCGGGATCGCGACCGAGATTGTCCGGCGCCTCCAGGGCGAGGCAACAACGAGGGCCAAGTCGGTCTGCATCTATATCGAGGCGTTCAATCCGGCGGACAAGCTGTTCGGAGAATTGGGCTTTCAGATGATCGAGGATGATGGTGGCCTAAGACGCTTCGAGTGGCAGGCCGACACGCTGGAATCGTAAAGCATCACATACCGCAAATACCTTATTGCAAGACGTATGTTTCCGTATATAATCTGTTGTCTCCGTATTTGTTGTCCCCGATCGTTTCAACGTAGTTAGCATGACCTATCAAGGCGGACCCTTGCCCACGAGGGAGCAGTTTAGCAGTCAAGTCAACAGGACTTTTCGGGCCTCCGTGCCTGATGCGGCGGAGTTTGAACTAACGCTTATCGAGTTTAGGGAGATCACCGATGACGATTTTCAGGAGACCTTCTCGCTCTTGTTCCTTGCACCGGCCGATTTCGCCGCCAATCAGGGAACCTATCAGATGGAGAATGACGAGATGGGCTCGCTCGATATCTTTCTCGTGCCTATAAAGCGGGACGACAAGGGGATTTATTTCGAGGCAATTTTTAACCGATTAAAGAACAAAGGCGCAGTAGGAGGCCATTCATGAGTAAGGTCAGCCGTCGTAAATTTATTGGGACAGCCGCATTGACCGCGGGCGTCGTGGTCGGTATGGATGGGGCCGTGTTAGGTCAGATCCGTTCGGTACCGAGTGGCGGCAAAGCAGCGGTCGTTGGTGTGGACGCATTGTCGAGGCTCGGCTGGAGCTCATTCCTGCCTTTCGTCAATACGGATTTCACATTTGGGCAGGGCGGCAACGCCGTAACGCTGCGGCTTACCGATATGACGGACTCGCGGCCGCTCGACGCAAGACGCGCACGTAAGGCGGGCCAGGAGAATTTCGTTATGAAGTTTACCGGATCCGGCCGCGCGCCGCTCAAGGACGGCACCTACGAGGTAAACCACTTTAACCTCGGCGATTTTCAACTCTTTATCACGGCGGACGGCCAGGCCGGCAAGCTCAATGTCTATCACGCGGTGATCAACCGCGTCGTCGTCATCGACTAGGGGAACAATATGGGAACACCATTCATGGGTGAGATCAAGATCATCAGCTGGAACTTTGCTCCGGCGGGATGGGCATTTTGCAACGGGCAATTCCTGCCGATCAATCAGAATCAGGCACTTTTTTCGCTTCTCGGGACGATGTATGGCGGTAACGGCCAGACGACGTTTGCCCTGCCTGATCTCAGGAGCCGCGCGCCGATCCACTTCGGAAACGGGTTTACCGAGGGCCAGGCCGGCGGCCAAGAGTTTCACACTCTTACACCGTCCGAGCTGCCGCAGCATGTACATTTGCTACAAGCCTCGCAGACCGTGGGCGATAGTGCCGCGGCAAATAACACGGTATTGGCCTCGGCACTGAATATTTATGGTCCAGCCGCGAATTTGACGACTCTTGCACCCAATACAATAACTAACGTGGGCGGCGGCCAGGCGCATGAGAACAGACAGCCTTCGCTGGTGCTAAACTTTATTGTTGCCCTGCAGGGCGCTTTTCCGTCGCGTAATTAGGGAGGGTTATGTCACAACCGTATGTTGGTGAGATAAGAATGTTTGGCGGCAACTTTGCCCCAGCTGGTTGGGCACTGTGTCAGGGCCAGTTGATGCCTATCTCAGAGAACG
>DASYKW010000204.1:0-7098 GCA_035995005.1 Pyrinomonadaceae bacterium
AACCCGGCCCGCGACCGGTACAAGGTCTTTATCATCGACGAGGTCCACCAGCTCTCCAAGGCCGCCTTCAACGCCCTTCTAAAGACGCTTGAGGAGCCGCCGGAGAATGTCGTCTTTGTGATGGCGACTACCGAGCTTCACAAGGTGCCGGATACGATCCTCTCGCGATGCCAGGAGTTCGAATTCAGGACGATCCCGCTGCAAAAGATCTTTGACCGGCTCAAGCTCATCGCGGACGCCGAGAAGATCGATATCACCAACGACGCGCTTCGCGAGCTTTCCCGCTCGGGCGAGGGCTCGATGCGCGATGCACAGTCAAATTTTGATCAGGTCATAAGCTTCTCGGCAGATAAGATCGAGTCGCAGGACGTCACGAATGCTTTGGGCTTCGCGGGTGTCGAGGTCCTGTCAAAGACCATCGACGCGATCGCGAGCCGTGATATCCGGGCAATACTCGGACTTGTTGACGATCTGATATCACGCGGCCATGATCTGAGAAACTTTTGCCGCGATCTGCTCGCATTGTTCCGTGATCTGCTTGTTTCAAAAGTTGCGGGCGACGAGAAAGGCCTTTTTGACGCGGCGGTCTTCAGCGGCGAGGATGCCCAGCGGATGGCCGGCGCGTTTACCGAGGCCGACCTGATCCGGTTCTTTAATTCGCTGGCTGAGACCGAGGCGTCACTGCGGGATGCGTCCCATCCGCGTTACATGCTCGAGATCGGCTTGGTAAAGCTGCTCGAGATGCGAAGCGTTGCCGATCTTGAGAGCATTCTCCAAAGGCTTGAATCGCTTGGCTTTGCGGCCACGCTTCCGGCAAGAATGTCCGCCGCGAGCGGCCAAACCGCCCCACCGGTCCTGGCCGCCACCAAGGAAAAAAAAACTCTGATATCTGAGCCGGTCGCTCCCCCCCGCGAGATCCATACCGTTGGCAAGCCACCGCCGCCTCCCTTTGTTCCGGAGCCAAAGGAGCGATCAAAGGACCGTGAAGACGTCTTTGAGGGACATGTCGAGGAAATGCTCGGCGAGACATCATCCTTCGACGAGCCTGACGATCTTTTTGGCCCTCCGGACTCTGGCCCGAGTGTTGAGATCGTCGAAAAGCGTCCGGAGACCGCTTGGCAATCGCGGGAGACATCTCCGATAGCTCCGGTTCGGCTCGCAAGGCTCTCGTCAGAGGAACTTGCGCATTTTGATGATACCAAGCTCGACGATGCGTACGAGGAAAAGCTTTACTTCACCGGCGACGACCGAATGCCGATCCGGAGCGCAGCGTCGATCGCCGCGACATTTGCGCCAGCTGAGCCGGTCCGTTCGTCGAACGGCTCGTCGGGAACAGCCGCCGCTCCGGCGATGGACGTGTCGCACATGATCGCCGACCTCGACCTTGAGGACGAGGCTGTCGACCTTCCCGAGCTAAGTGACGATCCGACCGAGGACGAGCTGCTGGCGTACGCAAAGGCCCACCCGGCGGTGCGGCGGGCGATACGGGTCTTTCGCGGAAAGATCACAAAGGTGGAAAGGTCGTAACAACGATTTAACGAACCGCCGGACGTCGGATTCGTATAGTTTGGTACACGCGGCAAATTTGATGACACGCAAATTCTCGCTAACGGTTCTTTTCACGGCTGCAACTCTCCTGATCGCGGCCTTTAGTGCGTTTTCGCAAACGCAACCGTGGTCGCAAAACACGTCACCACTCCCTGCACCGACAGGTTTTGTAAACGATTACGCAGGCGTGATCGACGCCGCGACAAAACAGCAGCTCGAGACAAAGCTCAAGAACCTTCGCGACACTACAAGTCCGTCGGTCGAGATCGGCGTCGCCGTCGTAAAGACGACAGGCGATCGCGATATCTTTGACTATTCGCTTGCCGTGGCGCGCGGCTGGAAGATCGGCTCAAAAGAGGACGACAATCCGAGCGCTCTGCTCTTTGTGGCGATAGATGACCGGAAATACTTCTCGCAAGTCAGCAAGGACCTCGAGGACGAGTTGCCCGACGGACTGGTCGGCAGTCTTCAGCGGCAATATCTCGTCCCTGAATTCAAAAAGGGCAATTACGCAAAGGGCATCTCGGACACGGTCGACGCCTACATCAACGCGATCCGCAACAAGGGCAATACGGCGGCGGTCCCGACGTCGACACCAAGGCCTGTTTCCGGAGGGACCTCTGCAGGAGGCTCGCTATTCGGCGCTTTCTGTTGCGGGATCGTCATTCTGATAATTTTGCTGGCGATCTTTTCGCGTGGCAATCGCGGCGGCCCCACAAAGAAAGACGGAGATCGCTGGGGCGGCGGTCCGTTTGGCGGCTCTGGCGGCGGCGGTGTTTCGAGTGCGTTGCCGTGGATCATCGGCGGTCTCCTGAGCGGCGGCTCGGGCGGCTCATCCTCTTCCTCGGGCGGCTCGAGTTGGGGCGGCTCGTCGGACGGCGGCGGCTTTGGGGGATTTGGCGGAGGAGGCGATTTTGGCGGCGGCGGCTCCGGAGGAAGTTGGTAGCTATGAAGCATCATTTTTCAGCGTTCATCGACGATCTACGGCAGACTCACCGGACCAATCTCGTCTCTGTGATACTTTTTGGTTCCGCGGCTGCGGGCGATTTTGTGCCGCAGCAGTCGGACTACAATATTCTCATCGCGCTCGACAAGATCGGGACTGAAGACCTGAGGAACGCCCACGCCGCGATCCGAGAATGGGTCAGAATGGGCAATCCGACGCCGGTGTATTTTACGGTCAACGAGCTGCAAAATGCGGCGGATGTCTTTCCGATCGAGTTTCACCAGATGAGTGTCGCGAGAAAGGTGCTGTTTGGACCTGACGTTCTCGCCGACCTGAATATCTCGGACAGATTCCTGCGGCTGCAGGCCGAGTACGAATTGCGAAGCAAGCTTATTCAACTGCGGCGCCAATATATTCCCGCGTCGACGACCGTCGCAGGCCTCACGTCGCTGATGGCTGAGAGTCTGCCGAGTTTCGCGGCGTTGTTCCGGGCGTTGCTGATCGTCAAGGGCGTTCAGCCGCCGGCCACCAAGCGAGAGATCGTGGCGCTCACGGCAAAGAACGTCGGCATCGACGGACTGCCATTTGAGAAAGTCTTTAACATCCGAGAAAATAATTTTGCGGAGAAGCTTGATGAAAAGTCCGCCAATCAACTGTTTGGCGAGTATATGGAGCAGATCGAAACGGTCATCAATGCCGTGGATGCGATCGACAAGGATCAATAGGAGACCATTATGAAAAGACCGATCTTAATCACCATTATCTCTCTCGCGGCCTTTCTGGCGAGCGGCTGCGGTTACAACGATCTGACGGCCAAGCAGCAGCAGGTCAAGGGCAAGTGGGCGAACGTCGAGAGTGCGATGCAGCGACGAGCCGACCTGATCCCCAATCTTGTCGAGACGGCAAAAATGGTCGCCGTGAATGAGCAGGAAGTGTTTGGACAGATCGCCGACGCACGCTCACGATTGCTGAATGCTCAACAAGCACCACCTGCAGGTGCCGATGGCGACAAATCGCCGGAGCAAAAGCAGGCGGTCATCGACGCGAATAATAGCTTTGGCGGGACGATCGGACGACTCCTCAGCCTGCAGGAGCAGTATCCGGCTCTACGAAGCAGCGATGCGTTTATGAAGGTCCAGGATGAGCTGTCCGGCACCGAGAACCGCATCAATACGGCCCGCATAGACTTTAATGAGGCCGTCACCGGTTATAACACGGCGCGGAACTCGTTCCCGGCCGTGCTGACGGCGAGCTTGTTTGGATTTAAGGAAGAACCATTCTTCCAAGCGGATGAGAAGGGCAAGACGGTACCAAACGTTGGCGACTCTAACTCGCTGAGGAAGACGCAACCCGCGGCTCCGGCGGCACCCGCGAACAAATAGTTAGAAACCTCTCGAGTTACACATCGAGCAGTGATCGCAAGGCTTGCCGGGCTCAAACTGGCAAGCCTTTTCTTTGTGCATTCCTTGTATTCCGGCAAAAACCTCGTCCGCGATGGCCTCAGCGATGTTGAATTTTTCCAAAGAAGGATGCTGTATGGTCTGCTGCTCGATCAGTGAGACCGCGGGCTTCAGTGCACGGGCCTCCATCTTGTCGAGTCGATGATTGATCTTTTCGATCGCCGCAAACAGTGCGGCTGTGTCGGGCGGCTGTGATTCGCCATCGAGGAGCTTCGCTATCTTATCTGCGAGTTTTTGTGTGTCGGGAGACGGCATTTGATAACTACTTGTCGTTCGGGAGAAGGTCGATGTAATCGACCACACCGACGATCGCTGAGTCGATCGCCGCACCAGCTTTGCCGGTCGCGGCCGTCGATGCTGACCAGCCTTCCTGAGCGATGATCACGATGTCGCCCTCGCCGGCACTCACTGAGTCCAACGCAATACACGTGTAATCCATGTCCTCGCCCTGGGGCGTGATCTGACGGCAGAGCATCGCTCGCGTTCCCTCGTAACGCTGATTTTTTTGCGTTGCGACGACATTGCCGATGACTCGAGCGATGAGCATTAACCTTGAAATACGTGGGCGTTAGAATCGATGATCCCGACGATCGTGCAGTCGGTCGGCGTTTCGTCGCGTTTGAAGGGGAACGACGCCTCTTTACCGCGACACCAAAATACAAGCTCGCCCACACCAGCACCGACGGCATCAAGCGCTATGGTCGGTTTGCCTTTTGCTTTGAGGTCCGCGTCAAGCGTCTGTACGATCAGGAATTTGCGCCCTTCGAGTGTCGGGTTCTTGACCGTAGCGACGACCGTTCCAATGACGCGTGCTATCTGCATTTTGGGATCAGGCGTGAAAGTCGATCTCGTCGATCACGCCGATGATGGCGCTGTCGACCGGACAATCTTTGTTGCCCTCGGCAAGCCGCGCCGATGATCCGCCAACGACGATGACCTTTTCGTGAAAGCCCGCACCGACGGTGTCGACCGCGACGACATAACCGCTCTGGTCAGTGCCGTCGAGATTGATCGGCTTGACGATAAGCAGCTTTTTGCCGTGCAGGCGTTCGTCTTTTTGTGTGGACACGACCGTGCCCAGGATGCGTGCGATGATCATCGTGAATCGTGAATCGTCGATCGTGAATCGCGGATAGAATCTCTATTCACGACTCACGATTCACGATTTACTACTTCTTTACGACCGGCAGCGTCTCATCGACGCTGGAGTGGGGACGCGGAATGACGTGGACACTGACGAGCTCGCCGACCCGCCTTGCGGCAGCGGCACCGGCGTCGGTTGCAGCCTTTACGGCCGCGACATCACCGCGAACGATCGCCGTGACAAAGCCCGCACCGATCTTTTCGTAGCTGACGAGCTGTACGTTCGCTGCCTTGACCATTGCGTCGGCCGCCTCGATCGTCGCTATGAGACCTTTCGTCTCGACCATTCCTAATGCTTCTTGCATTGAGTTTTGCTCCTAAAAGTTGCTGAAGTCGTAAGTTTACCCTAATTTCGCCGCCTGGCTCAAAAGCTCGATCAATTCCTCGCGGGTGAACGAGATCTTTCTGCCATTTTGGCCGCCCGCCGCCGGGTAGCTGACGTCGAGATCGCAAGCGATGCCGGCTTCGTGAAGATAGCCGCACGCCTGGCAGCGGGCGTTCGCCTTGAGATATCCGGCCTTTTCGCGGATCTCGATGAGTTTGCTGATCGCCTCTTGCGGAAGATCGTTGGCGCCGCCGAGAGCCTTTGCGAGGATCGCGATCTTGGCGGTGTGCTCGAGGGTCTCGAGCCGGTCCCAGGCCTGCCAAAGATCGTCGCCATATGCGACCGCACCATGATTCGCCATCAGAAGCGCGTTGTGATGGGCGACGTAGGGCTTCATCGCCTCGGTCAGCTCGTTCGTCGAGGGTGTGCCGTAATCCGTCAGCGGAACGCATCCGAGCGTCAGCACGACCTCGCTCAATATCGGCTTGTCTATCGCGAGACCAGCCACCGCGAACGCCGTCCCGTGCGGAGGATGAGCGTGACAGACCGCCTTGATATCGGGCCGCATTTTGTAGATCAGTAGGTGCATCGCGAGCTCGCTCGATGCACGCCGGTCGGACAGCGGCTTGCCGTCCATGTCCGTGAGCGCAAGCGAATCCTCGGTCATGCGGCCTTTGCACGTCATCGTCGGCGTCGCGAGAACGGTATTCTCGTCGAGCCGAATCGAGACATTACCGTCGGAGGCGACGACATAGCTGCGTTCGTACATCAGCTTGCCGACCTCGACGATCAGTTTCCGTGCGGAAGATTCGTCCATAAAAAAGAGGAACCACAGATTAACACACCCGAATCGGCGTCGTTAATCTGTGGTCCTTTGAATACTTAATTTGCGGCTACTTAGCTCGTGGGGCGACCGGAGCTATAGGCGCGATCGGCGCAATAGGTGGAGGAACAGCCATATCGAGATCCTGCATCGGGTCAAAATGCCGATTCTCAAGCTCGTTTCTGAGCCTTAGATTTTCATTCTTGAGCTGATCGTTCTCGGTTCGCAGGCGGTTCATCTCATGCCAACCGCCACGCTGTCCGCGAAATCGGAAACTCGGACGCTTCAGATCGACAAAAAAGCTCGTAATAAAGACCGCGACCGCAAACGTCGCCGCAAATGGCAGCAGCCTCTTTAACACACCCTTGATATTCATTGCTTGGTAACTCCTACTGCTGAATACGGCGGCCGAGCGAGATCGGTTTCACCTATTCCAATTCGATTCTACACCTCGCCCCGGCTAAAAATAAAGCGATTGCTGTTTTGGGATGCCGGGACCCATGAAAGGGGTGTATTTGGCGCCGTTAAGACATCAATTTTATGTCGATTAGGGGGCGATAATTTGCGTACACGGGCTGAGAAAATGACGTTACAACGCTGACTTGGTCCAATGCCGGTGGCAGAAACCGGACCGGTGGAGCGGGTGGTCAACGCAAAAAAGTGTGCGGTTTCCATGCGTGTTCGGCCATATTGCCTGCAAATCGGATTTAGCCTACAATCGACGTTTCAAGTGTGAAACAATGATCGCCTATCTAAAAGGAAAACTTTACGCGAAGCAGGCTAATTCGGTAATCGTCGAAACGGGCGGAGTGGGTTACGAAGTGATAATCCCGCTCTCGACATTTTACGAGCT
>DASYKW010000205.1:0-5461 GCA_035995005.1 Pyrinomonadaceae bacterium
TCAAGCAAAGCCAAAAGTTCATCCTTCAAGCGTTCCGGCGTGAAGTTCTCCTGTATCAGCTCGGTAGCGACGCGCTCGCCGGCGATCAGATTGATCAAGCCATAGTGGGGCACATCGATCATCGGTTCGAGGAGCCTGTAGTTCACCCTCGATGTCTTATAGACGACGACCATCGGCGTACCTATAATTCCGGCTTCGAGCGTTGCCGTGCCACTTGTGACCGCCGCCGCGTCCGAGGCGTTTAGGGAATCGTAAGTCTCAGCCTCGACCACGCGAATATCGAGTTTTGCAGACGCCGACATCAACTCAGCAAATGTCCGATGACGTTTGTCCGAGAGCGGCACGAGGAACTGAACACCATCGACTTCGTCCGACAACTTCTCTGCGGCCTCAAGCAGGATCGGCAGGACTCTTGCGATCTCCTTCTGGCGACTTCCGGGAAGCAGCGAGACGATCGGCCTCGTTGCATCAAGCCCGTGGTCGGAGCAAAACTGCTCCCTTGAACGGTTCGGCTGGACCTCCTTCGCGAGAGGATTTCCCACGTATTCGACATGCGTGACGCCGCGAACAGCGTACCAATCCTTTTCAAACGGAAGGATCGTGATGAGTAAGTCGATATACTTTTTGATCGTCGAAATTCGGTATTTTCGCCAGGCCCAAAGCTGAGGAGAGATATAGTAAACGACCTTAATGCCCTGACGGTGCAAGCCCTTCGCTAATTTCAGGTTAAAATCGGGAAAATCTACCAGGATCGCCACTGCGGGCTGTCGATCGAGGGCTGCAGATCTCAGGCGTCGCATCGCTTTTAGGAACATCGGCAAGGCTCGGCCGATCTCCGCAATTCCCACGATCGACAGACGATCGGCCTCCACGACAGCCTCTACGCCCGCATCGCGCATCTTCGGTCCCGCGGATCCGAAAAAGCTCATGTCGGCCTCGGGTGCGATCTGACGCATCGCTCGTACGAGCTTCGCCGCGTGGGCGTCACCCGACGCCTCGCCGGCAACCATCATGATTTTGAGTTGAGAAGCCATCAAGCCCTGTAAATAACTAATATCAAATGATATAACCGCCCGCGAAAATGACAACCCGTCCCTCGGTCCGGCGCATCCAAGCTTGCGTTAATTTGCTGTCCTTTTAACACACGACCGAGCCCATCTGCTTGCAGAACGAAGGCTTTGCACATAAACTTTAGTGTTTTGGGCATCAAAAAGCGGCTGTTCCGGCTGTGTTTGTAAAGGGCCTGATAATTCCCGGAGGAATTTGTGACGCTTCGCCATAATCTTCTTTTATCGATCATTACAATTGCGCTCGCCGCGCTATCAATCTCGGCGCAGGCTGATTCCGCCTTTGTGCAGGTTTCAAAGTCGGGTTTCGAATCATTCGTTGGCTCGATAAGCGGCAATGGCCGTTTTGTCGTTTTTGAATCCAGAGGCGATATCGCGACCGAAAATCCGCGGAACGCAGACCACAATAACGAGATCTTTCTGTACGACTATGCCCAGCGCCGCATTTTTCAGATCACGGATACCAGGAGCGTTTTGTACGACGATAAGCAAACGGCTGAATCGAATGAGAATGTCCGCGTCGAGATAGCAAATTCTCGTCCGGTACTGAGTAATGACGGCCGATGGATCTTATTTGGCTCAAATGCTACGACCGCGCGGCCCGCGACACCAAATTCCACAAACCCAAGCTTATTTGACGGTAACGCGTTTACGTCGCCGACGCCCACGCCCGTTCCGACGGCATCGCCAACGCCGTCCCCTACGCCGACGCCTACACCCGGCGGGAATCCGTTGACCCTCGATGGCAACATGGAGATGTGGCTGTATCAGGTTCCTGCAGCAGCTCCGGTCGCGGACCTCTCCGCGGGCGACGAGATCCCTTTCACACAGCTTGCGGGCGGTACGTTTACGCAACTGACAAACACTGATCCAAGCCAGTTGCCGCGCGCCGGCTCGACCTCCGCCGGACCTGTGGTGGCGGACGATAATCACAGCGGCAGCATATCGGACGATGGAAATGCAGTTGCCTTTGTCTCAAATCGCGATCTCGTCCCCGCGGTTGGTAATGCGTTCCCTGCCGATGACAACGACGAGATCTTTACGTACTTGCGTTCGGCGGTCACCTTGCATCAGGTGACGAAGCAATCCCGTGGAGCTACTCCACAAACTGATCCGATATACAGCAAGAATCCGAGTATCTCGGGTAACGGTCTACGCGTGGCCTTTGCAAGTACCGGTGACGATCCGATAGACGATCCTAATAGCGCGACCAATTTCGACACGGGAAGCAACCCGTCGACAAGCCGGAACGAGGAGATATTCTACGCCGATCTCAACGGGATTGGTGCGCCGACCGGCGGCAAACAGATCACGACGACCTCCCCGGCTACTGCTGGTGCTCCGGTCAACATCCTCGATCCCGGCCGCCGAATGAGCCGTGACGGCCGATTTATCGCCTTCGATTCGTATGCGGATCTCGGCAGTGCGACGCCGGGCGCTAATAGTGCTGCCTTCGCTCTGTTCGTTTATGACACTACGGCGCTTACCTTTCGTCAGGTAGGACCGCGCAGCGACGCGGACACAGGTGCGTCCGGCGGCGATGTGGCTCGTTATCCGGGCTTTACCGATTATGACGGGAGCGGTGTTCCGCAGACGTTGGTACTAGAGACGAGAATGAACATCAAGGCCGACGGTACGGTGGCCGCGACAGCCGCCGACGGGCTGAATCCCGGCACGGCTCGCCCGCCACAGATGTATTCGTATACCCTTGGTCTGCCATCTGCGACTGCAACTTTCAATCGCCTCGCGAATTTTCCAGAGGGCGTGTTCTTCCTCACATCGACACAACCGGTGCCAAGTAATTCGCTGCAGCGGATGACATTCAACATCGCACAGACCGAACTTGGATTTGGGAATAACGATGGTTTTTCCGAGGTGTTTTACTTCGTCAAGCCAACGGTAACGTCCGCTCCGACTCCGACAAATTCCCTGGCCACTGGTGCGACGCTAAGACCTGTAAACGCAACCCCAAGTCCGACGCCGACCTCATCCCCGACGCCGACGCCGGTGCCTTCCATTACACCGACGCCTACGCCGGTCACGCCGGCGGCTGTTGGCGGCTTGTCGCCGGGAATATTGGCCTCACTCGATTACACGGCAAGTGATACACCAATTCCGGCTCGAACCGCAGTCGGCGACCTGAAGCGCGTCCCGAGCCTTCCGATCGAGCTGAGCGGCGCGGTGTTGACGATCAATGGAGCGGCATGCGGGCTCAAGTCGGTCGCCGGACGCCACATCGATTTTGTGGTTCCACCGGCCCTGCCGTTTGCCTCGGACGGCACGAAGATATTCCCGTTTGTGCTCATCAACAACGGGGCTGCGATGCGCAGTAACCTCTCGATCGTGCCTGTGGAGCCTGACATTTTCCGGCTCGATAACGTTCCCGGGCCGGGAGGGCGCACTAAGCTCTTTAACGTCACGAACCGCGTGCATACGACCGAGCCGTTTACCGTGCGGACCATAAAGATAAAAGGCGGCGTATTCGTTCCGACCGTCCTGAGAATGTACCTGACCGGCGTGGAGGGACTCGCTACGACCGATGTCAAGATCAGGATAAAGGACGTAACGATAGATGGCGTCATAAGCGGCCCGACGCTCGTCGAACCGGGAGTCTACACGGTCGACTTTGCCCTACCGTCAACGCTGGACGGCAAGGGCGAATCTCCGGTGGTCGTAACGGTGACGATCGCAGGGGTGATCTTCGTATCGAGATTGGACGATACAACGTCATTCGTTCGAATACTCTAAGCATTAATACACTCAAAAGGTGAAAGGCGGACGCTCATGTCCGCCTTTTCTATCTACGCGATTTCCTTGCTTGCATCGGCGTCCGTGGGCTACAATTTCCTTTGAAGCTAACAACGCTCACAGTGCGACGACGGGTTTTCGAGAAGAAGGTCTTGTTTCGCACTTTATTTTGCGTAAAGTTCGGGCTTCCATCCCGCTGAGGAGCTGCTGCAAACCCCTATGTCAGGTAAAGATGTCAACACAATGAAGATCGCCCCGAAGGTCTGGAAGAACGGTGAATTCATCAATTGGGAAGACGCCAAGATCCATGTGATGTCACATGTGGTGAACTACGGATCCAGTGTTTTTGAGGGGGTCCGCTGCTACGAGACAAGCAAGGGCTCAGCGATCTTTCGGCTCTCAGAGCATATGCAGCGGCTCGTGAATTCCGCCAAGATCTATCGGATGGATTCGCAGTTCACCCGGGACCAGTTTTGCGATGCGGCGGTCGAGCTCGTTGCCGGCAGCGGTCTGGAATCCTGCTATCTGCGTCCGATCATTGTGCGCGGACTCGACGACGAGAAGCCGGCATTCGGCGTCAACCCGTTTCCCTGTCCGATCGACGCATACGTCGCGGCCTGGCAATGGGGCAAGTACCTCGGCGAGGAAGCGATCGAGAGCGGAATCGATGTGTGCGTTTCGAGTTGGACACGTATCACTTCAA
The DNA here is from genome assembly GCA_035995005.1 of Pyrinomonadaceae bacterium. Taxonomy (GTDB): domain Bacteria; phylum Acidobacteriota; class Blastocatellia; order Pyrinomonadales; family Pyrinomonadaceae; genus OLB17. The sequence goes on from DASYKW010000205.1 coordinate 4,519, forward strand.
ACTCAATGCCCGCGATGGCCAAAGCCGGTGCGAATTACATGAATTCGCAACTCATAAAGATGGAGGCCATACTTGGCGGTTTTAGCGAGGGCATCGCCCTCGATGACCGCGGTTATGTCTCCGAAGGCTCGGGTGAGAACATCTTTTTAGTGAACAACGGCAAGCTTATTACCCCGCCGCTCGGGGCGTCGATCCTGCCCGGTATCACCCGCGACTCAGTTATCCAGATCGCCCGCGAAATGGGCATCGAGGTCGTAGAAACTACGATCCAAAGGTCGGCACTTTATATCGCTGACGAGGTCTTCTTTACCGGGACCGCAGCCGAGATCACGCCTATCCGTTCGGTCGATCGGATAACTGTCGGTACCGGCAAACGCGGCGAGATGACGGCTGCACTGCAGAGCGCGTTCTTTGAGATCATCGACGCGACACGCCCCGCACCTAACGCCGCTCCGTGGCTAACATTTGTCGAGCCCACCGGGGAAAAAAAAACAGCAGCGGCCTCGGTGACCGCTGAGTAGCACTTAGATCGAACATACGTCTATAAAAGCCGGGCGAACGCTCGGCTTTTTTTGTTTATCGGAGCACTTCTGTAGCGAAAGTTGACGTCGGCGATGGCGTGATTTTCGAACAAGATCGTGTCGCCGATGCCTCCCACGCGGTCGAACGCGACCATTTTTGAAAGCAGAGCCGCGGTAGTGAATCGCGTGCCACAGCGACCCGACGCCAGCTCTCACACTATGCCGATCCAGCATCCACCGCAACTCAAGACTGCATCGCTGACCCCACCGACGATCCGTGTCCTATTGGGACGCTCTGACCAACTCAACAAAAAAGTCAAAAAACTGCTTGCAATGGCGTGAAATCGGTGTATACTTTCGGTCATTCAAGCAGTACCCACAAGGGGATGAGCGTCGCCCACGATTGAACGACGGTAGTCTCA
>DASYKW010000206.1:0-6006 GCA_035995005.1 Pyrinomonadaceae bacterium
CTCGTCGATGCAGCCGACGCGGTCGGAGAGGTCGTCGTAGTAAGTATCCGGGATGGACAGGAATTCGACGCCGTTCTCCATCAGTTTGGCGACCGTGGATCGAATGTCGCGGCACAACAATGCGAGATGCTGAGCACCGGCCGAGCGATAAAAATCGATGTACTCCTGGATCTGCGACTTACCGCCTTTGCCTGACGCAGGCTCGTTGATCGGGAACTTAATATTGTGCCCGCCGTCACTCATGACGATCGACATCAGGGCCGAGTACTCGGTCGAGATGTCATTGTCGTCGAACGTGATGTAGCGAAAAAAGCCCATCACGTCGCGATAGAAATCGCACCACTCGTTCATCTTGCCCAGCTCGACGTTGCCGACGATGTGATCGACCATCATGATGCCCGTCGGCTCGCCCTGGACATTTTGATCGACAAATCCTGGCAAGAATGATCCGACATACGAGTACTTGTCGCCTGCATCCGCCTCGGAACCCGCACGCGGGCTGTTGTACGAGTAGAACGAATGGATGGTATCGCCATATGTCGCGATCGCAGCGTGCCGTACCGTGCCATTGTCGTCGGTCAGATCACCAGGCTCGATGACGGCCTTCGCACCACGCTTTACTGACTCGTTAAAGGCATGATCGGCGTCATCGACATAGAACGCGATATCGCGCACGCCGTCGCCGTGCTGCTTGATGTGCTCGGCTGCGGGATGCTCAGGCGAGAGCGGCGTGGTCAGGACGAAATTGATATTTACCTGACGCATCAGGTAGCTCGTCGTCTCGCGACTGCCCGTCTCCAAACCAGAATAAGCAGCCCGCGAAAACCCGAATGCCTTGCGGTAATAAAACTCCGCCTGCTTTGCGTTGCCAACGTAAAACTCGACGTGATGTATCTTCTTGAGCCCGAGCGGATTCTGCACCGCGGTATCTGTATTTATTGCTGTATTTGTTTCGGTGATCATTGCTTAAAAACTCTCAATATATTTCCGCGTCGCTTCCTTCAGTTCCGCGTAGGACGGAATGACATAAAGCACCGGCTGCATGTCGCTGTAGGTGTAGTCGTGGTTGATGACCTGCTCGAGGTCGAATGGGCGCCGCTCGACCTCATCGGAGAACGCGTGCTCCAGCTCGCCGTAGCTTGAGAGCAGGCCGGCGCCATAAGCTTTTGTTTCGCCTTCGTGGTCGACGAGGCCAAACTCGACGGTAAACCAATAAAGCCGACCCAGTTCTTCCAATTGTTCATCATTCGCACGACGTGCGCCGTGGCCAACGAACTGCGAGTAATCAGCAAAAGCCGGATTCGTAAACATCGGCTGGTGGCCGATTATCTCGTGAACGATGTCGGGCTCGGGCGTGTAATCAGGCCGCGACGTGTGGCGAATGTACTGCGTCGACAACATCACCCTGTATGACAGCCACGAGAGGAACGCCCGCGTATCGACAAGTCCCTCGATCGGCGCGAGGCGAAAGCCGGTCGTCTCGGTCAACCTTCGGCTCATCGCCGAGAGCTGCGGAATACGGTTGTTGGTGATGCCGAGATCTTTTTTGGCTCTAAGGTAAAACGGCGAGGCGTATTTCTCGTGCAGTCCCTCGAGCTTGCCCGCAACGTGTCGCCAAATGCCCTGCTCGTCCTCTGTGTACTCGACATCGGTGATCTCACTGGTCTCGCGAAACTTCTTTGCCAGGGACGCGATGTAGTCGCGGCGTTTGCGATATTCGAGGTCACTTGCTCCGGGATGATCGACGTGGAGTTCGTTGATGTCCTCGAAAGGCATGTCCACGAAGCTTGGAAGCTCCTCGGCCGCGACCTTATAGTTCGAGGTCGCAAAGTTGGACTCCTTTTTGGCGGTGTCGTTTGGCATTCGCGCGGCGGCTCCTCTCATATGGGTTCGATGCCCGGCTCCCTAATGGAGCAATAAATAATTTTAATACAAGTCGCATTTCGCGCGGAATCGGCGCGCCAACTAGTATCAAAATATGAACGCCGCCTCGAAACGCATCGTTCGCACCTATGTCTCGCTGACGGTTCTCTCGACCTTTGCATCGAGCTTTATTTGGGGCATCAACACGCTGTTTTTGCTCGATGCCGGATTGACCATCACCGAGGCGTTTGCGGCAAATGCTTTCTTTACGGCCGGCGAGGTCTTGTTTGAAGTCCCAACCGGCGTCATCGCCGACACTCGCGGTCGACGGATGTCGTTCCTTTGCGGCACCGCAACTCTATTCCTGACAACACTTGCGTACCTCTGGCTCTGGAAGATCAAGGGGCCATTTGTCGGTTGGGCTATCGTTTCGATGCTGCTCGGATTGGGCTTCACCTTCTTTAGCGGGGCGACCGAGGCTTGGCTCGTGGATGGGCTAAAGGCCGCGAAATACGACGGCGCTCTCGACAACGTCTTTGCAAAAGGCTCCATCGCCAACGGCGTCGCGATGCTCACGGGCACGGTCGCCGGCGGTCTCGTCGCCCAATATACAAACCTCGGTGTGCCCTACATCATGCGCATTGTCGCCCTGGCCGCGACATTTCTCATCGCATTTTTCCTGATGCATGACGAGGGCTTTGAGAAGAAGGCGCGTTCAGGATTTCTCAACGAGGTAAAGGACGTGATCTGGGAATCGATCGAATTTGGCCTCAAGAACCGGCCAGTTCGATGGATGATGCTGTCCGCGATCTTCAACGGCGGGGTGGGCATATTTGCGTTCTACGCGATGCAGCCGTATCTGCTCAAGCTCTACGGCGACCCGTCGAGTTATGCTGTCGCGGGCGTCTCGGCGACGATCGTCGCCGGAGCTCTGATCGCAGGCGGATTTCTCGTTCCTTATGTCGGGAAGCTTTTTGCTAAAAGGACCTCGCTGCTGATAGCCGGCCTCGTTGTAGGCGTTCCGTCGCTCGTCGTGATAGGTCTGGTCCCAAATTTTTGGGTCGTACTTTCTCTGTTGGCGGTTTGGTCGCTCGTCTTTTCGGTAACGGGCCCGATCCGCCAGGCGTACATGAACGGCATCATCCCCTCGGGCCAGCGGGCGACCGTTCTCTCAGCCGACAACATGCTGACGTCAGTTGGCGGATCGGTTTCGCAGCCCGGATTGGGTAAGGTCGCGGAAGTTTGGGGTTATCCGATGTCGTATCTTGGCAGTGCGGCGTTTCAGGTTTTCGCCTTGCCGTTCCTATTGCTGACAAGACGCGAGAATGCCGCCTCAGACCGCGGCACATCGGTCAAACGATGAGAATTATTCTCTACCTAACCTTTCTCGCCGGCACGCTTCTCTGCGGATGCACCTCGCGCTCACCCGCGGACGACACCTACGCAGACGTGATCGGCGAGCCTGGAAAGATCGAAATGTTCTGGAAAGATAGCGGCCAGGTACTAAAGAGCATCGGCAACTTGAAAACACATGTCGAGCACAATGGCAGGAAGCTGCGGTTCGCGATGAATGGCGGGATGTATCAAGAGGACCAGAAGCCGCTTGGTCTCTTTATCCAGAACGGTAAGGTGATCACTCCGGTAAACACCCGCAAGGCGGAGGGAAATTTCTATCTGATGCCGAACGGTGTTTTCGGGATCGAAAGCGGGCATGCATTTGTCGTCAAAACTGAGGATTTCATTGACAACGGTAGCAAAGAGTTTGCGACACAATCCGGACCAATGCTGATCGTTGACGGCGCTATCAACGAGCGTTTTGCACGCGACTCAAGTAATCGGAATATTCGGAACGGTGTGTGCGTTTTGGATGACGGCCGAGTGCTGTTTTCTATTTCAAAAAAGGCCGTCAGCTTTTATGAGTTTGCCGTCCACTTTCGAGATCGAGGCTGCCGTAACGCACTTTATCTCGATGGTTTCGTATCAAGGATGTACGCGCCGGAGATCGGTATGGACGATTTCGACGGTGACTTTGGCGTCATCCTTGCGATCACCGAGTAACTAATTCCAGGCCACCTGGCTCTTGAGGCGCATGATCGTCCGCTCGAGCCCGATGATCTCGAAGACCGTGAGCATCGATGGGCCAACGGCAACGCCGGTAAGAAGCGCGCGTGCACCGTTCATGATGACGCCGAGCTTTGTGGTTTTCTCCTCGGTGAAAGCCTTTACGACATCCTCAATGTTTACCTCGTTGAAGACGCGTGAGCCGTCACCGAATGCGGCCTCGAACCTGTCCGCAAGCTCTGGTAGCCAATGCTGCAGGTCCGGGAATTTCCTGAGATTCTTGTCGACCGCCGCGGGATCAAAGTCAAAGTCCTCGCTAAAGTACGCGCGGCCTTGGCCCGAGAAGTCTTTGAGGGTAAAAAATCGCGTTCGGATCAGATCGACCGTTTTGACATTCCAGTCGCGCGAGCCGATCTCGGGCAGGTCGAGAGCGATCGCCTCGGGACGGTCGGCGATCTCCGTGTGACTCTGAAATGCCTGGGAGTCAGTCGAGTCGATCGTTGACGTGAGAGCCGCGCCTTCCTCGTCATACTCGTCACGCCAGAGTTTATTGGCCTTGAGCTCGGTCTTTACGAACGGCAGCAGCTGGGCAAGCGGCATCGTGCGGATGTACTCGGCGTTCATCCAGATCAGCTTGTCATCGGTCCAGCGTTTGGGATTACCGGGCTCGTAGTTGAAGATCGCGCTCGACCGATGCACGCCCGCGAGCGAGAATTTGCCGATCAGCTCGTCTAGCGAATAGATCTCCTGCTCCTCGCCCGCCGACCAGCCCATCAGGGCGAGAAAGTTGCGAAATGCAGCCGCGAGGAAGCCCGCATCGCGATACGTCGTGAGGCTCACGATCTCGCCGTGGATGCGTTTGCTCAGTTTCTTGCCGCCGGGAGCAAGGATAAGCGGGAGATGGGCGAAATTCGGCTTTGCGGCCCCGAGGGCCTCGTAGATCAGGATCTGTTTATGAGTGTTCGTGAGGTGGTCCTGCCCGCGGATGACATCGGTTATTTCCATCTCGATGTCGTCGCAAACGACGGCAAGATTATAGAGCGGATGACCGTCCGAACGGAGCAGCACAAGGTCCTCGGTCTCGGCATATTGGCGTTCCTGCAATCCGAAAACACCGTCCTCAAAGGAGGTCTTGCCGATCTCAGAAACTTTCAACCTGATCGCAAAAGGCTCGCCGGCGGCAGCACGTGCATCGCTTTCTTCTTTTGAAAGCTCGCGATACTCGTTGTCGCGCATGTTCTTGACGCCTTGCGCAGCACGAGCACGGTCCTTGATCGCATCTTTGACGTTGGCGTTATTCGGGGCCGCCTTGGGCGTGAAATCTCGATACGCTTTGCCCTCGTCGAGCAGCTGTTTCGCAGCAGCTCGGTGCTTGTCGGCGTTATTCGACTGAAAAACGATCGCCTCGTCGGGCTCGAGCCCTATCCACGCCAAGCCCTCGAGAATCGAGCGCGTCGACTCGTCCGTTGACCGGGCGAGGTCCGTGTCTTCGATGCGCAGCAGGAATTTGCCGCCCTTTTTGCGGGCGTAAAGGTAGTTGAAAAGGGCGGAGCGCGTCGCACCGACATGCAGGTAACCCGTCGGTGACGGGGCGAATCTGACTCGTACGGTCATAAACAGACAGTTTCCCGCATAGGCCCGGATAACGCAAAAAACCGTGGTCGCTAGGTCTGGGTCGCTTGCCGTGCCTGACGAGCACCGAGATAAACGGCGGCAAACTTGCTCGCAAACGAGATCACGAAGAGCGGCAGCACGGAGATCAAAACGCCGCTCCCAGCGACGATCGAGAAGTCCAGAACGGCATAGACTGTCCACACGAGAACTCCAGCAATGATCGCGAGCGCAGGTCCGACCCGTTTTCCGATCCATCGGCCAGCAAGATACATCAACGGTATACCGCAGATAATGCTTGAGGTCGGGCCAAATCGGCTTGCAGCCTCACTGTAATACACCTCCTCATGGCCCGGGTCGATCGCGTAGCTATAGATCACCATGAAGAGAAAGAAACAGAGAACGTTGAGAATGCCGACGCCGATCGCCGTTGGCAATGCGAGCCAAAGCTTTACTTTCCCACCGGTGTCA
>DASYKW010000207.1:0-12347 GCA_035995005.1 Pyrinomonadaceae bacterium
ACGAAATGCGAAGGTTGTTTTCCATCAACAAGTTAGCTTATGCGGTCTGCGGTGTTACTTGAAAGTCGTCCTTGCGGCGATCGATGCTGTTTCGATGTGAAAAGGCCATGAGCATCCCCAGCATCGTCAAGCTCGTGATCAGGCTAAATCCACCGTGGCTGACAAAGGGAAGCGTGATTCCCGTCATAGGCAAAGCTCGCGTGATGCCGCCGATGTTTACCAAGGCCTGAAATCCGATGAAGGCCGACAGCCCGATGACGCAGAGTTTGCTGAACATGTCGCGGGCATCCCGCGCGGTTCCCACGCCTGTACTAACGAAAACAATTAGGGCAAAGGTTACCAACAAACCCCCAAAAAGTCCAAGTTCTTCTGCGATCGCGGCGAAGACGTAATCCGAGTCTGAAACCGGTATAAGCTCCGGAAAACCTAGCCCCAGACCGCGACCGGTCGTCCCGCCCGATGCAAGACCGAATGTCGCCTGCGCCGGCTGGAAAGCGAGCACGTCAAACCAGGCGTCGGTGTTGATCGTTTTTTGCAGCTCAGGGTTATCGGCGAGCATTTGCGGCAGGTTTGGGTCCTTTTCGACGAGCTTCTGATAATACTCGTCGTAGTCCTTTTTCCACCACGATGTCTCGGGAGTCGGCGGATCGAAACCGTCGAGCCACAGATGGAATCGCTGCTGAATGCGGTCGGGAAGAATGGCTTTGACCGGCCTGGCGAGGGTCGGCAGCAACGGAATACGGGCCTGAGTGTTCTCGGGAAGTGCCCCAACGACCAAAATAGCGACCATTAATACCACACTACCAACAAGCACAAAACGCTGAGGAAAACGCCGCACGGCGACGAGATACAGCGTGGCGTACACAGCCGAGAAGACCATCATTTGCCCGAAATCCTTCAGCACAAAGAACGGCAAAAACGGCAGGATTGCCATGAAAACGAGCGGCAGAGCGTCCTTGGCTCGCGGCACCCCCCAATATGTCCGTGACAGATTTTTATAGAGCACCGATAAGATCGCTGCGAAACCGATCAGAAAAGGTATTTTAGCTGGCTCCCACGGCGTGAGATTTCCTCCGAATTTACCGGCGCGCGACCAAAGTGCTGCAACGATCAAGGGTCCAAGAGTAAGCAGCACGATCGCAAAGCCGTTCTTTTGGGCCAATTCGAGAATATCCCCCCGCCGGAACAGAATATACGCGACGATAAACCCGAGAATGCCTAGCAGTGGATTTATCGTGTTTCCCGACAGAAAAACGGACGAGAACGTGTCCTCCGATGGCCGCGGCGTCTCAGTATCAAGGTCTACGGGCGATGGGGGCGAGGGCGGCAAGCCCATGATTTGCTTCTTTTCGGCCGAATAATTCTCCTGGATGTAATGCAACTGCAGTGTCTTTATCTTTTCCTGCCGCGCCTCGGCCTTGTCCTTTCGCGACGTGTACTCGGGATCGCTGAAGAGCCGGTACTGGACCGTCAACCCTATCGAGAACAGAAGGACAGCCGTCGTATAAAGCGTCCAGTTGCCATCAAAGCGAAGAAACTTCTTTAACGCGACCGGTAGAATCGCGAGTAAAGAAAGGAGTAAGAGGTTTCGGTAAGCCGTCAATGGCGAGGTCTCATATCCGCGGATCAGAGCGCCGTAATGGACCGAATAGTGTGCTATCGCTGCCATCACGACGATGAGGACGAGGATAAAGAAATGCGATGATGTGCGATTCTTCACTTCTTCTTTTTCGGGGCCGTTTTCTGGGGCGTCGCTTTCGGCTTATAGCGATCACCGAGCAGCCCTATTTCTCGCGCCTTGAGGATCACGTTGGCCGCGACGGGAGCCGCGGTTCCGCCGCCAAATTGGTTTCCGATATCCTCGATCACGACCGCGATCGCAAGCTGGGGATTCTCGAGAGGAGCTATACAGATAAACCAGCCATCGACGCGATTGTAGGTAAGGTATTCCTTATATTCCTCGATCTCACCATTCGCATTCTTACGTTTCTTGACGACAAACTTCCTCTCGCCGGTCTTTGCATCGTATAGCGGAGCATCGTCCTTTTCCGCCGTGCCAGTTTTGCCGCCGGCCATAATACCCGTGCCGGCGAGCATGGCTTTGACGCGGCCGCCTGTTCCTCCGGTTTCCTCTGTCACCGTGGACATGATCTCGCGGATGGCGGCCGCCTGCTGCGGTGACATCACGTTAGAGAAGGCCTGTGGTAGAACGTCGGCCTCGATGCGGGGCTTCATGAGACGGCCCTGCAGATTAGCAGGTGCGGACGCGATCAACGCCATCTGGAATGGCGTCATTTGCGACGCTAGTCCCTGGCCCATGCCCTCGAGTGCAAAATCGTAAAGCGATAGCTCCTTACCCGTAACGATCGTCGAGCGGGCGGGTGCGAGCGCCGTGGCGGTCTGCTTGTTGCTCGTATTCCAGATGTCGGGAAAGAAACCCTGATCCAACGCGTCCTTTGGAGAATTGACCGGCAGGATCCCCAGGAGCCGAGCCGTCTCTGCCATCCTGTCTCGCCCGAGTTCGTTCGCGAGGTGCGCAAAATACTGGTTGCTTGAGACTTTGAACGCCTCGCGGATAGGCACCTGCGGCTGACAGATCTCGCAGCCGCCGCCGGCGTCGCAAATTGGTCGCGACCCGCGGGAGGGCGTGTAGCAATCGGGTGGCGGGAGGTCGCCGAGCAAGGTATCCTGCTTGTTAGCGCGAAACGCGGCGGTCATCGTAAGCGTCTTGAATGTCGATCCCGGGACATAGAATTCACGGGTCGCGCGGTTCAAGAGCGGTTTCTGATTCCTGTCAGCCTCAAGCTTTAGATAAGTGTTGAGGTCCTGGGCATCGGCGAGGTTGAACGACGGATTGGAATACATCGCGAGAACATCGCCGGTCTGCGGATTGAGAACGACGATTGCACCTTTTTTGCCCTCCAGCTGCCGAGCAACGAATTGCTGCAGATCGCGATCGATCGTGGTCCGTACGTCCTTTTGCTCGGGCTCGGGCTTGCGGTACTTTGTCAGCACTTCCCACGCCTCGGGCATCGGATCGGCTTCCTTCTTATATAGAGTGCGTTCGAGTCCTGGCGTTCCGCGTTCTGTCCCAAGAAGATGGGCCATTTCCTTTTCGAGAGGAAATGAGCGCTCGATCTGGCCGTTTTTTCCGACGCGATAGTACGCTAAGGCGGCGTCCAGCCTTCCGGTGCGATCGAGCATCCATCCGCGCAGGTTTGCCGCGGTGGTGCGGCGGGTTCGCAGGTCCTTATAGCTCAACGCCTGAAACTGGTCGTTGTAATCGTCCGCGTAGTAAGTCCAATAGACCTGAAATCCGAAGACCGTAAAGGCGAGAATACAAAACAGGACCTGCCAAACCCGCAAGCTGCGGTTTGCCACGGTCCTGGTGAGCTTTTTATCGACCTTGGGCGGTAATTCTCGCTCAGCGGTGAACTTCGGCCGCCGAATGTTGTCGAGGAACGTGATACCGAGAAAGCAGATCAGGATGCCGACGCCGACAATGTAAATGATCGTAAGGCCCGCCGGCGTCCGTTCAAGTACCTGGCCGCCGAAGATCCTCTCAGGCTTCCACTGGCTCCAATCTATAAACGTTAGCAAAAGGAGCAGCTTCATTCGTTGGGTGTGTCCGCCTCGTCGGCGTCCATCGGCAACGTGTCTACCTTTGAAAGGGAATCGGAGTCCTGCATTTCTTCAGCAGCGGCCTCCGTTTGAATCGACGGCCGTGACCGAAACTCCAAACCGTCGATCTCGACGGTGTCATTCGGAGCGGCCTCGGCGGGAGCATTCTCCACGGTTGCGGGGAGTCTTTCAAACTTTACGTCAACCGATCCAAACGTTACGCGATCGGCATCCTCGAGCCGGATAGCCTTGCCATACGCGATACGCTCGTCATTGATGAATGTTCCGTTGGTCGAGCCGGTGTCCGCTACCGACAATGTGCCATCCGTGCCGACAAGGAGCGACGCGTGGATCTTTGACACGCTGTGATCGTCGACCATCAGGCCGTTGCTTCCCGTTCGCCCGACGGTGAGACGGCCGTCGGCGGGGAAGTCTAGTGTCCGATCCACCTTTATGCCATTGATCTCAAAATGCGCGGAAAAGCTGCCACGAGGTCCGGCGGCCTCGATCTCTTTGACATGATCGAGCTGCTTTAGTGCCTCGCGAACGTCGATCGCCGGCACGGTCACATCAAGCGTTCCCTCGTGCTCGTCCTGGGCAAATTTATCGAAGCTTGCAAACAGCTTCACGCCCTTTGTAAAGTAGTCCGGCCTTACCTCGAGCCGCAGCGGGGCGTAGGTGTAGTAGAGCTGGTCATTGATGTGATCGGCAGTCGCGATCAGGAGCTCGCTCTCAAGCTTGTCGAGAGAATTGGTCTCGTCCGAAGCGAATTTCTCCCACTCGATCTTAAGCTTGATATTGTGCGGAACGACCTTGCCTTTACCGTCGACGTTGATCGCCTCGGCGTCGAGAAGTTTCTTTAAACGTTCTACTAATTCGCTGGTGGCGAGGCTGCTTGATGGGACCCAATCGCGGCCGAGAAACTTGTCAACGGTCCCGCCAATGCGGCCGAGGGCACCGCGCATGAACCAGTCGGGGGAAATGCCTTTCTTCGAAACTGGTTCTTTTTCAGTCATTTAGCGACCCATCGACGGCTCGTCAGACGCCCAATTCTAGCGAATACGCCCGGCAAAATAAAGTTGTTCATCTTTCTTGCATCTTCAATGACAAACAATGTAAAATCTTTTTGGAAGTGTTTATGCATTTCCCATTTCTTCTATCAACGCCCCCGCTCCAGACACGTCCCACCGGAGCGGAGCAGCTATGAAAAAATCTTTGCAAAAGGCCCATGCCTCGACGGCGGGAGCTTCCGTGATCGAGATCTTGATGGTGGTCGCTATCATTTTGATAATCAGCGCCATCTCGATCCCGTACATGTGGAATTACAAGAAGCTCTATAAGTCAGAGGACCAATCGCTTAGGATGATCGATCTCATGCGCGAGGGCGGTCAGCTCGCGCTCGTCAAGCGTAAGACAATACGCTTTGAGATCGACCTTACTGACAACGCCCTGCTTCTCATCGACGAGGACGGGGCAAACCCGGACGTTCAATTAAAGAAGATACCGCTCGAGCTTACCCGCGATGTGCGGGTCGATGCGATCCCATCGGGAATCTCGAAACCAAACCCGCCTAACTATACCGACGTAGCCTTTGCGATCGACGCCGTTGGCCACAAGGTCGGCAGCACGACGGTAACGGGTCACAACATTTGGTCGTGCCGTTTCCAGGCCGACGGCTCGGTCGTCAATAACGGCGGCACACCTGTCAGCACGAATATCTACATATGGCCACCGGTCTCGACCGGCAGCCTGACGCCGCGAAACATGGGCGAGGTCCGAGCGATAACGATGTTTGGCGGCAGTGGAGCCATTCGCTACTGGAAGTGGACGGGAGCAGCCTTTGCACCATATCAATAGAGCCGAGAAAAGCAGTATGAGGAACAGCAACGAATCCGGATTTTCGTATATCGACGTGATGATCGCTCTGGTCATCCTGCTTGTCGGCGTACTTGCGCTTCTTTCTGGCATTTCGGGTTCGGTCCTTCAGGCCCGAGGACATGAACAGCAACTGCTCGCAAAGCAAATCACCACCTCCACAATGGAGTCGATCATGTCGGTCAAGGAGACCGACCCGGCGCGAATGGGGTGGCCCGCGGTTGGCAATGTCGGCACCAATCCCATTAACGGCGTGAATCAGGGAATTTTTGCCACCGGCTGGCAGCCTGTCGAAATGGATGCCGGCCCTGACGAGGTGATCGGCACGGCCGATGACAACGGCGCGGTCTTGCCGAATCTTCAGCGGCGCATCGTGATCACCGATGTCTGCGATCCCGACCGTCCTTCGCCGGTGATCTGTAATCCGGCCGGCACATCTGCTGTCCGTATCCGCTCGGTGCAGGTGACCGTTTTGTACAACGTCGGAGCGGTCCAACGTCAGGAACAGCTCACCACCGTCCTTACAGACTACTCGGTGACAAATTAAACGAGGCGACGAATGACAACGAAGAAGACAATTTACGGGAACCGAGGAGAAGCAGGCTTCTCGCTGCTTGAGCTAACGGTCGCAATGCTCATATTCATGGTCGTCTCGGGCTCGGTCTGGGGCGTGATGAAAGTCGCCATGGCCAGCCGCAGCGTCGTTAGCGAGCAGGTACAGCTTGCAAAGAACGTGCGCTTCGGACTGAATCTTATCGGTCGCGACACCTACAACGCTGGATACGGTTATCCATTAGGCAACACGGTGGTGCTGCCCGACAACAAGATCTCTGCGGCCCTTAACATCCCGGTCGATACAGATGCGTCGCGTGACACCGTTCCCCCGATCATTGCCGGCAACAACATTACGGTCGATAGCTGGAATGCCGTCGCCAATACTCGCACGGACCAAGTAACGTTTCTTTTCAAGGACACGACGTTCAACGTCGTCGGTTCGGGCAGCACGGCGGTTTCCACGCCGTTGACCATCAATGCGGCAACAACTACGGCCGGCGGCATCGACGAGATCATTCCGCTGTCGGGGAGCAACACATCTTGCAGAGCGAACGACCTTTATCTGGTGACGGGTAACTCGGGTGCGACTATCGGCGTTGCAACCGCATTGAGCGGCACAAACAAGGTACAGTTCTCAAACGGCGACATACTCGGATTTAACCAGACCGGGGCGGCGGGGCCGCTGCGCGCGATCACGCTGCCGGCAACGCTGCAGCGCGTGAGAATGGTCACTTATTTTGTCGCAACAGACGGCACGCTGACTCGCCGTGAGTTTGTGAACGCCCCGGTCGCAGCACCGGCGGTCGCCTTCGCGGACGAACCGCTTGTGTACGGTGTCGAGGATTTTCAGATCAAGTACATCATGGACAACGGCGCTGTTACCGACAACCCGAGTGCGGGACCGGACGGGATCGCGGGCAATGCAGACGACACGCAGGCCAATCTTGCCGCCGTACGTCAGGTCCGCATCACTATAAGCGTGCGGTCGACCACGCTGCGCTCCGACGGCCAGCCATACAAGGAAACCATGACTTCCACGTTTTCGACGCGGAATCTCGGTTACGACGCTAACTGATCTATTGGGGTTAGGAACATGAATACGAAAGCGAACGAAGTTAAGAAGGCTTCCAGAAACGAAGAAGGCACGGCGATCGTGATCGCACTTTTTGTATTGGCGCTGATGAGTGTCTTTGTGGCTTTGGCGATGAGCCGCTCATCCGCCGAGGCAGTGGCCGTTGGAAACGAGACCGCCGAGGGTCGCTCGTTCTATGCCGCGCAGGGTAGCCTCGAACAGATGACCCGCAACTTCAATAAGAAGTTTGAGGTCAATCTCAGGCCAACGTCGGTCGATTTCGACGACGTTCGCACCGCCACGGTCCCAGGACTCTCAACATCTGGGGGCCTCTACACCTTTAATCAGGAAGTTCTTCAGACGTCAAATAACAATCCGGTCATTCTAGCCGGCGGTCCTTTTGCAGGGCTCTACGCAAAGCGTGACAACTGGCGATTGCGGACCACCGCGACCGACAACCAGGGAATTCAGGTTCAGCTTTCGCGCGACATTCTTAATAATCTCGTCCCGATCTTTCAGTTCGGCATCTTTTATGACGACGACCTCGAATTTCACCCTGGCCCGCGTTTCGACTTTGGCGGACGCGTACACTCGAACGGGTCGCTTTTTATGCAGGCCAGCACGGGCTTGTATTTCTCATCAAAGGTAACCGCCGCGAACTTTATCTACACCGATACGTCTAAGAATGGCAGTCCGTGGAGCGCGTGGAGCGACAACGTGTTTGTAAAGAACGCATCCGGTACGTACGTCAAGCTCGCGAATAACATGGGCAGCGTCCAGGCAGGGGTCAACGGTGCGGCCGTGGTCGAGACCCCGGCTCCGACGATACCGCTTCCAACCGCCTATAACAATCCCAACTGGCCTACCAATCGGGCGCTTTTCGACGGCAATCTCGTCGCTAACTCGCCCCGACTGCAGTTGCCGCTAAAGCTCAACAGCGATAACACTAATCAGGATCTTGACCTGGTTGAAGTCGTGAAACGTGGTAAGAATGTCGGCGACCTCTCGAACGGCGGCGGCGGTACCGTTACGAGTCCCAACATCACCGCAGTCACGACAGCGACCGACGACGATGCGATCACAGCCGCCGAGCGCTACTACAACAAGACCGGCATTCGAGTTTCATTGGCAGACTCAAAGGCGAAGCTGCCGGGTTGCGCTACCACCGCGGGAGCGGCTGTTACCGGCGCGTGCGGGATCCGATTGGACGGGGAATCGACAGGGCAGACCGCTGGTCCTATACCCACAGGCACCCCGCTTGGGTATCAGCCACTTGCCATGCAAAACTCCCCTGCGTATACCGCGACGAAGGTAAACGGCGAGAGGATCAACTCGGGGACGACGGGACCGAATACCGAAGAGACCTGGATCAAGGTCGAGACCGTCATCTATAACGGGACGACCGAGTCTTACGACGTGAGCGATATCACCCAAGACATACTGTCACTTGGTATTACCGAGGCGGCTCCATGTTCCGGCTCCATTGCCGTGACAGACTCGGGTTACTGTTCAAGCGGTACAGCCGTTATTGATTCACGGTCGATAATTAAGCTGCAACGCTTCGTCGTCCCCGGGGCCGACGTTGCGGGTACGACGTACGCATCGTATGTCGGCACCTCGCCAAACGGGGTCAATTATGTTCTTCGGGGCTCGGTAGCCAGCACAAAAGATTGTGAGAACCAGAGCGATGCGCTGAACACAACCGGCGCGAACGTTGGAACCCTGGCCGTGGGCACCTATTACTTTCCCAACGGTTTTTCGGGCGACAATCGCAAGTCTATGCGAAATGCGACCATAACCGGTGGCGCGGGCGCGGGCCGGTCATGTATTGTGCCGTTCCCGATCGAGATGTTCGACACGCGCGAGGGGCTGTGGAACGATACCGACTCGACGTTTAACGCGACCACAACATACGGTACCAATCTGCCATGGGCAGGCGTAATGAGTATGGTTGACATCGATGTCGCCAACTTGAAGAAGTTTCTCGACGGGAACTTTGATTCCTTTATGCCTTCGGGCACCCCATATGCGACGGCGACCGGGCACGTTCTTCGCGGCAATGATATTCCACAACCGACCAATAGCAGTCCGAAGGCGGGCGGCTGGGTGTTTTATGTGTCCGATCGCCGGGGCGACTACGACTTTGACGGCGAATACGACATGGAGGACGTATACGGTCCCAATGACGGAACAAAGCAGCTCGGTGAGGACGTCAATAAGAACGGGACGCTACAGGCGGACTATACGAACGAGGCTCCGCGTTATACGGGAACGAACAGCAATGTTTCGGCGGAACTCGCGGCCGTATTCGATCATAAGTTCTACCGTCGCGGAGTCAGAGTGATCAACGCCCAGACCATACCCGGCATTTACGACACAACGACCCCTGCAAATTCTAAAGGTTTCACATTCGCGTCAGAGAACGGCATTTACGTGAAGGGCAACTACAATGCGACAGGTATCGCGTCAGTTGGAACCCCCACTCCTTACGATCAGTACCTTCCGTCGCCGTCCAGCTCCGCGGATATACCGTCCTCGATCGCCGGGGACGCAATAACCATTCTCTCGAATGGATGGAACGACGCCAACAGTTTCGTGTTTCCTTTCGACCTTTCCGGACGTCAGGCGACGGACACCTTCGACCGTTTCGCAATGCTCTCAGGTGATACGCTAACGACCCTCAACGGCACGCCGAACCAGGGTGGAGGCGATCTCAAAATGAACGGCGGTGTCCACAACTTCAAGCGCTTTCTCGAGGATTGGGGAGCAAACCGACTTAGCTACAGCGGCTCGCTTATCAACCTATTTAACTCGCATAACAACAACGCCCCATTCAAATGTTGCAACCACGTTTACGGCCCGCCTGACCGCAACTGGGTCTTTGACGCGACCTTCCTCGACCTGAACCGCCTGCCGCCTGGCACACCGTACTTCCAGTACATCCAAACGACCGGTTTCCAGAGAACTAACGACTAGTCAAACTTGTGATCGATTCGGTGTGATTGACAACAAAACTAGGTGATCGCGCCGCCGTCGACGATGACGATCTCGCCATTCATAAAGCTGTTGCGCTCGCTGACCATGAAGGCAGCGACCTCGGCGAGCTCGCCGGGCTTTCCTAGCCGGCCCTTTGAGACCCAGAAGTCGTGCATCTGGAGCAGGCGCTCGGGCAGTGTGTGGGCGAGATCTGTGTCAAAGATGCCGGCGGCGATAGCGTTGACCGTGACCCCGAAATTTGCCGCCTCGCGTGACAGGCATTTGGTAAAGCCGATCATCGCAGCTT
The DNA here is from genome assembly GCA_035995005.1 of Pyrinomonadaceae bacterium. Lineage (GTDB taxonomy): Bacteria > Acidobacteriota > Blastocatellia > Pyrinomonadales > Pyrinomonadaceae > OLB17. The sequence continues at coordinate 10,407 of DASYKW010000207.1, forward strand.
TTGACGTGGCGTAATGAACCGAGGTCGGCAGAGATCTGATCGCGCCCACCGAAGTGATGTTGAGGATATGACCCTCGCGGCTGCGGATCATCTGCTTGTAAAAGGGCTTTGTGACCGCAAACAGGCTGCCGACGTTGGTATCGACGACCCAGTCCCAGCTCTTGTCTGTCGTGGTGGCAAAGTTGTCAGGCTTGTTGACCGCGGCGTTGTTGATCAGGACGTTGACCGGACCCCATGCGTCGAGGATCTCGCGTGCGACGTGCTTCATACCATAGCGGTCGGTGACCGACACCTTAAAACCGAGAGCACGTCGACCATGGGCCTCGATCGTGTCTTTCACTTCCTCTGCGAGGTCGTCCCGCGAGTGATAATTGAACGCCACATCAGCGCCTTCGCGGGCAAATACATCGCACAGCGCAGCACCAATGCCGCGTGTGCCGCCCGAGACGAACGCACGTTTTCCTTCAAGTAAAAGACTCAACCTTGTTTCTCCACGCTAATGGTTAAGGGTAATAAAATCGCGGATGGTTGGCAAAAGCTTGCCCAAGGTGCGGTCGTCAGGCGGCGAGTTGCGTAGTCGTCTGTGCCTGAGGAAGCAGAGCATTGATCTCGCGGACGATATACTCGGTCGAATTTGGCATGGCAAGACCTGCAGTAGCGTCCCTCATCCTCGAATAGCCGGCCTTGTCGGTGAGAAGATTTTGGATCGTGGCGACGATGTCGCTGCTGTTATGCAGCAGGACGCCGGCACCTCGCTGTTCAAGCATTCTCACGGTTCCAGCTTCCTGGGGCATCGGCTTGGTCGTCGCGTCCGCGATTATCGGCAGGCGGCACGCGAGAGCCTCGAAAGTCGTGAGCCCGCCTAGTTTTGAGACCATGACATTGGCAGACTGCATGAGTTTCTCGATCTCATCCGAATAGCCGATCACCTTAATGGGGAATTTGGCGGTGATCGCAAGACGCTCGGCCTCGGCCCGTAACTCCTCATTCTTGCCGGCGAGGAAGATCGCCTGCACATCCAATTCACCACGCACAAGCTCGCGAAAGATCTGCGGGATGTTCCCGCCGCCGATCCAACCCGCGTTTACAAAGACCGTAAATTTATCGGGATCGAGGCCGTACGCTTTGCGTGCGATCTGAGCATCAGCCGGAGCGACCTCATGAAATTTAGGGTCGACCGGCATTCCGGATATCTTGATGCGCTCGGGCCGAACCCCGTAATCCACAAGCTGACGCTGGGCATCCTCATTCGCAACGAGATACAGCGATACGTCCTCGCACGCCCACCCCTTCCAAAAGCCGTAACACGGATCAGTTACCACCGTTACGAGGGGCACCTGCTCCGAGAGATTAAGTTCTTTCAGGACCCTTGCAAAAAAATGCTGGGTCAATGGGTGCACGCTCACGACGAGGTGAGGACACCATTTTTCAAACACATCCCGGGCATAGCCCACGCAGCGTTTGTGAAAGAACTCACGCGTCTCCGGTCGCACCTTATTGATCGCCCAGTAGAGATACTTCATCCAGTGCTGCTTGTTCTGCAGCATCCAGTTGTAGACCCGGACCATCTTTTCCGTGATGTGATGCGATTCCTCGACTGCCTTGATGATCCGGACCGGTGCCGACTCACGGTGCCAGAACTTTTGCAGGCCAGTCGCGATCGTTTGCGCGGCGGAGCGATGCCCGCCGCCAGTGTCGGACGAAATGATGAGGATCTTTGGGGAGGCTTGTGGCATTCGGCCGTCGTCTGTGACTAGGCTTTTAACGCTATCTCTCTCGCCTCGGCAAATCCTGCCATGGTCTTCGCCGCTTTTTTCATCTGGCCCTCGAGCTTTTTTATGTTGATCAAATGCTTTGGATTAAAGGGCAAAGACGGGTAGAAGCAATTGGACTCATGGGTGCAGTGGCAGCCCGCTCCAGCTTCCTTCCGACGCTCTTTCA
>DASYKW010000208.1:0-9341 GCA_035995005.1 Pyrinomonadaceae bacterium
GAGACAAGCTTTATTTTCTGATACGGAGTTCGTCTGCTTGTTAGACGTGGACTATACTGCGATGGCCGAGAAATGTAAGAACGTATAGTTCTCTATGCCGCACGCCGTTTACATCGACCTTCCCGCCGATTTTAGCTTTCGAGCCACGGTTTATAGTCACGGATGGTGCGAACTGGCACCTTTTGAGCTCGACGACCAGAATTGGCGGCTTACGTATGTTTTCAGCGATGGCAGATGGGCCGTGCCCGGCGTCATGTCCGAAGAAAAGGGCAAGCTCAAGATCGAGCTCGCAAATGCCAAGGTCAAGCCCGACAGGATCATGACCGACGCTCGTCATATCCTTCGCCTGGATGACGATCTGAGCGGCCTTTACGCGGCGGTCGCCGGGAACGACAGGCTCGCGTGGGTCGCCGAGCGGCGTGCGGGCCGTTTGCTGCGTTCGCCGACCGTTTGGGAGGACCTCGTCAAGACGATCTGCACGACGAACTGCTCCTGGGCCCTGACAAAGATAATGGTCAACAATCTCGTCGACAAGCTCGGTGCCGACGGCGGGAAAGGGAAGCATGCGTTTCCTACGGTCGAGGCGATGGCAGCGATGCCCGAGAGCTTTTATCGCGATGAGATTCGCGCCGGATATCGCTCGCCGTACTTTATCGAGCTTGCCCAAAGGGTCGTAAGCGGCGATCTTGATCCTCAAAGCTGGCTTCACTCCGAGCTGCCGACGCCCGAGCTCAAAAAGGAGATGAAAAAGGTCAAGGGCGTTGGCGATTACGCGGCAGAAAACCTGCTCAAGCTCGTGGGCCGGTACGACGGCCTCGCCCTCGATTCATGGCTGCGATCGCAATTTTACAAGAACCACAACAACACAAAACCCTGCAAAGACATCAAGATCGAGCGGCATTATAAGAAGTTTGGCGAGTGGCGTGGCCTCGTGATCTGGTGCGATATGACCGAGAAGTGGATCACCTGACACAAGAACCTCGCGGGCGGTGTCCTCGTATGAGATGTAGGCCAAACCGTCCTTAAAACGCCGGCGTCTTATGTAGTATGATTGAGCATTCTCACCCCGCTGAACAGATGATCGAGCCAGGCAAATTCCTACAGCAGCGATACAAGATCGATAAACAGATCGGCCAGGGCGGAATGGGCGCGGTCTATGTTGCGACCGACGAGCGTTTTGGCAGCCGTGTTGCCATCAAAGAGACGCTCTTCATGGACGACAACTTTCGCAAGGCGATCGAGCGGGAAGCACGTCTTTTGAACAGCCTCAAGCATTTTGCACTGCCGCGGGTGACGGACCATTTTGAAGAGGACAACGGCCAGTTCCTCGTTATGGAGTACATCGCCGGCGAGGACGTCGCCGCGATCCTCGAACGCGAGCAGCGGCCATTCTCGTCCGAGCAGGTGCTCAAATGGGCCGATCAGCTGCTTGATGCACTCGATTACCTGCACAATCAGGCGATTCCGGTCGTTCATCGCGACATCAAGCCGCAAAACATCAAGATCACGCCAAAGGGCGATGTCATTCTGCTCGATTTCGGCCTTGCAAAAGGCAATCCGACGGATGCGAGCGCCAATACGGCCGCCAAGAGCATCTTTGGGTACTCGCGCAACTACGCCTCGCTCGAGCAGATCCAGGGAACGGGCACCGACCCTCGCAGTGATCTCTATTCGCTGGCCGCGACGCTTTATCACCTGCTGACAAATGTGGCACCTGAGGACGCGTTGACGCGTGCAATGAGCGTCTTGAGCCAGAAGGGCGACACGCTGCTGCCGGCGAATTTGATCGAACCAGCGGTGCCTCGCGGCATTGCCGGCGTGCTGCAAAAGGCGATGGACCTCAACGCCGCCGGACGTCCTGGGTCAGCTGCTGAGATGCGCGAGATGCTGCGCAATTCGGACAAATACGCTGACATTACCGAGGACCTTCATGCGGCCTTGACTGTCCCTGGAGCTCTTCTTTTTGCTCCGGAGACAAAGCTTATGCCCGAGGGCACGAATGCCATGGCCAGCCGTCAGGAGATGAAGACCGAGGTCCTGCCAAGCTACGATTCAGAGAAGACGCGTGTGAGATCCGCGGCCGCGTTCACCGCGACGACCGACCCGGGCCGTAGGCGTGGCGGAATGGGATTTTTCGCGGGTGTCAGTGCAGTACTTGTGCTCGGTTGTATAGCTGCGGGTGGAGCGTATCTCATAAAGCCGTCCCTTTTTCACAGCACCAGTACGACCGAGCAGCCCGTAACGCCGACCGTGACCGCTGATCCTAATCCCGCGGCTAATGTCGCGGTTCCTCCTGCTGACGCCAGTTCTAACACCAGCATCGTCGCTCCTCTGCCGCCGATCACTCAGACGGCCCAGACAGGGAAGTCGCCGACCGCTGCCGCCCCTGCAAAAAACAAGAAAACGAATGACTCAAGGCCCGATGACGAGACGATCGTCCAGGTCCCGGATGTGGATGTGCAAGGCGATCCGCTGAACGGTGGAATGACTGTCACAAGAAAGAATCCCGACGGCACCGTTACGAAGACACGCGTCAATCCCGGTGCTCCGCCGCTTCCCGGCAGCTTCAATCCGTTCCCGTACGGTTTCCCCGACATGCGCAACATGACGCCCGCCCAGAGGCAGCGGATGCAGGAGATCATCCGTCGCAACGCACGAAAACAGGTCCAAAACCAGCGTAACCAGCCTCGACCGTAGCACTCCGGAAGAAAAAGATCAGCCCGCGAAACACGCGAAAAACGCTAAAACGGAGATGCCTTTCATTTGGCGTCTTTTCGCGTATTTAGCGGGCTAATCCTGGTTATAGCTCTCGATCGTTTCCTTTAACAATTTGGTGAGATAGACGTCGCCGTCCCGCAGGTCCTCGCCCGGCGGGTAGATCAGCGGATGATAGGTCACGTCAACACGTCTGAAGGGGCGCGGCCATTTCTGGTTTCGTGGCCATACGCGATTGCCGCCCGAGACGGTGACGGGCAGGATCGGCACGCGTGCCTGGATCGCAAGCCGCGCGACGCCATTCTTAAATCCCAGCATCTTGCCGTCCGAGAACGCTCTCGCACCCTCGGGAAATACGACCAAAGCTGCACCGGCCTTTAACGCGCGAAGGGCATTCTTCATCGGTCCCAGTGCTCCCTGGCCGTCGGTCGATATCGGAAACGCACCCAAATGCCGGATCATTGGCCCGATGACCCGCCAATCGAACGCCGTGTCAAACGCCATAAAGCTCAGCTTTTGATCGATCGGCGTCGTGATCCACGGCGGGTCGAGATATGTCTGGTGATTTGCGGCGACGATGTAGGCGGTGGAGTCTTTCTCAGGGATATTCTCGGTGCCATGCCACCTGATCCGCCACAACGCCTTGCTCAACACCCACGCCACGCCGCGGGCCAGTAGGTTGATCGGAAGCGGTGCAAATTTTGGCTTTTCTCTTGCCGCCACAACTAAAAAACGGAGCCAACGGCTCCGCCTTCAAAGCATAGTATTTGGGTTAAGGAAATTCAATCATCGATCTGAGTTGGCGTTAGCCTTAGCGAAAAAGAATTGCGGCGAAGAATCGCATGTCTTATCCCGTCAGTTTCGGATCAGTTTTTCTGACCCGACCGGCTCTTATCGATTTGCGATGATGCCGGATACGTATCCCTTGCCCTCCACCACATGAACCGACAGTACAAGTTTCTTTCGTTTATGGCTGTAAAGCAGAATCTCCGGAGCGTCAGCTTCGGGCTGAATGTCATAATCCTGAATAACTGAATGCAGGTCTTCCAGTGGGACCATCGTATGGAAAACGACCGTGAAGTTATCAACGATCCTCTTCCTTCTTCCAGACGATCCAAACTCAAGACGGGCCGTATACTCGCTCTTTTCGATGCGGGTCACGGGATAACTACACCGTTCAATCTTATAGACTGCGATAAGAGTCCGACATGTAGATTTGCCCGCCGAAATGCTGAGGAAGTTTTGCCCTTGGCATAGTGAACCGGATATGCCCACGATTATGCTAATAATTGCTATTTGAAATTTCATTACTTCACCCCGCTACAAGCCTTTACGAGCTCTGCATCAAAACAACGGATCGGGTCAGACATGCGATTCTGACGCTACCACAAAAATATCCCACGTTGAACCGTAATGTTGCATACTCGCAACATATTGACAACTATGCAACGAATGTGCTATGTTCTTGGTCGGAATTTGCTCTTTGAAAATCATGTCGGATCGCCTTGTGGCACAATGTGGCGCAGTTTTTTAAAAATGAGCCGAATTTGGACACGTGGTGACCGTAAGGCTAATGGCTACAATAGTTTCCCTGTCCCACGCCCCTCTTGGGACAGGCGTGGGACAGGTGGGACAGAATTCGCAGGAAAACACCATAACCTGAGCCCATGCAACAGGTTACGCGTATTTCGCCGTCGGACCTGTCCCACGGAAATATGCGGTTTCGGACTAGTTTACGATCCCCTCGAGAGGGAAGAGACGGTCGATGAATTCGAGATGGAGGCGGGTGATGCCGTCGGGGCCGATGCGGGAGCCGCGGACGACCGAGAGGATGTTGATCGAGTGGCGTTCGCTCACGAGGCGCATGAACGTGCCGGCCTCGGCCTTATTCGTGCTGAATACAGCGGCACCGCCGAGGCTTATATTCTCGGTTACGGTCTGCTCGCTCATGACTATATTACCGGCCTCGTCGTGCTGCTCGATGGTGACAGGCTCGGGGATGAAGTAACGCGTCTGCTTTCTGAGGTCGGCCGCAAGATCGCTGTCGTCGGCCCGGAGGTCGGCAGGCGAGATATGCCACAGACCGCCGTCGCCGTCCTCGGCCTTGTTGGCAAGATCGTAGATCCGCGAGGGATGGTTGATATAGTCCACGGGCGGATTCTTGCCCGTAAAGGCGACGCCGATGGAATACTGCGGTTCGAGGGAATTCCTGCCCACCGGGAGACATCGGCGGACAAGGCCCCAAATTCGATACTGCGGCTCGCTATAGTCAAAGCCGCGTAGCTGCCGCGGCATCGGGATCGTGAGCAGGACGAGACGTCCTCGCTTGACCGGCCGCTTGAGGATAAACCCGCAGCCAAAGGCCGAGACATCGCTCAGACGCGTGATCTCATACCACGAGACGTCCTTGCTGATACGGACCTCGACACGCACCGGCAGAGGCAGCGCAATTCGCTGTATGCGGCGATTTTCCTTCTCAACTGTGGGTGTTGGACGGGCACGCTCGATGGATCGAGCCTGTTGCGTTTCAGAGGTCAGCATTTAGGTAAAAAACACCTGGGAAAAGGCCTGAATGGGAGTTCCGCGTAAGTTGCGGACAGGCTCTTACGCCTGTAAAATAAAGAAACAGTCAAGACGCGCGTAATTCCAAAATTAGCAGGCCGTCACACACAGCGAAACACAGTAATATTCGCCTTTTCACACAATGGATTCACTCATAGAACGTAATCAGATCAACATCGAAGAAGAGATGCGCAGGTCCTATCTGGACTATGCGATGAGCGTCATCATCGGCCGTGCTTTGCCGGACGTTCGCGACGGCCTCAAGCCCGTCCATCGCCGCATTCTTTTCGGAATGTACGAGCAGGGAAATGTAGCCGGAAAGGCGTACAGGAAATCAGCACGCGCCGTCGGCGACGTGATGGGTAAATACCATCCGCACGGCGACTCGGCCATTTACGACTCGGTGGTCCGGATGGCGCAGGACTTCTCAATGCGGTACCCGCTAGTCGACGGGCAGGGCAACTTTGGCTCGGTCGACGGCGATAATCCCGCCGCCATGCGTTACACGGAAGTCCGGCTGGCGCGCATTACGAACGAGGTGCTCGACGACATCGCAAAGGAAACCGTTGATTTCCAGCCAAACTACGACGAATCGCTGTCAGAGCCAAAGGTCCTGCCCACAAAGGTCCCGCTGCTGCTTGTAAACGGTTCTGAGGGCATTGCGGTCGGAATGGCGACCAAGATCCCGCCGCACAACCTCGGCGAGATCCTCGACGCGACCGTCGCCCTTATCAAGAATTCCGATATCTCGATAGACGAGCTTATCAAGTTTGTCCCGGGCCCTGATTTCCCGACTGCGGGATTCATCTACGGCCGCGAGGGCATCGATAGTGCGTATCGAACGGGCCGCGGCATCATCCAGATGCGGGCACGCGCCGTCGTCGATGAGATCGGCCGAGGCGAACGCGTCCGTAACGCCGTCGTTATCACGGAGATCCCTTACCAGGTAAATAAGGCGCGTCTGATCGAAAAGATAGCCGAGCTTGTCCACGAGAAAAAGCTCGATGGCGTCTCGGAGATCCGTGACGAGTCGAACCGCGAGGGAATGCGTATCGTCGTCGAGCTAAAGCGCGACGCCGTGCCGCAGGTCGTTCTCAACAAGCTCTACAAGCTGACGCCGATGCAGTCGTCGTTCGGCATCATCGCGATCGCGATCGTCGACGGCCAGCCAAAGGTGCTCAACCTCAAGCAGATCCTTGAGGCGTTTGTCGAGTTTCGCCGCCAGGTCGTACGCCGCAGGACGGAATTTGACCTGCGCAAGGCACAGGCCCGTGCTCACATTTTAGAGGGCCTTAACAAGGCGATCGACGCGCTCGATCACATCATTCCGCTGATCCGCAATTCGCGCTCGGTGGACGAGGCGAGGCAGTTCCTGACCGCGAACTTCGGAGCTCTCGACGAGATCACCAAATGGCGCGGCATTGCGGGCGGCAAGACGGAGGAGCAGTTTCTCAAGGATCTAAGAAAGGTCATTGGCGGCCTCGAGTTTTCTGAAATTCAAGCTCAGGCGATCCTCGACCTTCAGCTTCGCAGACTGTCGGCCCTCGAGCGGCAAAAGATCCTCGACGAGTACGCCGAGATCATCAAATACATCGCCGAGCTCGAGAACATTCTCGAGAACGAGAGCGTTCTGCGTCAGGTCATCACCGACGAGATCGCCGAGATCAGACGTCAATATGCGGATGTGCGTCGCACGGTCATCATCGACGCCGGCGTTGAGCTAAGCATCGAGGACCTCATCCCGGATGAGGACGTCGCGATCACCGTGACGAAGGCCGGGTATATCAAGCGAACGCCGGTCTCGACCTATTCGCGCCAGGGCCGCGGCGGAAAGGGGCGTCTCGGAGCAACGGCAAAGAATGAGGATTTTGTCGAGAACCTCTTTATCGCATCGACGCATGCGTATCTGATGATCTTCACGGACGACGGACAGGTCTTTAAGATCAAGGTCCACGAGATCCCCGAGGCTGCCGCGGCGGCCCGCGGCAAGGCCGTGGTCAATCTCGTTCAGCTCTCGCAGGAGCGAAAGCTCGTCGCGGTGATGCCTGTGCGGGATTTTGGCGAGGAGATCTACCTGACGATGGTCACAAAGAACGGCGTTATCAAAAAGACGTCGCTCAGTGACTACCAAAACATCCGTGCCTCCGGCATCAACGCGATCAATATCGACGAGGGCGACGAGCTGCTCAATATTATTCGCACGGACGGATCGTGCCAGATCTTTATCGCGACGCATGACGGCATGGCCGTGAGGTTTAACGAGAGTGACGTGCGGCCGATGGGCCGTGTCGCTCGCGGCGTCCGGGGCGTTAACTTGCGGAAGGGCGATTATGTCGTTTCCGTCTGCGCCGTCTCTAAAGAGGGAACGGAGAAGGTCCTCACCGTCTCGGAAAATGGCTTTGGCAAGCAGACGCAGGTCAACAGCTATCGCCTGACAAAACGCGGCGGCATCGGCGTCATCAATATGAAGACGACCGAGAAGACCGGCAAGGTCGTGGCGTCATTCCCGATCGAGGACGACAGCGAGATCATGCTCATCACGCAGCAGGCCAAGCTCATCCGTCTCGGCGTCGATAAGATCCGCGAAACCGGCCGATCGGCTCAGGGCGTAACGCTGATCAAGACCGGCGACGAAGATCGCGTGACAAGTGCCACGCTCCTGGCCGCGGAGGAAGAGGAAGAGGCCTAGGCCGCAAAAACTCCGGAAAGAAAAAAAGGGCCCCGCATCCGAATATGGATGCGGGGCATTTTTACGAGTCAACAGGGCTCCGTTACTCGGGAGCAAAGTCGACATCGGTCATCTCGTCTGAAACATTGAGCAGACGAGTGCTAAACGAGAACTTCTTGGCTCTTACTGCCATGAAGTACGTCTGCCCGGACTCAACATTATCAAAACGATACCATCCGAAGGAATTGGAGATCGCGGTGCGTGTCACGCCATTTTGATCCGCCATTGACACCACCGCATTCCGCAAACCGTTTCCGTCGGGCATTAATACCCTGCCCGAAACGGAAACATTCGCCGCTGTTGGCGACGTGCAGCACGTTCGCGTCACGCCATTGACCGAAACGGTGTCGATCCGCAATCCAGCACCTACCGGACTCGTACCAGTGTCATAGGCCGTCCGCCACCTTAGTTGTGCGTTTTGGCCGAGAGAAGCGGTGGGCATCCTGACGGTCGTCGTGATAAACCCGCCCGAAGTGCCGGTCCAGGCCTGTCGTCCGGTGAGCACGCTGTCGGTAATGCCGATCACTCCGTTGTATCCCCCGGCGATAAAGCTGCCGCCGGCAGTTACGATGTCAATAAATGGTCCAGCACTAATGCTGATCTCAAGCACGCCGCCATCGAAGCCGCCCTCGGTGTTATAGCTATTCCTAAAGGACAGTTCTACATGAGCATCGGTCCCGCTGCCAGGAGCTGCGGGTACGACGAATGTCGGGCTCGTCAGGCTATTGTCGCCTGGTGTAGCCGTTCCCCCACCAAACGCTGAGTTTAGCGGTGTATCGCTTGCGGTCGTACTTGTGACCCACGCCGGTGCAGTGCCCGTATTCGCTGTCACCCAGCCAGCGGGCAAAGTAGGTGCTCCAACGCCGTCAAAATTCTCACTGAATGTCGAGGCCGACACTACCGAGGCACCGAGAATATAGTTCACCGTGACAGTTCCGTAGTTCGTTCCTCCGTCCTGCAACTGGAAGGTAAGCGTGATAGTGTCGCCACAGTTGCCTGCAGCCTTAAATGTGAAGTTCTTGGCGACGGTCGCTCCCGGCGCTATCGCCCCATAGTTTTGAGGCCCGGTCGGAAGCGTAACTCCGCCGGACGCTTGGAGCGTCGCGGTGAGGTTTGCGGTAGGTCCGCCGCCAATATTAGTGATTGCGTAGCTGATGGTCGCAGTCTCGTTGGGATCTATCGCTGCATTCGGGCAAGACTCGGTCTGGATCGCCGACGCGCCGCCAGGGCCGCTGGTGCCGTCGCCCGCTGGTCTTGGGACCGCGATCCCAACGCCCGGGATGCCGATTTCAAACATACCGCGTCCGTGGGTTGCGATCCGCAATACACGGTGAAC
>DASYKW010000209.1:0-4495 GCA_035995005.1 Pyrinomonadaceae bacterium
CGGGGAAGTGATGTTCGAAGGGCAGAACATTCTTTCGCTCGGCAAGGAGGAAATGCGGCTTCTGAGGCGAGAGATGCAGATCATCTTTCAGGACCCTTACGCGAGCCTGAATCCTCGGATGACTATTCGATCCATCGTCTCGGAGCCGCTCAAGATACACAGTATTGGCGGCAAGGCCGACCAGAATGAACGCGTAAGCTATCTCCTGCACCGAGTCGGCCTCGATCCGAAATACGCGGATCGATACCCGCACGAATTCTCAGGCGGGCAGCGACAGCGTATCGGTATTGCTCGGGCACTCGCACTGAATCCCAAACTGATCATTTGCGACGAGCCCGTCTCCGCTCTCGATGTTTCAGTTCAGGCACAGGTCGTGAATCTGCTGCAGGAGCTGCAGGAGGAGTTTGGATTGACGTATCTGTTTATCTCGCACGGACTCGCGGTCGTAGAGCATATCTCCGATCGGGTTGCCGTGATGTACCTCGGAAAGATCGTCGAGATCTGCGATGCGGAGCAACTGTATGCAAATCCACTGATGCCGTACACACAGGCGTTGCTGTCGGCGATCCCCGTACCCGATCCGACGCAAAAGCGTGAGAGGATAGTTCTCACGGGTGATGTTCCAACTCCGATCGATCCGCCGTCGGGGTGCAGATTTCGGACGCGTTGTCCGATAGCGATCGAGCAATGCGCGCGAGTCGAGCCTGAGCTTAGAGAATTCGCGCCTGGGCATTTCGCGGCATGCATCCGGATCGAGGGTTACGACACGGCCGCGGCGTACGACGCGGAGCCATCACTCGCAGCCGCGGCGTGACCGAGGTTCAAGCGAGCGGACGATCTTTTATCCTTTTCCCCAGGAGACAAGCTATGCAAGATGAAAATAAAATGAACGAACAGAATTCGGCGGAGTTTGAGCCGCCACCACCGCCACCCACACCCGAAGAACCTCGGGAAGAGCCGCAGATGTCTGAGGCGGGCACGATGGGCAATATCTTTCTTGAGCCGGAAAACACATTTAAAGACCTGCGCCGCAAGCCGAGATTCATTATCGCCGGCATCATCATCGCGATCCTTGTGATGGCCTACACGTTTGGCGTGCAAATGAAGGTTGGCGAGGCCGGACTGCGCAGTTTTATGTCCGAGCAGATCGATAAGAGCCCTCAAGGTGACAGCCTGTCAAAAGAGCAGAAAGGAAACGCGATCGATCTGCAGATGAAGATCAGCAAGTACACGACCTATGCTCTGCCTATCTTCGTATTCATCTCGTTCCTGATCGGCGGGCTGCTTTATTGGGCCGGCGCAAAGGCTTTTGGCGGGACTGGAACGTTTACGCAGAATCTTTCGGTATGGATCTATTCAGGGTTCCCGCCAGCCGTCGTCGGCATGGTCGCGAATTTCATCGTGTTGGCATTAAAGTCAGCCGACGATATAGACCTTGCGACGAGCCAGCGAGGGCTGCTTCATGCGAACCTGGGGTTTTTCGTGGGTAAGGAGCACGCGGTCATCAGCACGATCCTGTCGACGTTTGACGTCTTTGCGATATGGGGCTGGATCCTTGCGGCGATCGGTCTTAGCGTCGTCAACAAGATGTCTAAAGCATCGGCGTGGACGCTCGTGCTTCTGATCACGCTGGTTGGACTTGGATTTAGGCTGATCGGTGCCTTGCTGTCAGGCAATCCCTCGTAAGCTATTCGTAGCGAAGCGATTCTATCGGATCCAATCGGGCTGCTTTCCACGCTGGGAACAGCCCGAAAATTATGCCAATACCGACGCTCGCACAGAATCCGGCGATCGGCGCCCATGAAGGTATGTAACTCGGCATCACAAGTCTGACGAGGAAGGACAGCAGCCAGCCGATCAAGAGACCAACGACACCGCCAAAGCCCGTGAGAGTGGCCGCCTCGATCAGAAATTGTAGAAGGATATCGCTTTGCTTTGCACCGATAGCCTTGCGAATACCGATCTCGCGCGTGCGCTCGGTCACGGAGACGAGCATGATGTTCATCACGCCGATGCCGCCGATCATCAGACCGACCGATGAGATCACGATCATCGCCATAAAGACGCCGCCCGTTATTGCCGAGAATTGTTCGACGAGGCTCGCTGCGGTTTCCATCGAGAAGTTATTCTTTTCACCGTACGAAACCTTGCGCCGGACCCGCAGTAGATCCTGGACCTCGTCCTTTGCCTTATCCAATTGACCTTCTCGGGCGACTGCGAGAATGAAAAGGTCATCGGCTTGTGGTTTTACCTTGAGAGCCGTGCCGATCGGCATGTAAATGACATTGGTCTGGTCATTGTTGCCGCCGCCGCCGCCAAATAGCTGCTCACGTTTTTGTAACAGACCGATTATCCGGAATTCCGCGCCTCCGACCTCGATGGTCTGGCCGATCGGATTTTCGTAAGGGAAGTAGCTCTCCTTAACGAAATCGCCGATGACGCAGACGTCCGCTTTCGCCTCGTCCTCCGCCGCGGAAAACCAACGTCCGTCTATGATCACCTCGCCCGGAGCCTTGTCGACATCTGGCGATGCCCCCTGCAATTGCACTGACTGCGAGGTCTTGCCGTTCTTTCCCGTGACCGTGAGTTTGCCGCCGAAGAAGTTATTCGAAATGTCGAGAAAGGGCACCGCCACCTCGATCGATCTAAGTGAGCGGATCGCCTCTGCATCATCAATGGTCAGGGGCTTCCGCATTCGCTCCTCGCGGGTCGGGGCGGAGGTGCGGATGCCAATGTCCATCTTGTAAAGGAAGATCGATCGGGTCCCGAATGACTCCACCTCTTTCTCGACGGCGACATTGATACCGCTGATGATGGATGACATCAGCATTACAGTGATGACGCCTATAACCACGCCGAAGATCGTTAGAAACGATCGAAGCCGATTGCCCTTGAGCGTGTCAATGGCCATCTTAAAGTTTTCGTAGAATGAGCTCGTTAGAAACTTCACAATGTTAATCCGCTCTCAGTGCTTCTATCGGGTCGAGACGCGCGGCCTTCCACGCGGGGAAAAGTCCGGCCAGGACGCCTACGATTCCCGAGAAGCCGATGGCGAGGACCACGGCCCAAATGGGAATTCGAGTGGGAAAGACGAGGGCCGTTACTATGTAACCGGCAATTTCAGCGAGTATCAGGCCTATGACCCCTCCGATCAGACAAAGCGTCCCGGCCTCAACGAGGAATTGCTTGAGAATATCGCTCTGACGAGCGCCTAAGCTTTTCCGGATGCCGATCTCGCGCGTCCGCTCTGTTACCGCCACCAGCATGATGTTCATCACAACGATCGCGCCGACAAAGAGAGCGATGGTCGGAACGAGGAAAACCACGATGGCAGTCGGACCTGTAATACGGTTAACAAGCCCCATGATCGCGTCGGGGGTAAGGATCCCAAAGTTGTCTTTTTCGTCGGACTGCAGGTGCCGCTTGACCCTCAGCAACGTCCTAACCTCGTCGACCGCATCGTCCATCTTGTTGGCGTTCTTGGCCGCAACGACAAAGTAAGGAGCGCGCTGATTCCGAAGGCCCCCAAAAGCAGCTCCGAACGTCTTGATCGGCATCTCGACAAAGTTATCCTGCGGTTGTCCGAATACCGTGCCTTTCGCGGTCTGTACGCCGACAATGCGGTACGGAATGCCCTGAATGGTGATCTCTTGACCCAACGAGTCGCCGCGCGGAAAGAATTTGTTCGAGATGTCCATTCCAACATACACGACGCGGCTAGAGTTTTCGTTCTCGGCATCGGTAACGTATCTTCCGAGGGCGATATCGCGTTTATCTATGTCGGCAATGATCGGCTCAGATCCGACGATCTGTACGGTCGCGATACTATCCGCACCGTGTTTGACCTCGCGGCCAACGTTGCCGGCCTTCGCGCCGATCTTGTCGATCAATTGCGCATGGTCCCTGATAAAGTCTCTGTCAGCGAAGGTTAGCTCGGGGTTTCGTCTTTGCGCGGCCGCGATCGAATCGGTGTCTTTGAAGTCATCAAATCCAAAACGCCGGATCGTGAACGAGTTGGAGCCGATCCCGGCAATTTTCTCTCCGACGTATGAACTAAATCCCATCAACAGAGACAGGACGAGCATAAAGGTCATGACGCCGATGATCACGCCCAACAGAGTCAGAAATGACCGCAGCTTGTGCGCCCAGATGGCGTCGAACGCGAGTTTTAGCGTCTCGGTAAAATTCATTTAGCTCTAACTATTACGTTATACGCAGCCGCGAGTTTTGCAAACAATCGTCAAGATAGTTTATTTGTCAGGAGCTTCCAAAGCGACGCGAGGTGACTAAAAAGGACGATCGGCACGATCACGGTCGGAAGCCAGATATACGGGAAGAGGAGGACGCCCCGATTCGGCTGATCGAAAGCCATCTGCTGCATTGGCGATGGCAGCGACATAATGGCTATCGAGACTATGTTAGCCAGGAGCATGAGGCCAAGGATATTGAACCCGACTAGCAGCCATTTATTCGCAATGCCTGCCTTAAAAGCAAG
>DASYKW010000210.1:0-23517 GCA_035995005.1 Pyrinomonadaceae bacterium
TCCCGTCGCGGTTTGGCGTCTGGGTCGACGGTGAATTCTCATGGGTATCGTCCGACGACTGGGAACGGCGGTTGGAATACTTACCCGACACGCTTGTTACAAAGGTCACTCTGATAAGCGCAAAACTTCGCATTTCGCTTGTTTGTAATGACACGGTGGCGAGCCACGACAACCTCTACATTCGCCGCATGCGTGTTCGAAACGAGGGGGAAGGGACGCGGCATATACGCGTTTTTCTTCATCACGATTTTCGCATCTATGAGAACAAGGTCGGTGACACGGCTTATTACGATCCTCGTACGCACGGGCTAATTCATTTCAAGAAACATCGATATTTCCTGATAAACACCGAGCCGCACTTCGATCAATTCGCTACGGGACGGAAGGCATTCCGGAGTAACGAGGGCACTTGGCCGGACGCAGAGGATGGCGAGCTTCACGGCAACGCAACCACTGAGGGCTCGGTTGATTCCACGATCGCTGTTCACATTGACGTCGGCGAGAATGCTGAGTACGACGTCTACTATTGGATCGCCGCCGGGACCTCGTACGAAGACGTAAGCCATCTCGACCGCAGCATTTTCACGCGGACGCCTGGCAGTTATTTCGATTCCACATCGCATGAGTGGAACGCCTGGGTCAATAAATCGCCGGTCGATCTCGGCGATCTCTCTGACGAGATCGTGCGGCTTTACAAGCGTTCGCTGCTGATCATCAATACGCAGATCGACGACGACGGGGCGATACTCGCCGCCAATGACCATGACGTTACCGAACGCGCAACGGATCATTACAGTTATTTATGGACACGCGACGGGGCGTTTGTCGCAAATGCTCTCGATGCCGCGGGCTACGGCGAGGTAGCACGCAAATTCTTCGAATTCTGCTGCAACATCATTCACGAGAACGGCTACTTCCTGCAGAAATACAATCCCGACGGCACGGTCGCATCCGGTTGGCACCCGTCATGGGACATTTATAAGCGGGCACCGATGGTCCCAATCCAGGAGGACGAGACATCGCTGGTTCTTTGGGCGCTTTGGCAGCACTACGAGAAGTATCGCGACATCGATTTCGCACTGCGAGCGTATCGAAAAGTTGTAACAAAAGCGGCTGAGTTTATCGTTTCATTTCGCGACGAAAATACCGGCCTGCCGCTGCCTAGTTGGAATCTTTGGGAAGACCGCCGTGGCGTTCATACCTTTACGTGCTCAACGGTGGTGGCCGGATTGCGCGCGGCGGCAAACTTTGCGGAATTATTCCACGATGACGATAGAGCTTCGGTGTATCGGGCGGCAGCCGACGATGTGACGCGTGGAATGAGAACGCACCTTTACAGCGATGAGTACGGACGCTTTCTGCGCGGGCTGATGGCAAATGGCGATGAAACACTTATACCGGACGCTACGATCGACGCATCGCTTTTTGCAACGTTCTACTTTGGCTGTTTTGAGGTCGACGATCCGATGGTCGTCGGCACAATGCAGGCGATCGTCGAGCGCCTTGACAATAAATCCGGGTTTGGCGGCGTTGCGCGTTTCGAGAACGACAACTATATGCGAACTTCAGACGGCATTGTGGGGAATTCGTGGTTCATTTGCACGCTGTGGCTTGCCGAATACTACATCGCCTTGGCGAAAAATATCGACGAGCTTGAACCGGCGGTCAAGATACTGCAATGGGTAACCGATCGGGCCTTGCCGTCCGGTGTCTTGGCGGAGCAGATCGATCCTGTCACCGGGCTGCCGACATCCGTATCGCCACTCACTTGGTCGCATTCGACTTTTGTCGCAGCGATCCACAGCTATCTCGCCAAATCCGCCACGCTAGGTTCGTCCTGATTCTCGCGTCTAGTAGAATCGTTTTTTATGCGAAAAGCGAAGATACTGGCGACGCTGGGACCCGCATCGTGCTCTAAAGAAACGATCGAGGCGATGTTGGATGCCGGGCTCAATGCCATTCGCATCAACATGTCGCACGGTACGCAGGAGGAGCACACCGTGGCTATTCGCACGGCTCGTGAGGCCGCCGCGAGCCTCAAACGTCCGCTTGCGGTTCTTGTGGATCTGTCGGGACCTAAGATCCGCACACGAACGCTGACGGGCGGTAAGGCTGTCAACCTACTTGACGGGCAGCAATTCACCATAACAACTCGAGAGATCGAGGGCACGAGCGAGATCGTCTCGACCACGTTCTCCGAGCTTCCGCGCGTCGTAGCCGCCGGAACACGCATCCTTGTCGATGACGGCGCGATCGAGCTTGTTGTTCTGAGCGAGACGGATACAGATGTACTGTGCCGCGTGGTGACGGGCGGAAAACTGCTTGAACGCAAGGGCATCAATCTTCCGGGTACGCCGCTGCCGATCCCGTCAATGACTGAAAAGGACCACGCCGATCTCGAATGGGCGATGGCCCAGAATGTCGATTACATCGCGCTTTCATTCGTTCGCACAGCCGCCGATTGCAAAGAGGTCAAGGACATCATCAAGCGGCTCAACACACGCCATCTTGGCCGTGCTTTGCTCGTCGCCAAGATCGAAAAGGCCGAGGCGATCGAGAACCTGATGGAGATCATCAACGAGACGGACGGCCTCATGGTCGCTCGCGGCGATCTTGGCGTTGAGACAAGCGTGGAGCTCGTGCCGGTCTATCAGAAGCGGATCATTGAATTGGCGATTGCGAATGATAAATTCGTCATAACCGCGACGCAGATGCTGCAATCGATGATCGAGAGTCCGACGCCGACGCGGGCAGAGGCGTCAGACGTAGCAAATGCCGTCTGGGATGGCTCCGACGCGGTGATGTTGTCCGCTGAGACCGCCTCGGGCAAGTATCCGGTCGAGTCGGTAAAAACAATGGTGCGGGTCATCGATTCCGCTGAGACTATAAAGGCCGACCACCTCAGACAGCCCGCAAAATTCTTGCAACCGCCATCGGGCCGCACGAGCCAGGCACTTTGCAAAGCCGCCGCATACGCCGCAAAAGAGGTCAAAACTGAGAAGATCGCGGTCTTTACCGAATCCGGGCTGATGGCGCGGCGTTTATCATCGGTCAGATCGGGACTGCAGACCTTTGCACTTACAACAAGCCAGGAAGCCTGCCATCAGCTCGCCCTTATCTGGGGCGTCCAGCCCTTCGTCCACGAGCACGGCGACTCAACTACAGAGTTGCTACAGCTCGGCGAGCAGACCCTTGTCGACGCGGCGGTCGTCCAACGCGGCGAAACTATCATCATGATGGCCGGCCGCCTATCAGGTCACGGCCTTTCAAGCTCGGTTGTAGTTTGGTCGATCGGCGAGGATGTCGCGAGAAGGTAGGTCTAGACCACTGCCCCAAAAAGTCTGCCCACAAGCGCCGTCGCTGCCATCGCGATAGCTCCCCAAAAAAGCACTCGAACCGACCCTTTTAGCATTCCTGCCCCACCTGCGCGTGCCGCGACCGCACCAAGCAAAGCCAGGAAGACAAGCGAGCTGGCTGCGATGAGCCATATAAGGTTTGAACCCGGAGTAAGCCATGCGACGGCCAGCGGTAGAGCCGCTCCAAGCGAAAAACTGACGGCCGAAAAAACCGCAGCCTGCAGTGGTCTCGCACTCATAATGTCGGAGATACCCAGCTCGTCTCGCGCGTGTGCCGCGAGAGCGTCATGGTCCATCAACTGGCGCGCTACTTCTTTGGCAAATTCTGGCTCCAGGCCCCGGCCAGCATAAATGTCGGCGAGTTCCTGGAGCTCAAATTCTGGCTCGTCTTCTAAATGTTGTTTTTCGAGCTCCAGATCGGCCTTTTCGGTATCAGCCTGAGACGAGACCGAGACGTACTCGCCTGCGGCCATCGACAACGACCCGGCAATTAGGCCGGCCACGCCGGCGAGCATGATCGCCGCATGGCCTGACGCGGCCGATGCCACGCCTATGAGCAGACTCGCGGTGGAAACGATGCCATCATTCGCTCCGAGAACCGCGGCCCTGAGCCAGCCGACACGGTGCGAGCGATGCATCTCGTTGTGGATCATAAATGTCAGTGAAACTTCGACGGGATACTCTCGCGGCCCCATCGGAGCGTCGTCGCCATCCACACGAGTTCCTCTAAGAATCCATCCGCGCGTACGTTGTAGGCCTCATCGAGCAGATAGCCGTTTGCATCAAACTTGTCCTGCACCCGCGGAAAATTGAGATCGGTGAACGTCACGGCAAGTCCAAGCTCGCGCACCATATTGACCATCGACTCGATCACGCGCGTCCCGCCCCAGACCTGCGCCGAGACGGCAACGAAGCCCACAGCCTTATGAACGTATTCGCGAAGCAACAAGTCGAGGACGCCTTTCAGCGGGCCCGGAGGGCCATGGTTGTATTCTGGCGTGACGATGATAAGGCCATCCGCGCGAATGATGGCATCACGCCACTCGGGAAATTGGGCCTTGATCTCCTGCCCGTAATGATCGTACGGCAGGTGGAAATCGCGTACGTCGAAAAGCTGCGTCTCAATATCCTCGCGATCCGCAACTCGTCTCAATAGCCACTTGGCTACGTGCTCGCTATGGCGCCCTTGACGATTCGTGCCGAGCAAGACGGGAATGAATAGCTTTTTATCCATTAAAACCACATGGTTGCATACCCTTTATTCTGATATCCGATCAGGACGAGGTAAGCATCGGACGCGACAATTACATCCTTGCTAAGGGTCTTGGGGTCGATATTGTTCCCCGCCAGGTGCTGACCGCACACGTAAAGTTCGATACCGAGATCGCGCATCTTCGACAGGACCGCGAGATTCGGGTTGTCGACTCCAAATTTCTCCTTATAGTGCTCGTTGTCCAGGATCCCGTCCGTCGCAGGCCCGTGAAAGACGATCACGAATTGGCGATTTGCCTTAGGCGTCCCGCCGACGGCGAGGTCGTTTAGTAACCCGCCAACTGCGTTTACCGCTGGAATGAGAGCCTCCGGTTTAGTGCTGAAGCGAGTAGCGTCGAATATCCCTTTGTAGGTGCTGCGCGAACTTGGTCTGAAAGCTGCTTCAGGAATATCCACGTAACCGTCAGCCGACGCGATCAGAGGGGCCTTAGCGTCCGGCCATTTCTGAGCGTGAACAAACGTACCGGAACCAAACAGAACGGCACCGACGAAAATGAGCTTTGCGAGCATCATCAGCCTCCTCAAGCGGTTTTGTTGTTGATGTTACTCTGCGCTGACGATGCGCGCAACGGTGTCCTGGCTGAGGCCGATGCCCTTACGTTTCTTGAATTCGGCAAGAGCCATTTGCGGGTCGCGCCAGGCATCGAGATGGCCGACTTGATGGACGCACTGGATCGTGCAGGTGGGTGCACACCATTTCTCGGTCCAATACTCTCGTTCGAGATCCGCGTGGGTATATTCAAGGAGCGGAATCCCTGGTGTGCCACGCTGCTGTGAGCACCAGCTCACAATACCCGCCTCATCGACGTATAAGTATCGCGAGCCTGCGCGGCAACGCCACTCGTACTCGCCGCCATCGACAAGATTGTCCTGAAACCAATTCCAACGCGTATATGAGCGGGCTCCCTTGCTCTTGATCTCTTTGTAGACCTCTTTTTCGCGAGGAGTCAGGCCTTTTAACAGGCCGTCGCCGTCGTGAATAACCCCGACGGAGGACGAGAAACCTAATTCACGGGCACGGTTGGCTATGATCAACGCCTCATCCGGATTCGCCACACCACCGCCGACGACGGAATTGATGTTTACTTTAAACTTTGCGTACTGCTGCAGGTTTACGAGCTTGGCATCGAGGACCTTAAGACTCTTTTTCGACACGTCGTCCGGTGTAACGTTGTCGATGGAGATCTGCAGATAATCGAGACCGGCTTCATTGAGCTTTTTGATCTTGTCGGGTTGAAAATAATAGCCGTTAGAGATCAGCCCCGCGAACATGCCGTGATGCCGGATCCTCGCAACCACGTCGTAGATCTCCGGATGCATCATCGGCTCGCCGCCCGAGATCGTCACGACCGATGTCCGGAATTCCGCGAGTTTATCGATCCTCTCGAGCATTGTCTCGATCGGCACCGGATCGCTAGTTTTGTCGTATTCGTTGCAGTAAGTGCAGGCCAAATTGCACCGCCGCATCGGCACGATGTGCACGAGAACGGGGTGTTTTGTCGATGCGAATGCACGCGTCGTGTGCCGTACACCTCGGAAAAACCTGCTAATACTACTTGTTTCCGGCATAGACCAAACTAGTGATTATAGGGATTCGCTTCCTCTTTGCCAAATAAATGGCCTCGGCCGCTCCTAACAGCCGAGGCCATAGGATTGTCGAAAGCCTTACGCTTGGATGATCTTGACCTTCTTTTTATCGTAGGCAAGTTTGAAGATATCTGCTTTGATGCTCGCATTCTTCTGGATATTCGAGATCAGTACAGTCGTTGTATCTCCGTTGTTTTCCGTGATCTTTGCCTGGCGGGGCGTACCGTCAGGATCTACCCACAACTCAGCCGTTTTGTAAGTGGTCACAGCCTTTGGATTCAGCTGAAGATGCCATGTCTTGATACCACCTGAGATCTGCTCCTCGCCAATGTAGACCACATCATAGTTGGCTTTGAGCTGATCTTTGGACATGCTCATAAAGCCTAATGCCCCGCCTACTGACGCACTATTCTTTGCCTTATTTGTCTGACCCTGGATCACCTGATTGAGCCGCGGTCGAAAGAGCTCGTATCGATCGCCAATGACCGAGATTTGCTCCTCAACAGGCTTTACCCAGTCGATGCGGACGTACATCGTGTTCTTAGTCTGGGCTGACTTTGGAAGATAGCTAGTGGAGCCGGTCGTCGTGTCCGAGATATTAAGCTGCGTGTTGGTCTTGACCATCGTCAGATCTGCCTTCAGCGACTGGAGCGACTTGTTGTAGACATCCATCCGGCGAAGGATTTCGGACAAAACCCCTTGCGCACGGGACTCCGTGACCGAAACGGCCGAAAAAACGATTCCGAGGCAGGCCGCAAGAACAGTAGTACGTATAATTTTATTCATAAACGCTTTGTAATGAGAGTTTAAGAACTATCTGGCCACGGTGTCGCAGCCGCAATCATCTGACACGACTTGGACGGCCGAGCTGAGGGTTTGGGTTGCCGCATTTTGGATATTGACGAACCACGCCTTAGGCGTCAAAAAAATGAAGCACATGATCAGAACGCACAGAACATCCCATTGCCAGGAGGCGCGCTCGTAGCTCCAATTGATGATGTTCTTCATTGTCCTAGTGGTCGACGATATGCCCGTCACGCATCTGGATGGTCCGCGAGCACACTGCCGCCGCCTCAGGGTTATGCGTGATCATGATTATCGTCTGACCGAGTCGCTCATTCAATTCGCGAAACATCTCGAGCACGATCGCGGAATTCTCGGTGTCGAGATTCCCTGTCGGCTCGTCCGCGAGAATGATCGCCGGTGAATTTACGACCGCGCGGGCGAGGGCGACACGCTGCTGTTCGCCGCCGGAGAGTTCGAGCGGCTTGTGATGCATCTTGTTCTCGAGCTTGAGCAGCTTGAGGACCTCGCGCCTTTTGTCGGAATTCTTACTGCCGCCGCCGGTGTGGATCTTTTCGGCGAGCTTGAGATTTCCCTCGGCACTTAGCGTAGGAAACAGGTTAAATCGCTGAAAAACAAACCCGATCTTCCTGCGACGAATGTCAGTGCGACGCGCGTCCGAGACCTTGGCAAGGTCCTCACCGTCGATTACTATGCTGCCGCTCGTCGGGCTCAAAAGGCCGCCGAGAAGGTGTAGAAGCGTGGACTTGCCGCAGCCTGATGGTCCCATGATGGCTACGAATTCACCCTCGTTTACCGCCATATCAAGACCGCGAAGCGCCGGCACATCTATCTTGCCAACCTTATACGATTTCTTGAGATCGACGGTCTTGAGGATCGGTGACATGGGATCAGTGGGCAAGGCTCGTCGTGGACTTTACGCCGGCGGGCAAGGTGTCGCCAAGCTCTGCGAGCTTTTTATCGAGATCAACTTCCTCGAGATTCCAGGTGTTTTGCAGGACAAAGGCAGTCGCGGGATAATCGCGGCCGATCAACGCCATGTCGGGCGACTGATAGGTGAACCTGAGTGAATATCGCTCCTTGATACGCGTAACCTGTATCTGCAGCGGCAAGTTCGCGAACTGAGTATTCTCACCGAGTCTCCCAGGACTGCCGTACGTAATATCCGATTCGATCTCGCCCATCGCGTCAAAGAGCTGCTGCCTCGCAAGCCGGATCCCGCCCACGCGGTCAAACCAAAAACGGCGTGAGATCACGAGACCGCTTTCGCCGGATTGGCGATACTCATCTAAGAGGTAGTAGCCGCGTGTGACATAACGAATCGGCGATTTCTTGTCGACACTCGTATCTTCCTCATGCTGATAGATCGTGCTCTGAGTGTAAATGTGGTCGGCGTCAGTCGGCCTGACGAGCATAGCGTCGGTAAAATGCTGCGGACGCATATTGGAAAATGCGCTAACGCTTTGCTTCGCTTCTTTAAGGTCCTTTAGTTCCTCGACGCTCAGCGTTTTTTGCAGTTTTGTGTAATCGGCGCCGTTCGTACCTTTTACGAATTTCTTGTATTTGCCAGAACCGCCGTCTTGCAGGACTGCGACGCGAAATTGATTGCCGTCGGACGTCATTTGGGCGACATCGGACTTGAGGATAGGCACCTGCACCTTTAGCAGGATCTTACCCGGACGCTGGACCGTGACGTCTCCGTCCGCCTGCCGATAGACCTCTTTGCTGCCAAATGCGGCGAAAGAATTATCCTCAAATTTTAGGTCCATCTTCGCGTGGATGGAATTGACGCTCGCAAAGCGGTTTATCTCCGCCAGGAGCTGGGCCTGAGAGGCGTCCTCGACCTTGAGAAGGACGTCGGCCTTGCTCTCTTTTTTAACCTTGATACACGACACCGAGAGGGCCGCAATGGTGAGCAGCAGAAAAGCGTGCGAAGTAAATCTCGTTTTCGGGCTAAAGCTCATTCGCGTCTGATGTGACCGGCGGGAGAGCCGTTGCCAAAATAGGCCCTAAAGTCACTAAATCGAAGATAATATCACGTCAAAATCGCTATCGCGAAACCCTAAAAATGCGATTGCGGAAGGGTTAAACTTTCCCTCCCGCATGCCTATGACCTTAAATTCGTGCCTACTGTGTAAATACCCCCGTAGACCGCGTCAGGTAATCCTGCATGGTGTAGGCAAACATGATCGCCAGCCAGAAGAAGCTGCCAACAGCCGCAAGCCATACAAGGCGGGGGCTCCAGCGGACATGCATGAAAAACAACATGACGAAGATCATCTTGGTGAATGCGATCAAGAGCGCAACGAGTGTATTCGCACCGGGAAAGATCCAATCGAGATCGATCGTCGCGACAAAATACGTGAGGATCGTGCCAACGATCAGGATGGCAAAAACGCCGAGGTAGCCGGGAATGCCGATGTGCTCGTTCTCTGGATGATGATCAGCCATACTTCAAAAACTAGTGTCCGTGCAGGAAATGCCGCCCCAAAAGATAAAGCAGCGGGAACAGGAATATCCACACAATATCGACAAAATGCCAGTAAAGACCGGACATCTCGACCGGCATGTAATAATCCGCGTTGTAGTTGCCCTTGAATGCCGTCCACAGCAGCCAGGTCATTAATCCGAGACCTATGATCATGTGCAGGGCATGAAGGCCTGTCATCATGAAATACAGGTAAAAGAAGATGCGCACTCTGTCTCGGAATTTATCGCCATCGAGCTGGCCATTCGAGAAATAGCCGATCTTCTCTGCCGTGGTCAGGAAATTCTTATCCTGGGCCATCTTAGCGAGCGAGCAGTCCGTCCACAGGAATTCACCTCGCGGGTTTATGTATGTGTGTTCCTCGCCGTGAGCGACTTCCCAACAGGGCTTTGTATGCTGCTCGTGAGCCGCACTCGGATCGGCCGGTACACGCTTATTTAGGCCGGCGACCGGTATGAGACCGTGATTGTACTTGTCGGTGTATTCGATGGCCTTTACACCGAGGAAGGTCGCACCAAAGATCATCGTCAGCACGATCAGGATGACCTGCAGGTTGCGGTTTCCCTTTTGGGCGTAATAAACGGTCAAGGCCATCGTCAGCGAGCTGACAATAAGCACGATCGTATTCAGACCACCCCAGAAGGCGTCTAGATGATTTGAGCCCGCGGCGAAGGCCATCGGGAATTTCGAACGGAACACCAGGTAGGCCGTAAAAAGTCCGCCGAAGAACATGATCTCCTGAGCCAGGAAGAACCACATCCCGATCACGACGCTCTCCTCCTGCTGGCCCATGTCCTCGAACTGGTGCTGCAACCCCGGCTCGTGGTAAACGAATTTATCTGAGTGTCCGTGTGTCGACATTATAGGATCAATCAATAACTAACTACACCGATGCGGGCTCTGCCTCTCGTCTTCTGCGGCCCTCATCGAGATCAAGGCCGCTCCCCTCGCCAAACTCATATGCTTCCCACGTCACGACCGGCATAACCTCAAAGTTCTCGGTCGGCGGCGGCGAGCTTGTCCTCCACTCGAGTCCCGGCAGCAGCCACGGATTGTCGCCCGCGGGCTTACCAAAGAATAGCGAATGAATCAGATAGACCACGGGCATCACCATACCAACACCGAGCACAGATGCACCGGCGGTCGAAAAGATATTCAGTACCTGCCATTCCTCAGGGTAGGCAGCGTAGCGTCGCGGCATGCCTTGATAACCCAAAAGGAACTGCGGGAAGAAGGTCAGGTTAAACCCGACAAATACGAGCATGGCCGAGATCTTGCCCCAGAACTCCGAATACATACGTCCGGTCATCTTCGGCCACCAGTAGTGAATGCCGCCGAGGTATGCGATCACCTGTCCGCCGACCATCACGTAATGGAAGTGAGCAACTACAAAGTATGTATCAGTCAAATGGACGTCGAGACCCATCGCACCCAGAAACAGCCCTGTCAATCCTCCGATGAGGAACAAGCCCATAAATCCGAGCCCGTACAACATCGGCGTATCGAAAGATATCGAGCCTTTATACAAAGTTGCGGTCCAGTTGAACATCTTGATCGCCGACGGGACTGCCACGACCATCGTCAGGAACGAGAACACCATTCCCGCATATGGCGACTGGCCACTTACGAAAAGGTGATGGCCCCACACGAGAAATCCGAACACCGCGATAGCGATCGAAGAAAAAGCGATGAATTCATAGCCGAAGATCTTCTTTCGCGAAAAATTCGAGATGAGCTCGCTGACAACGCCCATCCCTGGCAGCACCATGATGTAAACAGCCGGGTGCGAATAGAACCAGAACAAATGCTGGAACAGGATCGGATCGCCGCCGATCGACGGGTCAAAGATCCCAACGTGAGCGAGCCGTTCCACAGCCAGAAGTAGGACCGTGATAGCGATGACTGGCGTGCCTAAAACCATCACAAGGCTCACTGCATAGTGTGCCCAAACGAACAACGGCAGTCGAAACCACGTCATTCCCGGCGCACGCATTGTGTGGATGGTGACGATGAAATTCAGCCCGGTAAGGATCGATGAGAAGCCGTTAACAAAGATCGCAAGCCCTACTACCATCACGTAGCTATTGGAGAACGTTGTCGAATACGGCGTATAGAATGTCCATCCCGTATCGACGCCGCCGATCATAAGGCCATACAGCGCCATCGCACCAGCCAGCCAGTAGATGTAGAGGCTGATGAGGTTGATTCGCGGCAGCGCGAGGTCCTTTGCCCCGATCATGATCGGGATAAAGAAATTCCCCAGCACCGCAGGGATCGACGGTATCAGGAAGAAAAAGATCATCATGATACCGTGCTCGGTAAACACCTTGTTGTAGGTGCCGGTCTCGAGCAGATCACTCGCCGGTGTTAGCAGCTCCAGCCTGATCGTCGCGGCAAAAGTCCCGCCGATGGCAAAGAATACCGACACGCTGATCAGATACATGATCGCGATCCGCTTGTGGTCCTTGGTTAGAAGCCAGGACTTTAGCGTCGTGCCGTTATTCAGGTAATTGAGCCGCGGAGTCCCGCCGTAACCTGTTGCTAGTGCCTCTTGCGCGTTCATAAGAAAATTACTGCTCTTACCTATTGCTGTTCAGCGGCGTATTTGGGTTGCTGCCCGGTGCGGTCGTTTTGCCGCGATCCGCCTTCGCTGGCGGAGCGCTGTTCGCCGGTGTTTTAGCAGCCGTATTCGCTGCAGATACCGCCGCGGTCGCGGACGCACCCGGTGTCAGCGACTTCACATAAGCGACAAGTCCGTTGAGCTGTTCCTCCGTGACCTGTCCCTTGAATGTCGGCATTATCGGCTGGAAACCCTCGACGACCTGCGACGCGGGATTCAGGATCGAATTGCGGATATAGTTATCGTCCGCCGTAACCGTCGCGCCACCTACAAGATGTACCTGAGAACCGAATACACCCTCGAGCTTCGCTCCTCGCTGCTGCGGTCCGCCAGCGTGGCAAGAGGCGCAGCCAAGTTTGTTTTCAAACAGGTCTCTGCCCATCTCGACCGGCGTTTGTCCGGACACGTTGCCGCTAAGCCAGTTGTCGTAGTCACGTTGCTCCATGACATAGACGTAACCGCCCATTCCTGAGTGATTTAGCCCGCAATACTCCTGACAGAAAAGATGATATTTGCCTGGCTTTGTCGGCTCGAACCAGATGTAGGTATAACGCCCGGGGACGACGTCGGTCTTTGTCCTGAATTCCGGCAGGCCAAAATCGTGTATGACGTCCTCAGTCGTCATTGTGAGTTTGATCGTGCGCCCAACAGGAACATGAAGCTCATTGATCTCTCGCTGCCCGGTCTGGTGCTGGATCTTCCACATCCACTGCTTACCGACAACGAAAACCTCCATGGCATCATTCGGTGGCGTCATCTGGTTCAAGAACACGATCGCACCGCCCAAAAAGATGGTCATTGAAACCACGAAAGGAATGATCGACCAAACCGTTTCCAGCACCATCGAGCCGTGGATCTCCTCGGGTGTCGCATATTTCTCTCGCTCGCGATACTTGATCGCAAAGAAAAATATCGCGACGACGATCGGGATCGAGAAAGCAACGCTCACGGCGACCAGGTAGAAATATAGAGCATCAACCTGCCACGCGAAACTCGAGGCCTGCTCAGGGAATAATGGTACCCAGTTCGTAGTCTGCATAAACTCAGTTGTCAGTGGCCGGTGGTCCGTCCTCGGCCGAAGCCTCGTTACCGTCCAGCGTCCGCTGTTCACTGTCCAATTCTTTTCGTTTATTCCTCCGCCAGAATACAAAAGCCATCATGCCCATTCCCAGGAGTGTGGCAATGCCGCCGAGCCGCATCGCATTCAAGATGGCGAAGCCGTATTTGCCGCTCGCTGGATCATAGTGATAGCAGTAGAGAAGGAGTTGGTCGGCCGGATTGCCGATCCGTTCCTTTGACGATTCCATCACGCCGAATTTAATATCCCTTGGCGCATAGTCGATCCCATACAGGTACCTCGACATCTTGCCGTCGGGCGTCACGATCATGACCGCGGCCGCATGGGCGAATTGCTCGCTTTTATCGTCCCACTTGTAATGAAAGCCGGCCGCTTGGGTTACCGCGTCGATGGATTCCTGCGAGGCAGTCAGGAAATGCCAGCCCTGATCTGTGCCCGGCCGGTTATAGTGTCCGAGGTAATTTGCCTTCTTGTTCTTAGCGAGATCAGGCTTTTCGTTCTCACGGGCGTCGAAGCTGATCGCGACGACGTCAAAATCCCTTCCCGCGCTCATCGTCACGCCCTTCAACGCACCGGTGAGACCATTGAGGACCTGATTGCAGAGCATCGGGCACTCGTAGTAGACGAAGGTAAGGACCACCGGTCTGCCGGTGTTAAAGTAGTCGCCGAGCTTAACCAACTTGCCGTCCTCGTCTTTTACGACCGTATCGAGAGGCAGTTGCGTACCGAGTTTCTGCTCGATCCCGACTTCCTTTAATGCCGCCGGCATGCCGTTCGGCTCGGACGCAGCAGGATCGTAGTACTTCGGGGAATAGAGCGGAGAATTGTAGTGCTCGACACGCTGGCCGTTAGCAAAAAGCGAAAAACTAAAAACGAAGAGTGCCGCACCAAGAGCCGCCCGCGATAAGCGGAACGCTGAGAGCGTGAAGACCGAACGTTTTGTTATTCGTTTTTCGCTGTTCACTAAAATTATCTTCTCTTCTCTGCAGCCATCCGCCCGGCGCTCGCGTCAGTCACGTACATTCGGGACTTTGCCAGCAGGTCGGGGTCGGTGCCGGACTTCACCTTGATGTTCGAAGCGAGGACTTTCTCCTTCGCCTCGTCGATCGGCAGCACGACATCTGTACCCGTCTTCTCGTCCTTTTGACCTCGTTCCCACAACTCCAGCCAATTCTTGTGCAGCTCGCGATATTCTGACTGAGGATATGTGAGCTCGAGATTCACTCGTCCATTTGGCCCATCCACGCCAAAACCCGGAGCAATTTGCAACCTGGGTTCCGGAGGGAGCCGCTCCTTGTCGGTCATCGCAAGCGGGTTCGCCGGCGGGGAATTCTCACGATTGTAATCCCCTAAAACGTTGAGCAATGCCCACATCAGCCCGAACGTCACGACGATCAAGAGGACCAGCCCGATCGCAAATCCAATGATCCCCTTGAGGCGGATCTGATTTTCCTCGTATGGCAGGTTAAAAGTCGGATCAGTCTCGATCTTTTTCATGACTTAATGTCCCCGTCCGTGCTCGATCGCGCCCTCAAAATAGGGGTCTTTTGCCGGGAACAGAGGTCGTTTTGCCAACTGTCCAAAGAACCACCATAACCAGAGGCCGCCGACCGCAATGGGTGCAACAATATCCATCCAGCTAACAACAAATGACCCCTGCTCGCCGATCGCAACGATCCTGTTGCTCGGGCCTATCAGGAAGAACATGTCTACAAGCCGCATCACCAAGATAAATATTGCGAGTGTCGCTATCCAGCGAGCCTTTCTCTTGAAATCTTGCTGCAGCAATACGAGGAACGGAAAGGCAAAGTGAAATAGGATCAGCGCGACGCCGATGTAACCCCAGCCACCCTTCATCCGCGTCAATAACCAGCCGGTTTCCTCTGGGATATTGCCTGACCATATGATCAGGAATTGCGAGAAATTAAAGTAGGCCCAGACCATTACCAAGGCCAGAATGAGCTTTCCAAGATCGTGAAAGTGACGCTTGCCCAGTACGGAGTCCGCCGGCGCCTTATCTGATAAGAGTGCGAGCAGAACTACCATGAAACAAAAGCAAGTTAACGCCCACCCAGCGACAAACAGCAAGCCCCAGATCGTTGAAGACCAATGGGTATCGAGGGTCAGCATCCAGTCGACCGCGGCAAATGTGACTAACAGGCAATAGATCACCATTGCCGGGCCCGAGAATCTTGAGGCTCTTTCCAATACGAGCCTCGATTCTTCGACGGTTTGTGTAAGGTCTTGTTTAGCCGACCACTTGTTTAACAGATAGGCCATCAACCCAAACAGACCGAAGTAGATGACTGATCGCAATACCCACGCCCACGGCGTCATAAATAGCCCACGCTGAGCCATCACATGATCCGTGAACGGGACGTGCGTCCATTCATAGACGGTCCGCGTCCAAACACCGATCGCCAGCGGTATAAACATCAACGCGATCAACGGAAGAGTACGCGTTGCCGCCTCCAGTGGTCGCCGGATGACAACACCCCATGCTCCACCCGTCACGTACTGAAGCATCAGGACGCCGATCGAGCCAAAGCCTATGCCGCCCCAAAAAATATAACCAAGCAGCCAGGAACGCAACGCCTGTTCGGTGTCAAAGTATGCACCAACCGCCCATATAAGCAGCGCAATACCGCCGATGCCGAGCGCAAGTGTCCGCCATTTCGTCAGGACAGCTGGAGCTTGGTAACGGTTGATATTCTCCATTACCTGGCACCTCCGCTCTTCACTGCTACAGGTGCGACAGGCTTGATCGGGGGCGTTTTGGTTTCGTTGGGCAGGTTCATTTTCTGGATCTGCGCAGGGCTGTCCGTTGCTTGCAGGGCTCGAATATACGCGACGATCGCCCATCGATCCGCCGGAGGCACTTGATAAGCATAGGAGTTCATCTTTCCCCAGCCGTTCGTGATCACGTCGAAGAAGTGTCCCACAGGAGCATTTCTTAATCGGTCATCGTGATACGTCGGCGGTTGCGGAAACCCGCGCCTGACGATCATCCCATCGCCGTTGCCGAGCGGCCCGTGGCAAACGATGCAGTATATGTTGAAGCGCTCCTGGCCGCGGTCGATCAGGTCCTTGGTGACCGGCACCGGAAATTCCTCGATGTCGTTGGGAAAGCTTGCCACCAGCGTATTGCCGTTTGCATCCGTTGCCGTCTGGACCGGAGCATTCAAGTTCGGGTTATCGATCTTCCCCGTGTAAAAAGCCTTGTTATCGTTAAGATGGCCGCGAGCCACGGTACCCTCGACCTGGTCGCGCGAACCACGCTTATCGGCAAAGAAATCGCTTTGCTTGTAGGCCTTGTAACGCGGCTGATCCTGCATGTCATAACGACAGGCAGAGGCAAATGCAAAGGTGAAAATGCAGAATGCAAAAAGGGCGACTTTGCCTTTTACCTTTCTCATCTTCCCTTCCGTCAGGCGGCTATTCTTCAACATCGAATACCTCCTGAGCGCCAAGCGTTCCCATGAACTCACGCGTTCTTTCGTAATCGTAATTTTCGTCCTCGGATTCGATCACGAGGAAGAACTTTTCTCTCGTCGCCAGTGCAAATCTGGGCACATTGAAAACCGGATGATAAGGCGACGGCAGCTTGTTTAGAAACAGCATTCCGAAGACCGCCGTGAATGCCGCAAAAAGTATCGTTAACTCGAACATCGGCGGGATAAAGGCCGGCAGACTGAAATGCGGTCGGCCGCCGACGATTATCGGGAAGTCGTATACATGAACGTAGTATTCCAAACCCAGGCCTGACAAAAGGCCGGTAATACCGCCGGCGAATATCAAGAAAGGCAAGATGCTACGCTTGATCCCGAGGGCTTCGTCGATCTCATGTAGCGGGAAGGGCGAAAACGCATCGGTCTTTTTGTATCCCGCGTCGCGCACTAGTCTTGCCGCGTCGACCAGTTCGGTCGGCGTGTCAAACTCAGCCATTATCCCGTAAAGTTTCTCGCTCATCCTTTATCGTTTCTGCAACCCCGTATCAGTGATTATAGAGGCCTCTTGATACTCGTCGTAATCGGTATTCACCGACCACAGGTCGTTTTCCGCTCCGCTCGCGACATTCTCCGCCGCGAGCAGTCCCATCAGGATTGAATGGTCCTGATTGTTATATTTGAACGCACCATACCGCCCGATCACGATAAGGCCGTCCACTGTTCTCAAATACTCTTCGACAGGCTTCAGCATCTTCTGATAACCCTTCCGGTAGATCGGATAACATCTTTCGATCCTATACACTTGTCCGCCAAGGACCTCACTCTCGCCGATCAGCCCTGTCGAGCGGATCTCGTCACCTGCCATTTTTATCAATTGGTCGTCACTCGCCTTCCAAAGCTCGTCCTCGGGTTGGCACCAAAACTCCAGGCACAGAATCGACGACCCTTCATCTCCGTAAAGCTCGGGCACCCAGTTCCGGAAGTTCGTTACCCGTCCGCATCTGAGTTCTGGCGAATGGACATAAAGCCAGTTGTCGCGAAACAGCTCCGTTGACGCGACATTCAGATAAACCAGAATGGTGCTACGAAATGTCAATTGGCCCGCTCGCTCGACGATGTCGGCCGGAGCCTCGTCCAGCCTAGTCACTAGAAGTGACAGCGGCATTGACGAAATGACCGCGTCAAAGTCGAGCGTCTTGCCGGAGGTAAGCTCGAGTCCAACGACTCGTCCGTCCCTCGTGACAACTTTCTGCACCGGCGTTGCTGTCCGGAGCGTGCCACCGAGCGACTCGAATTTCTCGGCCATCAGCTCATAGACCATGCCCGTGCCGCCGAGCGGATACGCGAATTGATCGACGAGCGTCTTGTGCTTCGTGCCGCCGACGAACGCATGCTTGATGGCTTGGCTCAGCGAGAGCTTTTTGACCCGCTGAGCCGCAAAATCCGCGTCGAGCTCGTCGCACCTGATGCCCCAGAGCTTCTCGGAATAGGTCCTGAAGAAGATCTCGAACAGCCTTTTCCCAAACCGCCGCGTGACCCAGGTTTCGAAGTCGCCCTTGAATTCGGTCGGTGCGAGCTTTTCTTTCAAATAGCTAAAGATACATCGGAACGCCTCGATAACGCCGAGCTTGAGAAAAGCGTCCATCGGCTTCAGGGGATAGTGGAAGAAGTCGGTCCCGTATAAGATCCGCGTCAGACGATCCACCATCCGGTACCTGTCACCCACCACCTCAAGCCAAAAGGAATTGACCCGTGTGTCCGACGAAAAGAAGCGGTGAGGCCCGATATCGACCCGTTGGCCCCAAAGCGTAATGCTCTTGGCCAGCCCGCCAACGCCACCGCTCGCTTCAAAGAGCGTGACCTCGATGCCCGCCTGTTTGGCGAGTTGATACGCGGCGGTCAGACCAGCAGGTCCGGCTCCAATCACAGCGACCTTTTTTACCGGCGTCTTATTCGCGGCCATCGAGATCCTTCAAGCCTTGTATTTCAAAGATCAAAACTTCCTATCCGCCTAGTTATTAGGCGGGTCCGTTCGCTCATATGTATACTCGACCTCGTTTACGTTCTCCTCGAAATCCTGATGATGCCCGTGAACGTTAGCCTCCGGAAGGAGTGTACGCACCTCAAATATCGAGATCACGGGAACGAAACGAACGAACAGGAATATAAGAGTGAAAAAGAAACCCAGCGTGCCGGTGAACATCGAGATGTCAAACATCGTCGGCGAGTACATTGCCCATGACGACGGCAAAAAGTCCCGCTGCAGGCTGGTAACGATGATCACAAATCGCTCGAGCCACATTCCGATGCTCACGACGATCGAGATCATAAACAGCCAGAACTCACTCTCGCGGAACCGCTTGAACCAGAGCAGTTGTATCGACAGCCCATTACACAGGATCAGCAGCCAATACATGAACCAGTACGGGCCATCCCAAATGCGGTTCTTGATCATGAACCATTCGTACTGAGAGCCGCCGTACCAGCCGAAAAAAGCCTCCATCACGTACGCGTAGACCACGATTAGCCCAGTCGCGAGCATCACCTTGCCCATGTAGACGAGGTGGGTCTGCGTGATGAAGTCTTTCATCCCGTACAGGTGTCTGAGCGGGATCGCAAGCAACAGCACCATCGCGAATCCCGCGTAGATCGCACCAGCGACAAAGTACGGGGGAAAGAACGTAGCATGCCATCCCGGTACTTGGGATATCGAGAAGTCGAATGACACGATCGTGTGGACAGACAGCACGAGCGGGGTCGAAATACCCGCCAGGATCAGATAGGCGAGCTCATACCTGTGCCAGTGGCGCGCTGAGCCTCTCCAGCCCCACGAAAGGGCCGCGTAAACAAATTTGAAGTACTTGTTCTTGGCACGATCACGCAGCGTCGCAAGATCCGGTATAAGACCGATGTACCAGAACAAAGCTGATACCGTCGCGTACGTCGAGACCGCAAAGACGTCCCACATAAGTGGCGAACGAAACTGCGGCCATATGCTCATGGTGTTGGGATACGGGAAAAGCCAGTAAGCCAGCCACGGTCGACCGGTATGCAGCAGCGGGAACATGCCGGCGCAGGCCACTGCGAAGAGCGTCATCGCCTCGGCAAAACGGTTGATCGACGTTCGCCACTTTTGATTTAGAAGAAGGAGAATTGCCGAGATGAGGGTTCCAGCGTGTCCGATGCCGATCCACCAGACAAAGTTGATGATATCGAATGCCCAGCCGACCGGCTGATTGTTTCCCCAGATCCCAATACCCTTGGTAACTAGCCAGACGACCGTAAAAAGCAAGAGCTGCGCGACCATGAACGCGATCGCGAATCCGATGAACCAATGAAATGGAGTCCGCTTTTTAAGCGTAACGTCGCTGATCTTGTCAGTGACGCTCCCAAAGGTATGATCACCCTCGACCATGGCGGGATGTAGTTTTTGTTGTAGGTCTCTTTCGTCCTGCATACAACCTTACCGACGCCCGCCTAGTGCGCGACCTCCGATCTTGCCCCGGATTCGACCTCGCCTTCGCTCTCGATCGTCATTATCTGCTCCCGGTAGTCCGGCATATCCTTGTTCTGGTTTTTAAGGCCAGCTAGATAAGTCGTGCGTGGCTGGGTGTTCAGATTATTGAGAAGCACGTAGTTTCTAGGGTCCTTTTTTGTTTTTGCGACTGCGCTTTGGCCGTCATGCATATCGCCAAAAGTGATCGCGTCCGTCGGACAGACTGCCTGACAAGCTGTAACGACCTCGCCGTCACGGATCGCACGTTGGTCTTTTTCGGCTTCGATCCGCGCCTGCGCGATGCGCTGCGTGCAAAAGTTACACTTCTCCATCACACCGCGACTTCGGATACTGACCTCCGGGTTACGCATGAGCTTGTACTGCGGCGTATTCCAGTCCTGGTAGAGCATGAAGTTAAAGCGGCGGACCTTGTAAGGACAGTTGTTTGAGCAATAACGCGTGCCGACGCACCGGTTATACGTCATATCGTTCAGCCCTTCCGCACTATGAGTTGTTGCGTGAACCGGGCATACGACCTCGCACGGTGCCTGCTCGCACTGCTGACAAAGAACGGGTTGGAAGTGAGGCCCTTCGGGTTCGTTTATGTCCTCGCCGCCGTAGTACGTATCGATGCGCATCCAGTGCATCGCCCTGTGCCGCTCGACCTGTTCCTTGCCGACGACCGCAATGTTGTTTTCCGATTGGCATGCGACGACACACGCATTGCAGCCGACGCATGAATTCAAATCGACGGTCATCCCCCATTTGTGATTCGCATCATAAGTAGCCTGATGCTGCTCATATGGGTACATTGACTTGTCGTACTCGTTTTCTTGGCGACCAAGTCCCGGGTTTTTTTCAAACTCCTCGAGATCCCACACACGCAGAAGGTCACGTCCTTCCATGTTGAAATGGGTTTGTGTAGAGGCGATCGTCGCAGTTTCACCGGTTCTCGCAACTTCTGCACTGGCGGAGTCCATGGCGTCGGAACGACGAACATCGAATACGTTATATCCGAGACCGTTTCCAACGCGGCCCGCGCGAGTGCGGCCATAACCCATGTACAGCGTTATCACGTCGTCAGGCTGGCCAGGCGAGATCCACATCGGCACCCCTTTTTGTATCTGGCCTCCTTGCGACGTTACCGTTACAAGGTCTGAAAACAGATTGCCGCCTTTTGTATTGATAAAGCTCGTGCCCTGTTTCGCTCCGGCCATCTCCCCGGCGTCGCCGCCACGATTGACACCCATACGCTCGGCCGTACGCGGGCTGATGAGTCCAACATTTTCCCAAGTGACCTTGTTTAGCGGATTCGGAAGCTCTTGGAGCCAGCCGTTATTCACAAACCGCCCGTCATAGACTGACGGATCGGGAAGAATATTGATCTCCAACCCGCCGCCGCTCGTTTTGGTCTCTGGCTGCGAGAGAAATGCCGCATTCACGGTGACCGTCTTAGGCTGCGGCACTGTATTCGGGACAACGCCGTCGTGCACGGCTTTTCTCCAATTCTCCTCAAAACTGCGCGGTGCAGCAGCGGCGGCCGGTATTGCCGCGAGCTTTGTTCCGTTTGCGGCGTTCGCAACACCGTTCATTGTGGCATTTGCAGCCGGGTTTGCAGTATTTGCCGCCGTATTCGCAGGTGTCGCAGCCTTTGCTTCGGTTTTCGGTACTTCCTCACCAGGTTTGGCCGCAACTGAAGCTGCCGCCGTTATATTGGTGCGCTGCCAGTATTCCCGAACGATGTCGTAGTCCTTCTTGTCGAAATTCTCCTTAAAGGCAAGTTGGACGACCTCATGCGCATTCTTGCCGTCATAAAGCGGAGCGATGAGCGGCTGGGTGATCGCCACCGTGCCATCATACGCACGCGTGTCGCTCCAGCCCTCAAGATAATGCTTTTCCTGAATGTGCCAGTGACACTGTTCCGCCGTCTCGTCGGCATAGAGTCCGAGATGTATCCGGAGCGGCACCTTGGCCATTCGTTCCGCATTTAGCCGAAGGTCGGCCGGCGTGTTGTAAACGGGATTACCGCCGAGCACAACGAGCATCTTGACGCGATTAGCGTCGATGTCACCGACAAGCTCGCGGAGCTGATCGATCTGCGTCCGGTCCGTATTCGGCGCAAACGTATCGGCATAGAAGATTGTCTGACCAACGTTGCCGAGAGCGGAATTCATCGCATGAGCAAGAGCGTGAACGATCGGCGGAGCGGTGTCGCCAGCGATAACAAGCGACTTGCCTTTATTGGCGAGAAGATCTGCAGCCATCGTGTTGATCCACGCGGCATTTTCGGAATAGGTAGAATTTGCCCCGGCGACCCCGACGGCCTTTGCGACGGTTTTGGCCACCTCGGCCATTTGGCTGGGCTTTACAGCAATGCGGTGGTCAGCTTTTGCGCCTGTGAGACTGATCGTCGACTCTACGCAGTAAAGGCGGTTGATGTCTTTCTTTTCTTCCGAGTACCTGCGACCGGCCGCATAGTCCTTGATATACGCGACGTTAAAGCCCGAGAAAATATCGGCATCGAGCGACAGGATCCGCGTCGCCTTGTCGATCTTGTAGATCGTCTGTACCGGCGAACCGAATGCCATCTTCGCTCCAGTCATCGCGTTGTCCGCGTTCACTGGTTCGTACTGGATCCACTTGGCGTTCGGAAGCTCCGTCTTAATGCGGTTGAACTGATCGATCAGCGTCGGCGAAGTGACGGTCTCGGTCAAAAAACGAACACCCGCTCCGCCGTCACCGCGGTTTTCGTCGATCGCTGTGCGGAATGCGGGAACAAAACGCTCCCACGCCGTCGCGTTGCCGCGATACAGGACCTCTTGCGAGCGGTCGGGATCGTACATCCCGAGGATCGAGGCCTGGGCGAGAATGTCAGTGGCGCCGCGGCTGCCGGGATGGTCCGGATTGCCCTCTACCTTGATCGGGCGACCCTCGTAACTCTTTGCAAGCAGACCAGTTGCGACGCCGCCTAGAGACATCGCCGTCGCAAAGAAATTTGGCTTGCCCGGCAGCATTCCCTCCGGCGATTTGACGTAAGGAACGATCTTTTCCGACGGCTGGATAACGCAGCCACTGAGGCCGGCGAGGGCGAGCGAGGCACCCATCACCTTGACGAAATTACGGCGGCTGAGGTTTTCGTCCCAAGTCTCGATCTCGTGCGGATATTCGCGGGAGATGAACTCCTCGAATTCAGGGGCGTCAACAAATTCCTCAACGCTCCGCCAGTATTCCTTGCCTTCCTGCGCCAGGATCCGCTCGCGAATGAGGGCAAAGTTTTGTTTGCTTTCTGGGGTTCCCATCTTACTCGTCGCGTTTCCTCCGGCCTCGCTGCTATCTGTGACAAACGGAGCAGCTCGTCATCATTTCC
>DASYKW010000211.1:0-18245 GCA_035995005.1 Pyrinomonadaceae bacterium
GAGTTGTAATAGCTATTGAAAAGAAATGTGAAATCCGGATCAAAGGCCTGATATCCCTCAACGAATTTGGTGAGGATCATCTCCTCAAAGAACCAAGTGGTGTGAGCGATGTTCCACTTTGGTGGAGAAACATCCACAACCGGCTGAGGAATGTAATCTTCGATCTCGAGCGGCTCGCAGAGATACTCGGTATGTGCACGGACGCGCTCGTAGATTTCTACGAGACCCGTTCCCCCTTGCTCGGTCGCGGTTGCTTGCATTTAGCTAATTAAAGCAGATTGAGCGTCGAAGCCGGAAGCATTTTTTGACAGTTTCAGACGCGAGCGTGCAAGTTGTGCGTGCCCAAACGTTGCCATTCCGTTACCTGACGGGCGCGGCGATTCTCATGGGCGTTAGCCAAAGACACAATGATGTCGTCGACGTAGATCGGCCGGGTGGAGGCAGTACGTTCTGAGAGCGAGTTTCGAGTTGGATGATTGCGTTCGGGATCGCGAGGGGTGTCGCTGTGGATTCGGTTGACCATCGTTGCCTCCTTGTTGGGGCAGACGGTCGAACCACACGGGTCAAGAGATCAAGTGTCGACTGTCTGCGAAAAGTTTGTTTTGATCATCAAGCCTTTATAGAAAAACCTATATCGTCAAAAGGTTCTGCAAGAATATCACGGGTTTGCGGGCTGCGAAAAGAGAAAAAATAGACTTTTTGCTGGTGTTTTTATACACTACAGACACGATGTTTTTGCTGAAAAACAACCTCGCCCTTAGATAGCCGCTCGATGGGACCAGTCCCGACGACGCGGCGGACACTCACCCGGAATACAATTCAACCCCCGTAACTGTGGATAGACATACATTTATCCGCTAGACTGATCGTTTAAAACAAGCAATGGACGAGAAATATTTCGCAAAAAAGATCGAGCAAAGGTGGCAGAAGAAATGGGCCGAGAGCGGCGCTTTTGAGGTCGAGATCGGCGGCGACAAGCCGAAATTCTACCAGCTCGAGATGCTGCCCTACCCTTCAGGGAATCTGCACATGGGCCATGTCCGCAATTACTCGGCAGGCGACGCCCTTGCGTGGTACAAGCGGCTGAAAGGCTTCAATGTGCTGCATCCGATCGGCTGGGATTCGTTCGGCCAGCCGGCTGAGGACGCGGCGGTAAAGCGCGGCGTAAATCCGCGCGAATGGACGGAAGCAAATATAACCTCCATGCAGGGCCAATTGCAGCGGCTGGGTTTGAGCTACGATTGGCGGCGGCAGATGTATGCCCACCGGCCCGAGTACTACAAGTTCGACCAGTGGTTCTTTTTGAAAATGTACGAGATGGGCCTCGCGTACAAAAAAACGACGCAGGTCAACTGGTGCTCGCACGATCAAGCGACGCTGTCGAATGAGCAGGCGAGCGGCGGTATGTGCTGGCGCTGCGGCAACCCCGTCACCAAAAAGGAGTTAGAGCAGTGGTTCCTGCGAACAACGGCCTACACCGGCCAACTCCTCGACGACATGAAGCTGATCGAGGACGGCTGGCCGCAGAATGTGCTCAAACGTCAAAGCGACTGGATCGGCCGCTCTGAGGGCGCTTATGTCGATTTCGACGTCATGGCCTCGGGCGAGCAGTTGTTCGTCTGCCCGATCGTGGATGGCCTGACGAGCATGGTCGGAAAGGATCGTGGACGTGTCCGCGTTTTCACAACTCGCATTGACACGATCTACGGAGCAAATTCGATTGTCCTCGCCGCCGAGCATCCGTTGATCCAGGCAAATCTCGATAATTTCTCATCCGAGGTCGCCGAAAAGATCGCATACATTCGCGCCGAGAACGCGAAGCCCGCCGACCACGAGGTCGAGATCGAAAAGGATGGGATCGATACGGGATTGAAGGCGATCAACCCTTTTAGCGGTGAAGAGTTACCGGTCTGGGTTGGCAATTACGTGATGATGGAATACGGCACGGGAGCGGTGATGAGTGTGCCCGGGCATGATGAGAGGGATTATGAATTTGCGAAGAAGTTTGGCTTAACAATCAAGAGGGTCATTGTTTCGACCGAGTCTTCAGACTCAACGGACTTACAAGACGCGCCAGACTCAGCGTTCTCCGAGTACGGGGTTCTTGTAAATTCCGGCGAGTGGTCGGGTAAAACGAGCGAGGGTGCAAAACGCGAGATGACCGCGTACGCCGCGACCAATGGGTTTGGTGAGGGTGCGATCACATATCGCCTCCGTGATTGGGGCATTTCCCGTCAGAGGTTTTGGGGTTCGCCGATCCCGATCATTTATTGCGACAAATGCGGGACGGTGCCCGAGAAGTACGAGAATCTGCCTGTTCGGCTGCCAGAAAATGCAGCAATAACTGGCACCGGTGAATCGCCGCTTGCTAAAGTCCCTGAATTCTACGAGACGACCTGCCCGAAGTGCGACAGCCCCGCTCGCCGCGAGACAGACACGATGGACACGTTCGTCGATTCCTCCTGGTACTTTTTCCGCTATACGGATGCTGGCAACAGCGAGATGCCGTTCGATCCTGCGATCGCAAAATACTGGACGCCGGTCGACCAATATATAGGCGGCGACGATCACGCCGTGATGCACCTGATCTACGCACGGTTTTGGACAAAGGTCATGAGAGACCTCG
This sequence comes from Pyrinomonadaceae bacterium, assembly GCA_035995005.1. Lineage (GTDB taxonomy): Bacteria > Acidobacteriota > Blastocatellia > Pyrinomonadales > Pyrinomonadaceae > OLB17. The sequence goes on from DASYKW010000211.1 coordinate 2,627, forward strand.
AGTTGGTCGCGTTCGACGAACCGTTTCGAAGGCTGCTGACGCAGGGAATGGTCGTTGGCGAGACATTTTTTGACGACGCGAGCGGAAAGCGGGCGTATGCCGTTCCCGACGACGTTAACGTCGAGCGTGACGCAAAAGGCCGCATTACGTCGGCGGCCACAAAGGACGGCAAACAGCTCAGACACGCCATAGAGCGAATGTCCAAATCCAAGGGAAACGGCGTTGATCCCGACGAAATGGTCGAGATCTATGGTGCCGATGCCGCTAGGCTTTTCGTCATGTTCGCCGCGCCGATCGAGAATGAGCTTGTCTGGAATGAGGCCGGGATCGAGGGCGCTGTGCGTTTCCTGCAACGCGTTTGGAGGCTTGTCTACAAATGGCGCGACGTCGACGCGGGACCCGCCGCTGCGAGCGCATCGAGTGGACCAGCAAGAGCCCTGCGCCGCAAGACGCATCAGACGATCAAGCGTGTTGGCGACAGTTTTGAGTCGCTGCAGTTCAACACGCCGGTGGCAGCCTTGATGGAACTGGCGAACGTGATCGGAGACTTTGAAATCACGCCGGACGCCGCTTCTGCCGAAGATCGGCTCGCCGTCCGCGAGGCGTTGCTAAGCCTCGTCCTGATGCTTACGCCTTTTGCGCCACACACGGCTGAGGAACTTTACTCAGTGCTGATAGATAACGAGGACGGCATCGTCGCCAATGACGCACGTTTCCCGGAGTATTCCGCTGAGCTTGCGCGGCCCGATGAGATCGAGATCGCCGTGCAGGTCAACGGTAAGTTGCGAGGCCGTGTTATGGCTTCACCGGATGCCGATAATGCAGAGCTTGAACGGCTCGCATTCGCGGACGAGAAGGTTCGCGAGTACACGGACGGCAAAGATGTCGTCAAAGTCGTCGTAGTGCCAAAGCGACTCGTGAATATCGTCGTTAAAGGCTAGAGGTACAAGGTCTCATGCCGGCGTTCTTCCTTGCTTGCGAATAGTAAAAAAACTAAAATCAATCGGAGATTTACGCTTACCCGCCGTGTTTAACAGCAAACAAGTAAGTTCGCGTCGCTCGATCCAATGAAGGAATGCCAGGTCTGTAAAAATTGTTTCGCTGACGATGTCGCGACCTGTCCAAATGACGGGATGCCGACGGTTCATACAATCGCCGGCGAACCCGTCCTGGAAGGAAAATATCAGATCGAGCGCCGCCTCGGACAGGGCGGCATGGGCGTGGTTTACAAGGCGCGCCACGCATACCTCAAGACGCAGCTAGCGATCAAGGTCATTTTACCGGACCTTGTCGGCAACGATCCGCAGCTTGTCACGAGATTTCGTCAGGAAGCCCTCGCGGCAGCTGCGATCCGCCATACGAACGTTGTAAACGTCACTGACTACGGCGTTATCGAAGGAACCCTGCCGTTCCTCGTCATGGAATATGTAGAGGGCGAATCACTGCACGATCTGCTCGCTCGTGAGGGGGCGCTCGCACCGGAGCGGGCGCTTGAATTAATGTCAGCCGTCTGTGCAGGGGTAGGTGCAGCCCATCATCAAGGTATCGTTCACCGCGATCTCAAACCGCTCAACATCATGATCTGCAGCGACAAACCAAATTTGTCGCAGGCGGTTAAGATCCTCGACTTTGGCTTAGCAAAGATCAAGTCCGGGGAGCTGCTCGGATCGTTCATTCAGGCACAAACGACCGGCTTAATGGGTTCACCGTACTACATGGCCCCCGAGCAATGGGCCGACGAGGAACCAGACGTCCGGGCTGACATATACAGTCTCGGCGTGATGTTCTACCAGATGCTCACGGGTGACGTGCCCTTCAAGGGCTCGTCGATACCGGCGATCATGAAAAAGCACATTTCCGACCCGGCTCCTAGTCTCGCGGATGGCGGATTGAAGGTGTCACCGGCGTTCGAGCTCGCCATGGCGCACAGCTTCCGGAAAAATCCGGACGAGCGGACACCGTCGGTCGAGGCCTTTGTCGAGGAATTGACGCAGGCGATCCATCCGGGTGGATTTATGCAAACGGCCTCGGGAATGGCTACCGTTCCGGTCTCATCCTTGACCGTGAAGAGCCGGCCGCCGAGAGCGCGGGTATTTGTGGACAATGTGGCCGTGGGCGAGACGCATGATTCGGGCGATCTGCTGCTCGAGGGGATACAAAGCGGAAACCATCAATTACGGGTAAGCCATAGCGGCTTTCAGGATTGGCTCGGCGATGTCGTTTGCGACGGCAAGCCCGTCGAAGTCATCGCTGAACTCACGAGCGAGGGTCAATCCACCGTGATAGTCGACAGCCACGCCGCCGGACAGAAAACGGTGATTTCGCTTACGCCCGCCATGTCGAACACGCAAGATGCGATGGCCCAGACCGTTCAAGATTGGTCTCGCATCGACGTGCCGGTCGATGAGCGAGAACAAAAAAAGAAGCAAGGCAAGTCGGGCCTGCTTTTGGGAATTGGCGGAGTATTGGCCGTCTTGATACTCGGAGGAGCGGCCCTTGCAGCGGCTTATCTATTAGGCTATATCGGCGGACCGAAGTCAGGCGCAAATAACGCCACTCCGACGCCAACGCCCGCTGGGACACCGGTTGCGTTCACTGCCGACCTCGCCGCGATACCGGGTGGCACATTCAAGCTAGGACGCGATGACGGGCGGCCAAATGAGCAGCCGGCGAACACGGTGACCGTCCAGCCTTTCAGAATGGATAAGACCGAGGTGACAAACGCGGAGTACTATCAGTTCATCAAAGATACGGGGTATAAACCAGTGCCGGCTCATTGGGTAAACGATCGTCCTATCGCCAGCGAAGAGAAGATGCCCGTGCGTTTTGTGAATATCGATGATATATCGGCTTTCGCGGCATGGCGTTCAAAGCGGGACGGGTCGAGCTATCGCCTTCCGACTGAGGCGGAGTGGGAATTCGCAGCCCGTAACGGCTCAAAGGGCAATCTTTATCCATGGGGCGATAATTTTGATCCAAAATGTGCGGTCGTCGATCGCGATAAGACAGATCCGGAAGCGGTCGGCTCGGCTACTTGCCCCGACGATTGGGGCATCGTTGATCTGATCGGCAACGTCTATGAATGGACGGGATCGAAAGCGGCTCTCTACCCCGGCAGCAAGGGTACGATGAAGGAATACAAGGAACCGCGGTACATGATCCGCGGCGGGGCTGCTTTTACCAAGTCGAGTGGTGATTTTGGCGTCAATTCAGCGTTTCGAGCCGATGTGGCAGGCTCAACGCGGGATAAGGAATTGGGCTTTAGACTTGTGACGCAGTAACGCGGAGTGGCTATGAGGATCGTTTTCAGGACTCTATTTTTTGTTGGATCGCTCTCAGTAACTTGCGGGATCGCCTTTGCGCAAGACCTCGGCAGCGCAAATAAGCTTTTTGGTGCGGGTTCAAAGAGCTCATCCACATCCGCAAAGAAAAAGTCTGCTCCCGCAAAGAAAGCGGTCGCACGATCTACTGCAAGGAAGGGAACCTCGCAGCCAAAGGTTGAAGGTAAGAAGACTTCCGGAAAAACCTTCCGTGAGATCACCACACCGACCGGTAAGAAGATCACTAAGCAGACAGCGGCATCACCTACGGCTAATAAGATCACCAAACCCGCAGCCGAGCCGATCGCTAAAGCCAAGCCCGGGACGACAAAGAAACAGCCGGGAGCAACCGACAAGCCGACGCCGTCCAAGATCGACGCGACTGCTAGAACTGAGCCGACACCGACAAAGATCAGTCCTGCTGACGAAGCTCATTTTGAAGATCTCATAGAGCAAGGCAACTCCGCTCGCGACAGTCGCGATTACACCTCAGCTGAATCCGCTTACAAAAAGGCTCGCGGCATCAAGGCCCGTGACGCCCGTGCGATCTACGGGCTCGGAAACATATATAGCGACCAGCAGCGTTGGGAGGAGGCCGAGAATGCATACCGCACTGCGTTGCAGCTTGAGCCGGCGGCTGCGATGACGGGCGTTGCCCTGAGTTACGTGCTTACCCAGCCCATCGCGGCCCCGGACCTCGGTGATCGGTATGAAGAGGCGGAGAAGCTGGCCCGCCGGGCGAGCGAGATGTCACCGCGCAATCCTTTGGCGTTTGATCAGCTTGGCGTTGCGATGGAGCTTCGCGGGCAAGTGGGATCTGAGACCGAGAATGTATATCGAAAAGCGATCCAATTAGATCCGACATTTGCTCCGCCCTATGCTCATCTTGGCAGATTGCTTCGTCGTCGCGGCCAAAAGGAGGCCTCGGCTGAAGCTTATCGCCAGGCCGTTGAACGTTCTACGGATGTAGGGACGATGGTCCTCGTCGCAGAGGTCATGCAATCGGAACAGCGTTACTCAGATTCCGAGCCCTTGTTGCGGCAGGCGGTAGACGCTGATCCGCACAACCCTTCGGCACTGATAATGCTGGGACGGGCACTGACCGTCGCGGGAAAATTCAAGGACGCAGAATTGACACTGCAACGGGCTGTCAGCTCAAGCTCAAACGGTTACATGGCAAATAACCTGCTGGCGTCGGTCTATTCGCGTCAGGGCGCGTACGAGCTTGCGGAGAATGCGCTGTTACAAGCGTTGAGAACGGCACCGTCGTACGAGAACAAGCAACTGGCTCAGAGCTTTGTGACGATCGCGCAAGGTTACAGTAAGACCGGCAAGTCGAAGCAGGCGGAACGAGCCTACGCCCAGGCCGCGAAGCTCGATCCTGACGGCACTGCGTTATCAAGCCGTTTTCGGTCAGCACAATAGGGATCACTGCTTTTAAGATCCGGAAGCTGAAATCCCGCCTTTATTGAGCGTATTTGCCTCTAGAATTCTCGATCGCGTCTGTTGACGTGGCATGGCCGAATGTATTGTCCAAAGTGCAAGCAGACGTTTGAGGAGGGATCGCGGCGCTTTTGTCCGACAGACGGCGCTAGGCTTATCTCGGATAACGCTCCAAAGCGTGAAAGTGGCGTCTTTGCGAACTTGATCCCGCAAATGGACGCGATCAGCGATCTCGGCAAGGGCCGGACGGAGACGGAAGTGAACATGAGCTTGGACGAACAAGGGGCATCGCAGGCCGACGAAATATTCTTTGAGCTTGATGACGAGCCGGTTGGCAACACGATGAACGAGGCTTCGTTCGCGGAGGCGGCACGCGTATTCGAGTCATCTCCCATCCGCGATACGGATTCGCCATTCATCTCGCGGCCGACACCGCGAAAGGTCAATCCCTACGAGATCTCCGACGGCGGCGTGAATCTCGACGAGGAAAGGCCCGACATCTTTACCGGCGATTTTGACGTTTCTAATCCTGATAGCTTCATTGGACGCATCGTGAAGGGCCGTTACCGCGTGACGGAATTTCTCGGTGGCGACGAGTCTGGTCTTGCGTATCTCGGCGACGACAAGATCGCGGACAGGAAGGTCCTTGTTCGCATCCTGCTCCAGGAGGAATCGGACGAGATCATGGCCAGCATCCTGGCCGAGGAACGCATCTCGCTGTCCCATCTCACTCATCCCAACATCGCACGCCTTGTTGATTCGGGGGAATTTACCAACGGCATTCAGTTCCTCGTTTCGTCTTATGTAGATGCCCTCTCGGTACGGGACATCGCCGAGATACACGGGCGATTCTTGCCGGAACGTGCTGCTCGGATCATCCGTCAGGCGGCGAGTGCGTTGACCCAGGCCCATCAGGAAGGGATCCTTCACCGCGATGTCCGTCCTGAAAATCTTATCCTCGACACCGAGGGCGACGGTGAGCAAACCATTGTTGTGAACTTCGGTGCATCGAATGGCGAGCCCACCGAAATGAACGCCGTCTACAAAGCCCCTGAGGTGCTCGACGGTCGCATCGCGACGGCGGGCAGCGATATCTACTCGCTCGCGGTCGTCGCTTACGAGATGCTGACCGGGCGGATGCCGTTTGAGGGTGCATCGACCAAGGAGATCGTGCGTTCGCAGTACGCGGGGCTGAGCTTACGACCAACCGACGTCGATCCCGAGCTACCAAGCGCCGTGAACGGCGTGCTTGAGAAGGCGTTCTCCTTCAACACAGTCGAGCGATATAACAAGGCCCGCGAATTCGGCGACGCTTTTTATCAGGCCTTGACCGACGCGGAAGCACCGCAGACGGTAAAGGCCAAAGCCGCGACCGCAAAGCCTATTGTCACGACCAAGCCTGTTACCCAAACGCTCAAACCTGAGCCAGCGGCACGTAGCGTAAGCGGAGCCGTTGTCGGGCCGAATGAGCCGGCCTGGAAGAATCGTTCACCCGAGCCGCCCGAGCTTGAGAGCCGCGGCAAGAGTACCGCGTGGCTTGTTGGGATCCTGGCGCTTGTCATCATACTTGCCGCAGGTTGGTGGTATGTCGTAAAAAACCCGACAGATTCGCCGACCCAGGGCGGCAGCGTGCCGGCGTCTAATGACGCTCCGGTCAACACGATCAGCCAGACGACCGAGATGCCGCCGCAGCCGAGGAGCATTCCGCAGCCGGCTAACACGGCCTTTTACCAAAACTCTAAGCAGAACCTCAAGGGCGATCTGCTGATGAATTTCGTCGGCTTTACGCTTTACTATCCCAAGGATTGGAAGGTAAATGGCCCTCAGCCCGGCACCACCGCAGGGGCCCGCGGCAACTTTCTCGATATATCGCGAGAGGTTGACGGCCACATGCATGAGCAGATGCTCGTGAGCTATTACCCGTCCAAAGGCACCTTTACCGAGGATGCCGAGCGCTTCCCGCTGCTCGTTAAGGAAACCAACGACACCTTAAAGAAGCTCCTGCCGGGCTATCAGGCTATGAGCGAGGGCGAGATCACGATAAATAACGGGTGGAAGGCCTACGAGGTCAAGTTCCAGGGCGGCGGGACGTCGCCGACCGGCGAAAAGCTCGTGGTCTGGGGCCGAAGGATCTTTATTCCCGCGGCGCGGCCGGGCGTTCGCGATGGCTTTATGGTCACAATGCTCGCTACGTCATACGCCGACGAGATCAAGAGCGTGGACGATGTAGGTGTTAAGGGTGAGTTGGCCCCAGTGCTCTACAGCTTCGAACCAAGCCAGAATTTCTAGTAAAAACCGTTACAACCTGTGATAAAAAGGTCCGCGAACAGCGGACCTTTTTTATTCCTCGCGGTCCTTTGGAAATGCGTGGTCGAGGGCGCGTGTGGTGTGATCCGTCACGCTTCCGACCGGGACCGGCTCGTAGGTCGGTGAGCCGAGCGAACGCACCGCCTCCTCCATCTTGTGAAGCTCGGAGATCGGAGGTGCGGTCCTCTTTTGCTTTGGGCCTTTGGTACGCGTTATCAGCATGATGACGCAGCCGATCTCCGCGATCATGAACAGCAGAAACGTCAGGAACGTCACGACAAAGATCATGTCGTCGCGAAAGCCCATGCCGTTCTTCAAGGCCGCCATCACCATCAGAATGATCGCGAGAGCGACAAAAGGGATGCCGACGACCGCCCCCAGCAGCATGTTAAAGCTGCTTGCAGGCAGCACCCGCGGGTCTGCTTCAGGTCCGCTGAGCCTCGCTCCGCATTGGTTGCAATAGCTCAACCCTGAACTAACGTCTTTGCCGCATGATGGACAATACATAGCGTTATCGTGCCATACGCCGCGGCGAAGGTGAAAGTTCTATGCCCTCGCGGTTTACATCTTTTCCAAGTAAACACGATTGCTCCAGTGCTCATCTTTTTGCAGGTAGCCGATGCCGAATCCGTGGTGGGTGACGGCGGCGTCGGCCTCGTTCTTGCCCGAGCGGACGGTGCGGTTGACGAAGCAGGCCTCAAAGGGCTCTTTTCGGCCGTCCTCGAGAGTTCGTGTGCCGGTGAGCAGAGCGCCGTCGATGCGTCCCGTGAACGTGTAATTTACACGCACCGCGTTAACACCGACCATTTCGTAGCCGGTTCCGGTCGCGGTTGCCGTACCGTTGCTCGCGACCGTGAGATCTAGGCGAAAGTCGGCGGTATCCGGCGAGATGTATTTGCCGGCGAGATCGGTGGGCTTCATCACCACGGGCTCATTACGCACTTCGGCGTACACTTCGTAGTGATACGACCCTTTGTCCTTGGTCTTGTGCTTGGTCTTATCGAGCTGAGAGACAAGCTCACGCACCCGCCCGCCCGTATCCTGAGCCGACACCACGCACGCCGAGCAAACGCCCATAGCCACCAAACAACCTGCGACGATGATCCCTTTGAACATACTTCACCTCTTGAGAGTGGATTCTACTGTGAATACACCGCCCATCCCGGATCTGTGACACCCTTCCCGAATTCAGACCGACGTTTGAGCTTTTACAAAACGGGGTTACTATCCCTTTACCCACGAAATCATGAAACGCTGTCCCGAATGCCGACGAGATTATCACGACGACAGCCTGCTCTACTGTCTCGATGATGGCACTGCACTGCTGGACGGGCCTGCCAGTGCACCCGGTCGGGAAGAGCCGCAGACAGCGATCTTACGCGGTGTTGACCGCTCGGGCGAATCACCAACGACCGCACAGATCAATTCGACCGATCAGACCGCGATCTCGCACTCCGGGCCACCTGCAGCACCGAAAGCCGCAGTCGACAAGCGACTCGTAGGTATTTCGTTCCTGGTGGCGGTAATTGTTGTCACTGCGGGCGTTCTTGGATATCGGTACTACTCACCTACCAAACCGATCAACTCGATCGCTGTTCTTGCCTTTGAGAATCGCAGTGGCAATGCCGATTCGGACTACTTGTCCGATGGATTGACAGAATCTTTGATCTATCGACTGTCGCAGCTGCCGGATCTAAAGGTCAGTCCGACGAGCTCGATCCTTCGCTACAAGGGCAAGGACACCGACCTCCAAAAGATCGCGTCGGAACTAGGCGTCCAGGCGATCATGTCCGGACGGATCGCACAGCGCGGCGACAACCTGACGATCAGCGTCGAACTAGTTGATGCAGCGAACAACAAGCTGCTTTGGGGCGAGCAGTACGAGCGAAAGATCTCCGAGCTACTTGCGACACAGCGGGAGATCGCCACCGAGATAACCAACAAGCTAAAAGTAAGACTGACGGGCGTCGACGCCGCTAAGGCTGAGAAGAAATACACGGATAATAACGACGCGTATCAGCTGTATCTAAGAGGTCGATTTTACTTTGCCAAACGCGGCAAAGATAACTTGCTGAAGGGCATCGACTATTATCAACATGCCATCGCACTGGACCCGAACTTCGCTTTGGCTTATGTCGGCGTGGCCGAATCTTACAATCTCGCGGTGTCAAACAGTAACCTTTCGCCGCAGGAGGCGATGCCGCTGGCTGAGGCGGCGGTGCGACGAGCGTTGGAGATCGACCGGAGCCTGGCCGAAGCCCACGCGGCCCACGCAACCTCGCTTATCGCTAACTGGAATTGGTCGGATGCGGAGCGCGAATATAAGAGGGCTCTCGAGCTCGATCCAAATGCCGCTGAGACGCATTATCGCTACGCGATAAATTATCTGATCACGGTCGGGCGCAGCGATGAGGCGATAGCAGAAATAAAGCGGGCTTTGGAACTCGAGCCGCTGTCCCTGGCGATGAACGCCAATCTGACCTCCGCGTATCTAGCTCATCGACAACCCGATCTTGCACTCGAGCAAGCCCAAAAAGCATACAATCTCGACCCAAACCACCTCTCTGCACGCCTTTGGCTTGGTCTCGCATACATCGGTAACGCGCGATATGACGACGCAATAGCTCTCGACGAAAAAATATTACAGGTAGACCCGACAGATCCCGACATTCTTTATACCGTCGGATATGCGTACGGAAGGTCAGGCCGCCGAAACGAGGCCGAGGCGGTCATCAGAAAACTCAAAGACATTGCACAAACGCAGTATGTCGATCTGACGAGTATAGCCGCGGTTTACACCGGCTTGAACAAACGCGACGAGGCCTTCGCCGAACTTGAAAAAGCGTTCGACAGTCGCAGTCCAACTTTGGCTGCCACGCTCGCCGACCCGCTGCTGGACCCTCTGCGAGACGACCCGCGATTCAACGATCTTTTGAGAAGGATGAACCTGCCGGAATAGCGCGTTATGAAACGATGCCCTGAATGCGGCCGTGAGTACGACAACTCGATGATGTTCTGTCTGGATGACGGGACCGAACTGCTCTACGGCCCGGCATTGACGGATGGGCCCGCTACGGCGATCTTGCTCTCTGCCGCGACTCCGGCCGAGGCTCCGACCCGTAATCAGATCCCGTCAACGACCGAGACGGCTCTTCTGAGCAATACCGGCGGTAACCCTGCGCGTCGGAAAAATTCTCTTATCGCCGGGGTCCTCGGAGTAGTACTTGTAACGGCATTGGGTGTTGGCAGCTATGTTTACTATGCCCGCGGTTCGTCCAGCCAGATCGGATCGATAGCGGTGATGCCCTTTGTAAACGACAGTGCTAATCCTGATGTGGAGTATCTCTCGGATGGAATGACGGAGACGCTGATCAGCAGTCTCTCGCGCCTTCCTGACCTTAACGTAAAAGCCAGGTCGACGGTCTTTAGATACAAAGGGAAGGAGACGGACACGAGATCGCTTGGCAAAGACCTGAACGTGCAGGCCATCCTGAACGGCCGAGTGGCGCAGCGGGGCGAACAGATAACTTTGAGCCTCGAACTGGTCGATGTCGCGACGGAAAACGCGATCTGGAGTCAACAATACGTTCGCGGACAATCGGACCTGGTATCGCTGCAAAGCGAGATCGCGCGTGATGTCTCGACCAAATTGCAGTCAAAGCTCTCAGGAGCAGATACGGCGAAAGTTGAAAAGAAATACACCGCCGACCCGGAGGCGTATCAACTCTACTTAAAGGGCAGATTCGTATGGAATAAGCGTACGCCGGATGCCCTCAAACAGGCTCTCGAATTTTACAAACAGGCGGTAGAAAAGGATCCGACATACGCCCTCGCCTACTCCGGCATAGCTGACACCTATGTGAACTTCCCGAGCTATAGCATGGCCTTGCCCAAGGACAGCATGCCGCAGGCAAAGGCGGCGGCGTTGCGGGCTCTCGAATTGGATGACACAGTCGCGGAGGCTCACGCTGCGATGGGGTTGTACCTGAGCGACTACGAAGGGAACCGCGCTGGCGCGGAAACAGAATATCGTCGTGCGATCGAATTAAACCCAACTTATGCAACCGCACACCAGTGGCTGTCTACAACTCTCATCAGAAGCCGCCGGTTTGATGAAGCGCTCGAAGAGATAAAGCGCGCAGAGGAACTAGATCCACTTTCGCCGATAATAGGCGTCAACGTTGGCGATACATTTGTCTATATGCGCCGCAACGACGACGCGATCGAGCAGTATAAGCGTGTCTTGATACTGGATCCAGGTTTTGCGTATGCCCAGTCGGGCTTGGCGTGGGCTTATTATTTGAAAGGAATGTATAAGGAGGCCCTCCCATTCTTCAAAAGGCTCAGGAGCTGAGCTACGACCCCGTTACCGCGGGGAATGTCGCTCTCGTCTATGCAAAGTTAGGCCAGCGGGCCGAGGTGATGAAACAGCTTGAGCAATTAAAGCTTGAAGCTTCACGCGGATATGTCCCCAACACCGCTTTTGCCTACGTTTACCTAGCTCTTGGCCAAAAGGATGAGGCGATCGACAGCCTCGAAAAAGACATTGCCCAGCATTCGTCAAATTCGGGTTATCTCGCCGTGGAGACGGCACTCGACGATCTGCGCGGCGAACCACGTTTCAATGCGATGCTGAAACGGATGAATTTGCCGGAATAACTTTCATTCACTTGAGAGCCACGACAAGCCCGAGCGCCGCGCTGGCTAGCAGGTTTCAGTCTTAGGTGACAATTATTTGCCTTTACCTTTTCGGCATTAATCCGTAAAATTCTCGCGTACTTGTTGCAACCGACAGTGGAGGAAGGCTCATCATAGCGGAGACTGAAGTTATACAATCCGGCACCGTATTAGGAGTGAGTATGGATCCACACTCGGCGGCAGTTCTTGAGAATGAGGCTGCTTTTGGGGTCGAGTTAACCTCTCCGGTAAGCGTTATCGCACCGGTGAGCGAAGTTGCGTTTGCGCCGATCGATGCAAAGACGCCTGACCTCGAGCTTTGCCAGAGAGCGGCGGCGGGCGATCTTGTTGCGTTTGAGATGGTGTATGAAAAGTACCATCGCCGCACGTACAGCCTTTGCCTCAGGATGACGGCCAACCAGACCGAGGCCGAGGACCTGACGCAGGAAGTTTTTATCCAGCTTTTTCGCAAGATCGGCTCATTTAGAGGCGACTCGGCGTTCTCGACATGGCTGCACAGGCTTACGGTGAATCAGGTGCTGATGCACTTTCGCCGCAGATCGGTAAAGAACGAGAAGACGACCGAGGAGGGCGACATGCCCGAGCAGGCCGTTACCGGCTCGGCCAACCCGAACCGCATGGCCGTCGTCGATCGCATTGCCCTAAAGAACGCCATTCGACAGCTGCCAAACGGCTACCGGCGCGTTTTTATCCTGCACGATGTCGAGGGCTTTGAGCACGAAGAGGTCGCACGGCTCATGGGCATCTCCGTCGGCACCTCGAAATCACAACTTCATAAAGCGAGACTCAAACTGCGCGGATTGCTGCTGCAGCAGAACGAGCAGTAAGAAGTTAGAAGTCAGAATTCAGCATGTAGCGGCACGGATCAGGCGGAGGTCGGATTCGTGTTTTTTGTGCCGATTATTGCAGGTTTTTGTGTCAGTAAAGGCAACTATTCGCGGTGGTTAACAATCTAGTATTCAGACTATGAACTGCGAGGATTGCAAAGGTCTCATCACCGCTTTTATGGACAACGATCTCGACGAGTCGAGAGCGGCGTCCGTGCGGCAGCACCTTGCCAGATGCGGCGAGTGCGCATTGGTGTGCGAGGACCTCGCGTCGATCGTAGATGTCTGCTCGAACGAGGGCGACTCGCTGCTGCCCGAGAACAACTCGCACCAGATGTGGTGTCGTATCAACAACATCCTCGAAAACGAGCAAAAGGCCGTTCAACAGCAAATAGTGCCGGAGCCGCCAAGACGAGGCCTCTGGCATTTGTCATTTTGGCAGCTGGCGTCAGGTCTTGCGTGCATCGCGATCGTTAGCTCGCTGCTGACCGTCGTCGCCATTCGCAATTATTACGAGCCGGCCGCGACGGACAGTATCGCACAGACGACCTCGCGGACATTTGTGGACCGTGTGCTGATGAAGGTCGGTCTCGCCGAGACGCCGCAGCAGCAGATCGAGCGTAAGCTTCGCGACCGGCAGGCGGCGATCGAGTATTGGAACGCCCGTGTGCAGACTCGTCGCAACCAGTGGGACAACACAACGCGTGCGGCGTTTGATAGGAATATGCGCGAGATCGACGACTCGGTCAATGAATACACCACCATTCTTCAGCGCGATCCGGAGGACGACCTATCGAGCGAGATGCTCGACTCGGTGCTGAATGACAAGATGAATCTTCTCCGCGATTTCTCAGATCTGTAATCGATGTCTTGGGTGCAGAACAGCGGTTTGCTGAAAACTACGGTCGCAATGTTGGGCGTAGTTTTTTTCTTGTTTTGTGCCGGCGATGTACCGGCGCAGAAGAAATTCTCACGCACGTATCCCGCCGGCCAGAGTGTCAGATTAAAGCTGGTTAACCGCACCGGGACCGTTACCATCGAGGGCTGGAGCAAGGCCGAGGTCAGCATTCAGGCGTCGATGGAGGCACCGACGGCGAACATCCAGCCTCAAAGCCTCAGCGGCGAGATCGTCGTGAATCTCGTCCGAGATAACCAAGGCCGTGGCGAGGTCGGGATAGTTAATTTTCTTATCCGCGTACCTTACTACACGATGGTCGATATCGAGACGATGGTCGGCAATCTGACCGTAAGTAATATCTCCGGCGGTCTCGTCCGAGCCCACATCTCGACCGAGGGAGACATTACGCTTCTGAATATCGGAGCGTCGAACGTCGCGGCCGATAACGTGACCGGCGACATCTTTTTTGACGGCGAATTACAGGAAGGCGGGAATTATCGCTTCTCGTCGAATAAAGGCAACATCGGGCTGCGGATACCCTTTAACTCGTCATTCAAGGTCGTCGCTACGGCTCCGTCGACGCGGGACATCTCCTTTTACCAATGCGCCGGTCCTGATCTGAGCCTGCTAGGCGACGGTCGCCGCATGGTCGGCAAATGCGGCTCGGGCAGCGCCACGCTCTCGGTCACAAATCAACGCGGCAGCATCAAGTTTTACCGCCGATAGCCGTTTCGGGTAGAATCCAGTCAGGCACTCTCCTTTTCTTAGTCTCGAAATGAAAAGAACAACATTTCTCGTAGCAGCAGCGCTCGTGTGTGTTTTTGCGGTGGCCGGACAGGCCCAGCTGTTGAAGCGCACGACGACGAAGACGGATAGCATACCGTTCGGTGCCGGCTCGACGCTGTCGATCGCTGGTGCGCCGCTTGGCTCGGTCAAGGTCAGCAGCACGAGCCGCGACACCGTAGAGATCACGGCTACGATCGAGGTACAAGCCGCAAATGAAGCCGATCTTGCCGGAGCCGCCGTGCTGACGGGCTTTGTGACGGACGAGTCGCTGGGCCGCGTTTCGATCGTGAGCGTCGGTGCGGATACGCGGCGAAAGATGACATCTGCCGAGAAAAAACTCGTCAAAAACCTTAAAGGCATGCCGTATCGGATCGATTACGTCATTGGAGTGCCTAAATACTGCAACATCGAGATCGACGCCGGGCAAGGCGAGATGGAGATCTCGGGAGCGCAGGGCAATCACCGTTTGAACGCGATCGACGCGAACGCAACGGTAAGCCTGTCCGGCGGTAACTTTACCTCGGTCATCGCGAAGGGCAAACTGGATATCACAATTCCATCATCGGGTTGGCGCGGCGTCGGCATCGACGCACAGGTCGCGACCGGCGATATTTCGATCACGCTGCCGGCTAAGCTGAGTGCCGACATTGATGCTGCCATCCTGCGGACGGGCGAGATCGCGAATACCTTCGCGACCCTAAAGCCACGGGATCGGAAGGTGCCATTTACCGATAAGTTGATCAGGGCAAAGGCCGGAGCCGGCGGCATTAGTATAAAATTGTCGGTTGGCGATGGCAGTCTTTATCTGCAGCCGCTCGTGGAATAACATGTCGATCAAATCGGATATTTGGCTGCGAAAAATGGCCACGGAGCAGGGAATGATCACGCCCTTTCTCGGCGAGCTCGTGCGCGAGGTCGATGGAAAGCGGATCATCTCGGCTGGTTGCTCGAGCTATGGATACGACATGCGGCTCGCAGACGACGGGTTTCGGATATTCTCGTCGGTGCACGCTAAGGAGATCGACCCTAAGAAATTTGACGATCATTATTCACTGATCGAGCCAGGGCTGCACACCGCGGACGATGGTGCGAAATATTACCTTTTGCCGCCGCATCACTACGGGCTTGGCGTAACGGTCGAGACGTTCAAAATGCCGCGAAACGTCACAGGCGTGGCGCTCGGCAAATCGACATATGCGCGTGCAGGACTGCTCGTAAATACAACGCCGCTTGAGGCGGGCTGGACGGGCCGTCTCGTCGTCGAGATCGCAAACCTCGCCAACTTGCCCTTGCGCGTCTACGTCAACGAGGGCATCGGACAGATACTTTTCTTTGAGTCG
>DASYKW010000212.1:0-5694 GCA_035995005.1 Pyrinomonadaceae bacterium
CCTGAATTATGACGAGGGCAAGCGGCCCGCGATCCCGGGAAAACTCGTCTCGGACGATGTCGTCCAGGTCGCCAGCAAACAGGACGAGATGGTCGAAACGCGGATCGACATATCAAAGGGCCTTAATGGCGGCTTTGGGAACGTCGTCGTCGATATCGAGCCGGCCGTGCGGCGCGACAAGTACGACAACGCACACATATTTACCTGGCTGCAATCGACGCAGATCGGGCTCGATGCTTTCGTCGACAGCACTGAGCTGGTCGGATTCGCGAGCGAGCTTCGCACCGGCAAGCCGCTGGCGGATGTTGAATTATCGATCTATCCGAACGGCGTGACCCCGAGCGGCGTGGCCCAGGTCGGGCCTGGCATTCTCGAGCGAGCATGGAACTGGCTAACGACATGGGGCGGCACAAGTGTCAGTGACATTCAGGCGATCGACACCGATGGCTCAAATATCGTCGCTGAGGCGATAGCTGAGGCGCAGTCAAACCGCACCGGCGGCAACGGTATCCTTCGTCTGCCCTTGCCAGACTCTTCGCCGTCGAACGGCGGCCCTAACATGCTGATCGCCCGTCGCGGTAAGGACGTCGCATTCCTGCCCGAGAATACCGAGTATTACTGGAATGACAGCGGCAGTTGGTATAAAAAGCCACAGCCCGACAGCTTGCGTTGGTTTACGTTCGACGACCGCAAGATGTACAAGCCGAAAGAGGAAGTGTCCGTAAAAGGCTATATTCGCACTATCGGCGGCGGCAAACTCGGTGACGTACAGCCCCTCGCAGGGGCTCAAACCTACGCGTGGTCCGCAAAAGATCCTCGCAACAACGAGATCGCGAAAGGACAGGTCACGACGAATCCCGTTGGGGCATTCGACCTCAAATTCACCCTTCCGGACAACGCCAATCTAGGCCAGGCGCGCGTAGAATTCACGGCGCCGGGTGATGGCGGTGTGGTCTATTCGCACCCATTTCAGATCCAGGAATTTCGCCGCCCTGAGTTCGAGGTATCGGCAAAGGTCGAGAGCGAGGCTCCATTTTTTGTGGGCGGCTCGGCGAATCTTTCGGTCGAGGCAAAGTACTACGCCGGAGGCGGACTTCCAAATGCTGAAACGAACTGGACCGTAACGGCAACGCCGACAAACTACACACCGCCAAACCGCGACGAATATGTCTTTGGGACGTGGACTCCGTGGTGGGGCTGGTACGACTTTGAGGGCTATGGCCGCGGCGGTTATGGCGGCGGCGGAATATCGCAGAGCTTTAAGGGTGTCACTGATGCCAGCGGCAAGCACTTGCTCAAGGCGGACTTCGTTTCCGCGAATCCCCCACGACCGTACACGATCTCGGCGGCAGCATCCGTCCAGGACGTCAATCGGCAAACGTGGTCCAGCTCGACCAGTTTATTGGTGCATCCGTCGTCTCTCTACGTCGGGATAAAAACGCCGAGAACATTCGTTCAAAAGGGCGAGAAGATCACGATCGAATCGATCGTCTCAGATATCGACGGCCGCCTGGTGGCCGGACGAGACGCAGAGATCAAGGCCATTCTGAAGGATTGGGAATTCGAAAAGGGAGCGTGGGCCGAGAAGACCGTGGACGAACAGCTATGTACCGTCAAGTCGTCCGACAAGCCCGAGAAATGTGAATTTGTCGCCAAGCAAGGCGGCCGCTACACGATCACAGCGACGGTGATAGATGACAAGGAGCGCTTCAACGAGAGTCAGCTGACGGTCTGGGTGCCGGGCGGCAAGACGCCGCCAAAGCGCAACGTCGAGCAAGAGCAGGTCCAGATCATACCGTCGAAAAAGGAATATCAGCCGGGCGATGTCGCAGAGCTACTCGTAATCGCGCCGTTCACACCGGCCGAGGGTGTGTTGACGCTCCGGCGTGACGGGATCGTAAAGACCGAACGCTTCTCGATGAAAGACTCGTCGATCACACTCAAGGTGCCGGTCGATGAGAAGTACCTTCCCAACATAAATGCTCAGGTCGACCTTGTCGGATCCGCGGCCCGTACAAACGATAAGGGCGACGTAGATCCAAAGCTCGCGGCTCGCCCGGCATTTGCGAGCGGTAATCTCAATTTGTCGATCTCCACCGCATCCCGTCATTTGACCGTCTCGTCCGACCCCGTGGACAAGACACTCGCCCCCGGCGGCGAGACAAAGGTAAATGTCGAGGTCAAGGACAATCGCGGCGAGCCTGTCGCCAATAGCGAGGTGGCTGTCGTCGTAGTTGACGAGAGCGTGCTTGCTCTCTCGCGATACACGATAGCCGATCCGCTCGACACGTTTTACACCGCACGTGGTACGGGAACGACGGATTACCACATGCGTAAGGACGTTCTGCTCGGGAATCCGGGTGATATCAAAAATCCGCCTCCCGCGCCCAGTCCCGTCAGCGCGGGCCAAGTAAACGAGCTCGTGATGTTGAGCGCCGAGAGTGCGGATGTGACTACGACGTCCCGGGCTGCAAAAGCAGGCGTTGGCGGCGGTCGTGCAAAAAGCCAGAATTTCGCGATCGACGGCGTTGATAATGACGCGCCGGGTCAACGTTCATCTGACCCGATCGCCTTGCGGCAAAACTTTAACGCTCTGGCGCTATGGTCGCCCACCGTTAAGACGGATTCCAACGGCCGGGCAGCTCTAGCCATCAAGCTGCCCGACAACCTGACGCGATATCGCATCACAGCGGTTGCCGTTGATACCGGCAATAAGTTTGGCAAGTCGGAGTCCAACATCACGGCCAAGCGGCCGTTGATGGTCAGGCCGAGTGCGCCAAGGTTTATGAATTTTGGCGACAAGATCGATCTGCCGGTCGTCGTACAAAATCAAACCGACGAAAACATGACCGTCGATGTCGCGGTCCGCGCGACTAATGCCGAGCTCACCGGCGGCAGCGGCAAGCGAGTCGTCATCAAGGCAAACGATCGTGCCGAGGTGCGTTTCCCCGTATCGACCGTAAAGGCCGGAACGGCAAGATTCCAGATCGCCGTCTCGTCAGGCAGCTATTCGGACGCGTCCGAGATCTCCCTGCCCGTGTGGACGCCGGCCACTACCGAGGCCTTTGCGACATATGGTAATACGGACCAGAACGGTGCGATCGTCCAGCCGGTGCAAACGCCGGGCGATGTTTTCCCGCAATTCGGCGGATTAGAGGTGACGACTTCGTCAACGCAGCTTCAGGAACTGACCGACGCATTCCTCTACCTCACCAACTATCCTTACGCCTGCTCAGAGCAGATCTCCTCACGGATGATCTCGATCGCGGCGATGCGTGATGTGCTTGAGGCCTTTAAATCAAAGGACATGCCGACGAAGGCGGAGCTCGATGGCTACTTCGCTCGCGACGTCGAGATCCTGCAGTCGAGACAGCGTGACGACGGCAGCTTTGGCTTGTGGAAGCGCGATAAGGAGCGATACGAGTATCCCTTCCTCACGGTCCACGTCGCGCACGCTCTCGTCCTTGCAAAGGCTAAGGGATACAAGGTACCAGACGAGATGCTCAGCAAGTCGAAACCGTACTTGAAGAACGTCGAGTCGCACTTTGACGAGTGGTACAAAAACTCGCCTGAGGTCCGCTGGACGATTTCGGCCTATGCGCTCTACGTCCGCGACATGATGGGCGACAAGGACATAGCGAAGGCCAAGCGGCTGCTCGCCGAGGCGACGATCGAGAAGATGCCTTACGAGGCACTTGGCTGGATCCTTGACGTGCTGGCTAACGATCCCGGCTCGCAGACCGAGAAGGACGCTATCCTGCACTACCTCAACAACCACACGACCGAGACCGCGGCGGCGGCGAACTTTGTCACCAACTACGGCGACGGTGCGTGGCTCATCATGTACTCAAACCGTCGCGCAGACGGTGTGCTGCTCGAGGCGATGATCAAGGCCGATCCCAAGAACGACCTTATTCCAAAGCTCGTTCGCGGTCTTCTCGACCATCGCGTTAAAGGTGCGTGGTCCAATACGCAGGAGAATGTCTTTATCCTGCTGGCCCTCGACAAGTACTTCAACACGTTTGAAAAGGTCACGCCGGACTTTGTCTCGCGCATCTGGCTTGGGAATACCTACGCCGGCGAGCAGATCTTTAAGGGACGATCGGCGGACTCAAACGTACTCAACATCCCGATGTCGTACCTCGTCGATCAGGGCGGCACGTCGAATCTCATCATCGACAGACAAGGTGCGGGCCGACTCTATTACCGCATCGGTATGAAGTACGCGCCACGCAACCTCAAGCTCGATCCGGCGGATTACGGCTTTACGGTCCTTCGCTCATACGAGCCGATCGACGACAAGGGCGACGTCAAACAAAACGCCGACGGGACCTGGACGATCAAGTCAGGAGCTCGCGTTCGAGTGAGGCTGACAATGGTCGCACAGGCGAGGCGCTACCACGTCGCACTTGTCGATCAGCTTCCGGCCGGTCTCGAGATCCTCAATCCGGAGCTCGCGACGACCGAGGTCATTCCCGGTGACAACAAGCCGATCACGAGTGTAGCTACTTACGGCAGCCGATCGTACGGCTACGGCTCATGGTGGTGGAGGCAATACTGGTTTGAGCACCAGAATTTCCGCGACGAGCGGGCCGAGGCGTTTGCGTCACTGCTTTGGGAAGGCGTTTACAACTACTCGTACGTCACCCGTGCGACCACGCCTGGACGTTTTGTCGTTCCCCCAGCAAAGGCAGAAGAGATGTATCATCCTGAAACCTTTGGACGGACGGGAACGGATTTCGTAACCGTGGAGTAACACTATAGGCAAGACGGAGGGGCTCTACAAGAAAGGCGGACCGCAAGGCCCGCCTTTTTTTAAACGTAAGCTTAATTTGCGGCCCACTTATTGTCCGCAATGTTCGCGTCCATAAAGATGCCGCCTTCGAGCGCCACCGACTTGATCGTTTTGGACGTCGTCACTTTTACCGTCGCGCTTCGCCGATCAGCCTGCCAGATCGCGGGCGTCTGATGGAGGGTCTCGGTCGAATCGTCCGAATAGGTCACGATCACATTTGTCGGTGCGGCAAAGCCGCCGACATTCTTGATCCCAACATTGTAGCCTCCGTCGGTCTTTGTCACGCCGGTGACAGCTACATCGATGTAGCCGTTGTCGAAGAACCAATTCTTAAAGAACCAGTTCATATCCTTGCCCGATGTTCTGTTAAACGAATTGAACATATCCCACGGCAGTGTGTGTTTTCCATGCCAGTCACCGATGAACTGGGCAAGCACACGCTTGAATTCAGCGTCACCGAGCAGGTCCTTGATAGCGAGATACCCAAGTGCAGCCTTGCCGTATTCGCTGTCGCCAAAGCCACGTCCGGTCATCGCGTCGCCCGGCGAGATGATCGGCAAGTCGGCATCCGCGGCCGAGTTGCTTATCCAGCCACCGACGCGGAACCCTTTAAAGAGGGCATCGGCGCGCTCCTGACCCAGGTCGGCCCCAATGATCATATTCTCGAAGGCCGTGGTCCAGCCCTCGTCCATAAATCCGTACCGCCGCTCATTTATCCCCATGTAAAAAGGAAACCAGGTGTGCAGGATCTCGTGTTCAACGATGAAGCGCGTAGTATCGCCATTCTCCTGCGAACTGTCGTTGACCATCATCGGATATTCCATGTCGGCAAATCCGCGGACGATGGTCGTTTTTGAGTACGGATAGGGAACGCCCGGATAATTATTTGAGCACCAGTC
>DASYKW010000213.1:0-5284 GCA_035995005.1 Pyrinomonadaceae bacterium
AGCGGGCAGGCTTTCGACGAACGATGCGATCTCGGCACGTTTACCGCCGGTGATTTGCCCGTCGACCTTTGCGCTCAGATCCGCGATCACCTGGTCCTTGGCATCGAGCTGCTCTTTGAACTCTGCCTTGGCCGCATCGACCGCATCTCCGATCAGCTTCTTGGCCGACTCCTCGGTAAAGTTAGCCGCGGGCTCACCCGCAGCTGTACCCTCTGGCGTCTTGAAGAAATTCTTGATCTTCTCGAACACGCCCTCCGTAACTTTTTCGACATCCTTGTCTTCAAGGCCCATTTCGTTCTCCTGTAAATTGATGGTCTCTTCGAGGACAAAGGACTCGCCCTCAGCGAATTTGATATCTTGCAAACCTTTTATCGCGGGCGGCCGCGCTCCCAGAAATCCGACGTGGCGAAGATTAGGCGGGTTAAGATAAAAGCTAGCGGACCGCTTTTTGTAGGATCCTCCCTCGACAAGCTTTTCAAAGTCGTCGTTGGTTTCCGTGAATCTCGCCTCGAGCGAATCGCCGTTTAGCCGTAGCTCCGTCGCCCAGCCATAGGCGGGAGCAGAATCAGACTCCGGGTGGCCTGCGACGATCGGAGCGTCGTGGCTGCCGGCGGCGTAGTTCGCGATAACATCCGAGAGAAACTTACGGTCGAGGCTGCGCGAAATGCCTTTGCTATCATTCGCGCGACCCGCCCTGCAGATCTCAACCCACTGACCGCCAAAACCTTGTTTAGCCATAAAAACGAAAAACCCGACGATCTCTCAAAAGATCCTCGGGTTGCTTACGAACCGCTTTTTACTTTTTTTTGTGGGCCGCTCTCGGGCCGCTATGTGATCCGGTGTGATGCGGAGCCTTCCGCGTCAGACCGTATGCTAGTCTCTTCGGCGCGCGGTGTCAAGGGCAATTTGATCGTGCGCGTCATTCGGCACTTCTTACAATGCACCTGTACGACACCACTCGTATCTGCCGTTACTCGAATGAGCAGCCGCCGGCACATCTTGCACCGAACATCGATCTCTTTTTTAGTCTCAGGCATTTTTAGGGTCAGTGACAAGGCTTCAGATGCCGTTCAATGGCATTCAATCCGTTCAGTTTCGATTTTCCACCGCTGCGTGCCCGGATGCGCTCTCGGCGCGCAGCACAGGGCGTTTATACGCCAAGTAGCTAGTGGCCATTACACTCCGGGCAGGGCTTCTTTCGCTCATGCCAGGCGTTCATAGAAATAAAGCCATCGACGCACCCCGATCGAGCACATGGCGGCCGGTTTCGTCGCAGCTCCTGTCTAGCGAGCTCAAGCATCGCCGGCAAGATCTCGTCCGGCACTCGAGTGTTGCCTCGCGGATACCTCACCCAGCCCCAGTCCGGCGTAAAAAGATTGCGCAGGTTACTCATCGACAGCATGTATGAGTTTCCGTAGGACCTCGGATTCGCAACCTCGACACACCAACGATCGTTCATGTGCGAATTATCGAAAGCATACGGTGGGCCATTAAAGAACGGCTTGGTGATCACATCGACCTCCCCGACGATCCGTGACTGGGGAGATGTGAGATAGATGAACGCCTTATCGCCCGGCACGACATTCTTGTTCGCTGACCAGTGCCAGCGATGCCGTGCCCAGCTTTCGGCATCTGGGCCGATCCAATATTTGATCAGCTCGGGTCCGCCTTGAAAGATGTAATAATTCGGCTTCGGCATTTGATCTGCGCTAAAATCTCCCCATGGACAACTGCAGTGAACGTGAGCGTATTCTTGAACTGGTCGAGGCCGATAAGCGGGCGCTCGTTAAGGATTTGTTCGTAGCCGGCATTGGCATCACTTTTGACACTCTAGGCCTCGTCAAGATGACGAGACGGGACCGCGAATTGATAAGGGAGCACTGCGAGTCGTATCTCATTAACCTTGCCAAACTAGCCTTCCATGAGGCCGTTCTCGCACAAACACCTGCGAGTCCTCCTCCGCCAGCATTGTCACCCCTGTCCTGTTTCATCTTAGGCGTGCCCCTGGGGACTTCAGTTGGAACGATCAAAGCTGCTTTTCCTGACTTACTCGAGTCGCT
Organism: Pyrinomonadaceae bacterium; assembly: GCA_035995005.1. Classification (GTDB taxonomy): domain Bacteria; phylum Acidobacteriota; class Blastocatellia; order Pyrinomonadales; family Pyrinomonadaceae; genus OLB17. The sequence continues at coordinate 2,061 of DASYKW010000213.1, forward strand.
TTCTCAATCGCCTCACGAGCGATCCGCACAAGTCGCTTCTCGCGGTCAAAGAAGGCGTCCGAGCGGGCAATCTGCACTAGTGCGTCGTACATTACCTTTGCGGCGTCAGACCGCAACGAAGAATCGGCGGATCGTTCGCTCCTCTGTCTCTCCAAATCGCGCGTATCGTCGATTGCTGAATAATTCATAGAATCCATTCTCCGAGTGACTTAGCTGGTCCGATTCGAGTTTGATCATCCGTAATGGCGTCTAACATCCGTCGCTGGTCGACCGGCTTGCAGATCGTGAACTCGACCTCCGTTAGCTCGACGCCGTACATCCGCGCCGCGCAGCGAAATAGATCGGCGAATGCGTTAAGCGTTTTTGCGTCCATGTAACCTCGCTGCGGCATCAACCGACACGATCGCCAGCCCACCGTTACCTGGATGCAGTTGAAGCCGCTTCATCAGATCGGCCGCCTCCGAGTAGGAGATCTCTGTCTTGACCACTCCGCGAAACGCGATCACCGCCCAGTTAGGCCCGTCAAGCTCGTTCAGTTTCTCCTCGGCTTCCATCAATCGATCCAGCTCCTTTTTTGTGATCTCAAATGTCGTGTACGTGTCGCGGCATTCAACGCAGCGGCGGCGACGCCAGATCCGTCCCTCCCCTTGGGGACGCGAATTGATCACAGCCGTTTCGCCGCCGCAGACCGGGTGCTTCATAGGCTGAGCCGATCGAAAACGCGTCCTAGCCAGCTTCGACCCGGCCTAGCTGACCTCTTACCGAACGTCTCACAGCGATCGACGATCTCATTGACGAAGGCCCGCTCGGCCGCTGTTGCCTCAAAGAGATTTCCGTTGAAGACAACGACTATGTCTCCGCTTTCCAATTCGATCACGCGCTGAAGCGGTACCGGACGCTGCTCGGCCATGAAGCCGCGCAGGAAGCTCGGCGTCATTAAGGCATCGAGTAAACGTCGCTTCGGCTCGGACGCACGATCGTCATCTCTTCCGCCATCGGCGAGGTCGCGGATCCTCTCGCTGATCGGTGCGGTACGCTCCTCGACCTTCTGGATTTCGGCCGACTCAGCGAGGACCGACTCGTCACTGCTGGTGGCCGAGGGCTCGGCTGAAACTGAATGAACTATCTCCGCCTGAGGTTCCTCCGGCCGAGATGTTTTCTTGACCTTGCCCGGCGTCGGCTCTGTTCGACGAGCATAGGTCCGCGTCGGCTTAGACGAAACACTTTTGCCGAATGCGGCGGCATACTCGGGATGTTTCTTAAGCTGCTGGCTCACGGCCTGCGTCGTAACCTTAAGGCGAGTCGCGAGATCACCCTTAGATTCACCTCGGCCCTTTGCGTCTTTAAAAAGTTCAACGCTCCAGGCAATTCCCTTTGCTTTGTGCGAGACGGCAGGTGCCGTCGCTGTTGCTGCTGACATTGATTGTTTCTCCTTCTCAGGTTTAATAGGTGCCGGCGTGGCCGGCGTCGAAAAATCGTTTTGCAGGTTTCGCCGATCGGAGAATCTTCTGCGTCCGCGATCGTATGCACCCTTTAGCAGCGGATCTGTTTTGAGCCTTCCGGCCAGACCTTGCTTGTTCTTGTACCCGACGTTCCTCGCGATCTCGTTTGGGTCGTCGAGGGTTGCCGCCAGCTCCTCGAGTTCTTTCGGGATGATTGGAACTGGCTTGCGGCCGGTGCCACCGATGGTGAATTTCTTATAGTCCTCAGCTGCCGTATCCTTGGCCGATTTCGGCGGGACGTAGCCCTCGACAAATTCAACGCCCACCGTACCGTCGCCGTTATTCCAAAACCGCTTGGGCATTTCACCGAAGCGAAAGAATGCAGTGATCGTCCCATTCGATTCATTGCGGATCTTCCGATCGAGTTCCATGCCTTCCATGACCGGTGAGAGATCAAACCCTCTCTCGAGGCTGGCATGCTCCTTGATCCGCATGAGCGTTCGGACATTAGCGTCCAGGGCGGCAAAGACGCGTTTCTCAAGCTCGGCGTACGAGTAGTCACCGACCGTCTCCGGGTGGCGATACTTGCCGCGGTCCTCGGCGGTAAAATCCTCATCGGCTATTGCCTTCCTGTCGCGAATACCCCCCCCGCTCATCTTTGTCGTTGAGACTCATTTGCTTCAATTGCCTCCTGCTGCAGCTGCTCTCGTCTTGGCCTCTTGATCGAGCTTCGTAAGCAGCCGGTCTATTCGAAGTTCAAAGCTCTTTTGGAAAGTCGAACTCTCGATCTCAGAATGATGAGCCGCGAGTTCCTCGCGAATGATCCGCCTCACACGCTCTTCGCTGATACATTTGCAATCGCCCATTCCCGCACCTCTCGAAACTTATTCATTCCGATCGGCGAGATGGCCAGGCCGATCGTTGATCTCTCAGTTGGCCGGCAAACTCGCCAGCCGTCGCCCATTCGCAGGATCCTCACAATGAGTCGATGCCCGTCGAAGAGGCCGTACTCGGCCGGAGCGGCGCATACCAATACCCCCCCCCGATCCTGGTACTCGCGATTTTTCATTCGCCTGATCTTCATCGTCATTTGAGCTTGTGCCGGTACATCGTGAGCCGTTCGTTTGCGATGTCGACGTACTCCTCGGAGATCTCCGAACCGATAAAGTTACGTCGCAAGTTGCAGGCGGCGACGGCAGTCGTCCCGCTGCCCATGAAGCAGTCATAGACAAGGTCCCTCTCGTTCGTCCAGGTCGAGATCTGGTCCTCCGCCAATTTCTCCGGGAAGATCGCCGGGTGCCGCGACGCGATCCTGTCGGCCGACGATGAGGTCCCGACGTTATAGGTGAAGATATTGCTCACCTTACGCTCGGCATTGACCTGTCGACCGGCGCCCTTCGCCGGCACGTTCCCGCGGCCGTTCTGCGTGATCCGAAAAGCCTTGATCTGTTTGCCGGCAGATTTCGTCTTCTCCATGATCGGATTGAAGGTTTTCGGGCTGCCCTTCGAGAAGCAAAACATGTACTCGAAGGACTGCCGGTACCGCTTGCCGCAGTCGCTCGGGATCGGATTGTTCTTCACGTAAAGCATGGTGTCGTGCAAATTGAATCCGCCCGTCCGCGCGAACGCGATCGCATGCTCAAAACTGCTCAGCGACTCACTGCCCTTATCGGTCTTGTCGCCGATGACCCACACCACGACGCCGCCCTTTTTCGTCTTTTGAAAGAGCAGCTCGATGATCCTCGGCAACGGCACCTTGTAGCCGTTGTAAGCCCGCAGATC